>JAJUFT010000062.1 GCA_029263615.1 Alcaligenaceae bacterium | reverse complement strand
GAGGAAGGGAATGTCGAGCAGAACCAGCGCGAAGGCGATGAGAATCACGCGCAGGAAAATGGCGCCTGCGGTACCCCAGAGAATGCCCTGAAGACGTTGCGCTTTGGGCAGATTGCGACATGCCAGCGCGATGATGACGGCATTGTCTCCGCCCAGCAGGATGTCGATCAGGATGATCTGAAAGATCGCGCCCCAATGGAGCGTTTGAAAAAATTCAACCATAGGTGTTTCCGTAAGTGCCTGTCGGCATTAAGAAGATGGATTATCAGGCCCACGCGCATCGGGTTGCGCGGGGTGCAAAAAAGCGGGCCATTATAATTCAGCTTCTTGTAAGGATCGCCGCAAGGCCCTGCGAGTGCCCCGATGTTCCCTTGGGGGGAAGTAACGGGAGCACAGCATGGATGGGGCCCGTTTGTGACGGACCCCCCATTACTTACAACACCGACTTGAGCAGTTTGCCCATTTCGGATGGATCGCGGGTGGTACGGATACCGCAAGCTTCCATGACTTCGAGCTTGGCGTCGGCAGTATCTTCGCCCCCCGAAATCAGTGCGCCGGCGTGGCCCATCCGCTTTCCGGGAGGGGCGGTCACGCCTGCAATGAAGCCCACAACAGGCTTCTTCATGTTGTCCTTGGCCCAACGTGCCGCATTGACTTCGTCGGGGCCACCGATTTCACCGATCATGACCACGGCGTCGGTTTCCGGATCGTCGTTGAACATCTTCAGCACGTCGATGTGCTTCAGACCGTTGATGGGGTCGCCACCGATACCCACGGCGGTCGATTGACCCAGACCCAGTTCGGTCAACTGTGCCACGGCTTCGTAGGTAAGCGTGCCGGAGCGGCTGACCACACCAATGCGGCCCTTGCGCGAGATGTGTCCGGGCATGATGCCGATCTTCAGCTCGTCGGGAGTGATCAGGCCCGGGCAGTTGGGGCCCAGCAGCAGCGTGCGCTTGTTCTCGGCTTCCATACGGTTGCGCAGCATCAGCATGTCGCGCACCGGTATGCCTTCGGTGATGCAGATGACCAGATCCAGGTCGGCATCAACGGCTTCCCAGATGGCATCGGCTGCGCCGGCGGGCGGCACGTAGATGACGGAAACGGTGGCGCCGGTTTCTGCCTTGGCCTCCTTGACCGATGCGTAAATGGGCACACCTTCGAAATCGGTGCCGGCCTTCTTGGGATGTACGCCGGCGACGAAGGCTTCCTTCCCGTTGGCATATTCACGGCACCAGTGGGTATGGAACTGACCGGTCTTGCCGGTGATCCCCTGCGTGATGACCTTGGTGTCTTTATTGATCAGAATCGACATTTATAAATCCTCGGCAAATTCTTACTTGGCGGCAGCAGCCACAACCTTCTGGGCGGCTTCAGCCATGGTGTCGGCGCTGATGATGGGCAGGCCGGAGTCGGCCAGCAGCTTCTTGCCCAGCTCTTCGTTGGTGCCCTTCATGCGCACGACCAGCGGCACGTTCAGGTTCACTGCCTTGCACGCTGCAATCACGCCCTCGGCAATGATGTCGCAGCGCATGATGCCGCCGAAGATATTGACGAGAATGGCCTCGACCCCTTCGTTCTTCAGCATGATCTTGAAGGCTTCGGTCACTTTCTCGGCCGTGGCGCCGCCGCCGACGTCCAGGAAGTTGGCAGGCTCGCCGCCGAACAGCTTGATGGTGTCCATGGTGGCCATGGCCAGACCAGCGCCGTTCACGAGGCAGCCGATGTTGCCGTCGAGCTGAATGTAGGCCAGACCGAACTTGCTGGCTTCGACTTCAGCCGGATCTTCTTCGTCGAGGTCGCGGTACTGGACGATCTCGGGCTGACGGTAGAGCGCATTGGAATCGAAATTGAACTTGGCGTCCAGCGCAATGATGTTGCCCTGGCTGTCGCGGTTCAGCGGGTTGATCTCGACCAGGGAGGCGTCGGTTTCCATGTAGCACTGATAGAGCTTTTGGAAAATGTCGACGGCCTGGGGAATGGAACCTTCCGGCATTTCAATGGCACGCGCCACTTTCTCGGCCTGCTCCTTGGTGAAGCCGACCAGCGGATTGATCAGTTCGGTGACGATTTTTTCCGGAGTCTTGGCAGCGACTTCCTCGATATCCATGCCGCCTTCGCTGGAAGCAATGAAGGCAACCTTCTGCGAGGCACGATCGGTGACGACGGAAACGTAGTATTCCTTCTGGATGTCGGCGCCTTCTTCAATATAGAGACGGCGGACTTTCTGGCCTTCCGGGCCCGTCTGATGGGTCACGAGCTGCATGCCCAGGATTTCGGAAGCCAGTTGGCGGACTTCTTCGAGGGAACGAGCCAGCTTGACGCCACCACCCTTGCCGCGGCCACCCGCGTGGATCTGAGCCTTGACCACCCAGACCGGACCGCCCAGCTTCTCGGCTGCGGCCACAGCCTCGTCAACGGAGAAGGCGGGGATCCCGCGAGGCACAGTCACGCCAAACTTCTTCAGCAGTTCCTTGCCTTGATACTCGTGAATTTTCATTGATTACCTGTCAGACGTAGAAATGGATATAACGTAAGCGCCGCCGCCCGCGACTGCATGACCGCTTGAGAAAACCAGGAACTCAGTTCCTGGTCACCGGCGTGACATACCACTTGGGGTAAAACTCTTTGGCCACCGGGCCATCCAGACGGAGAGCATGACAGCCTTCCAGCTGGAAAGGCCGTTTTTCCTCGCCCTCGGGCGCTGCCTCGCGCTCTTCGCGCCGTTTGCCCGAGAGCGCCTGGACGGCGACCGTGGGCAACACATAGGACAGCTCGGTCATGTGCGTACAGCCCTGGACCTTACCGAAGCGACGCTTCACCGTATCGCGAAAGCCCTTGAGCAGATTCATGCCAACCAGATCCTGATAGGCAGATTCGATGGCCATGCAATACTGGCCATAAGGGGCTGCCTCGTAGCCGGCCCGTGCTGCGGTGATGGTGAAGCTTTCATCAAAGGTGACCCGCAACCGCATGTGATGGACAGGTTCACCCGCCTTGTGCACCCCGACACTGCGCTCAAAATCGTAATGCTTGACGTCGATGAGCTCGGCTTCGAGGTCCCACTGACCATCGGCGCGGGCAAAGGCGTCAACACGGATGGAGCGGGTGTGGAGCGCTTCGCGTTCGACTTCCGGTGCGGGCAAAGGCATGAGAGAAAAAGCTGTCCAGTCAGAAAAACCGCCTAAGTATAGCGCAGGCAGCCTGCCATGACAGGGGAAATGAGGAAGAAAACTCACTCGAGTTCATCGGGGGAAGGAAGATCGTCGGGCATCGTGCCGCCAACGTCGGCGAGAATGCGCCGAACCGTGTCGCCGGTGAAGCCGCGCGCGGCCATGTAACGAAGCTGGCGCGCATATTCCCTGGCGTCGGCAGGCGCCTGGCTGAAGCGTTTCTGCCAGACCGCCCGGGCGCGCTCGAATTCGGTGCACTGCAATTCGCCGATGGCGGCGCTGAGGGTTTCCGGAGGAAGATCGTGCTGGCGCAGTTCCTGCGCCACGCGACGCCACCCGTGCCGTGCCGCGCGCCGGTGCACCAGACTTTCGGCAAAGCGCTCATGCGAGAGCCAGTTGCCGCGCTCAAGTTCATCGAGCAGGGCGTCCAGCACTTCCGGCTGCTCGGCGTGCGGCGCAAGTTTGCGACGCAGTTCCGCACGAGAATGTTCGCGGCGCGAAAGCAACGCAATGGCGCGTGCCTTCAGAGAGAGCTGCCCTCCTGCACGCGCCCTGGATGATTCGGATGCAGTCACCGGCGTTTATTCGCCGTCGCTGGCCCCACCCGGGGTGGCACCCACGACCGCGGCCTGTTGCAGCGCGACACCCAGCTTTTCCCGGACCCGATTTTCGATTTCGAAGGCGAGTTCGGGATTTTCCTTGAGATATTCGCGAACATTGTCTTTGCCCTGCCCGATACGGTTGCCGTTGTAGCTGTACCAGGCGCCCGCCTTGTCGACGATGCCGGTTTGCACGCCGAGATCGATGATTTCGCCTTCCCGGGAAATGCCCGCACCGTACATGATGTCGAACTCAGCCTGCTTGAAGGGTGGCGCGACCTTGTTCTTGACCACCTTCACGCGGGTTTCGTTGCCAATGATTTCGTCGCCCTTCTTGATGGAGCCGATACGGCGGATGTCGAGCCGGACGGAGGAATAGAACTTGAGCGCGTTACCCCCGGTGGTGGTTTCCGGGTTGCCGAACATGACACCGATCTTCATGCGGATCTGGTTGATGAAGATGACCATGCAGTTGGCGCGCTTGATGGTGGCGGTGAGTTTGCGCAAGGCCTGACTCATGAGGCGGGCCTGGAGACCCGGCAGGGAGTCGCCCATGTCGCCTTCGATTTCCGCCTTGGGCGTGAGCGCAGCGACGGAGTCGATGACGATGAGATCGATGGAGCCGGAACGCACCAGGGCATCGGTGATTTCCAGGGCCTGTTCGCCGGTATCGGGCTGCGAGATGAGGAGGTCTTCCAGGTTGACACCCAGCCGGGAAGCGTACTGGACATCGAGCGCGTGCTCGGCGTCGATGAAGGCGCAAGTGCCGCCCAGTTTCTGCATTTCAGCAATGACCTGCAGGGTGAGCGTGGTCTTGCCGGAGGATTCCGGGCCGTAGATTTCAATGACCCGGCCGCGAGGCAGGCCGCCAACACCCAGGGCGATGTCCAGCCCCAGGGAGCCGGTGGCCACGACTTGAATGTCGTGCTCGACCGTGTCATCGCCGTAGCGCATGACCGAGCCCTTGCCGAACTGCTTTTCAATTTGAGAAAGCGCTGCGGCCAGTGCCTTGGCGCGCTCGGGATTGGCGGCTTTGCTGGTTTTGTCGTCCATTTAGGATCCTTGCAGAAGACGGTTGATGCGGCGCGTTGCGTATGCCGGCAATTATTGCATCAAATTATACTGGATAAATAAACAGATATGAAGAAAAGGTCTCGCTGGGTAATCAGGTGTATCTGTTCAGGCCTCCGTCAGCCGCCGGGGAATAGAATGCCTGCGTGGGGGAAATGACCGCGCCACGCGGTTCCGTCCCAGACGGCGCTTCCCCATCAGCGCTGTCGTGCGCCCCGCGAGCAAGATCACACGACAGCCGCTGTTTTGAACAAGGCCCGTCGCCCTCCGGCTTCGGGTCTTTTTTTTGCATGCCCGGCAGCAGGGAATCCTCGTAGATTCCGCAGCAGACCGCAACGCCCCATCGCATACAATCGACTCCTTCGCGCGGCCACAAGCAGGCCGCATGCCCCCTTCCATCAGACGAAATTCTCCATGTGGTTCAAGAATCTACGCATTTATCGCCTCGCCCCTTCCTGGAACTTTTCACCGGAACAACTGGATGAGGCGCTCGAGAAGCTGGCCTTCCGACCCGGCTCGGCCTCTGACATGACGGCCCTGGGCTGGACACAGGCACGCCCCGAGTCGGGCCTGGTGCATGCCCTGGACGGCCAATATCTGCTGAACCTGCGGGTCGAGAAAAAGCTGCTGCCCACCACCGTCATCAACCAGTTTGCCCGCGCCCGGGCAGCCGAAATCGAAGAGCAGCAAGGCTATCGGCCGGGCCGCAAGCAGATGAAGGAAATCAAGGAGCAGGTGACCGACGAACTTCTGCCCAAGGCCTTCAGCATTTACCGTGATACCCGTGTCTGGGTGGATACGCGCAATCGCTGGCTGGTGATTGACGCCGCGGCGGCGGCAAAGTGCGACGAAGTGATGGGCGCGCTGGCCAAGGTGCTGGACCCCTTCCCCGTCGTGCCCCTGTATACCGAGCTCTCGCCGGCCTCGGCCATGACCGGCTGGCTGATCAGTGACGAGCCGCCGGTCAATTTCTCGATCGACCAAGACACCGAACTGCGTTCCACCAATGAAACGCGTGCCGCCGTGCGCTATGTGCGCCAGACGGTCGAGCTGGATGAAGTCCGCAAGCACGTGGAAGCCGGCAAACAATGCACCCGTCTGGCCATGACCTGGGCCGACCGCGTCTCATTCGTCCTGTCTGACGGGCTCGATCTGAAGCGCGTTGCGCCGCTGGACGTCTTGCAGGAAGGTCGCATTCCTGCCGCCGACGAAGCCGAGCAGTTCGATTCCGACTTCATGTTGATGTGCGGTGAACTGGCTCAGCTGCTGGACGACCTGGTGGGCGCGCTCGGCGGCGAGAAAAAAGCCTGACGATCAGTACATTCCGTGGAAGACGCTGTCGTCCGGCCCGACATGTGAAGGCGGGCTCCAGGTGACGTCGCGCAGCGAGTGCGGCACCAGCGTCTCCACCCCCAGCAGTACGGCGAAGATCGCCATGCGCACCGGGATGCCGTTGTCGGTCTGCCTGAAGATCGCCAGCCGGGGGTCGTGATTCAGGTCGGTGCTCAGGTCATTGGCCCCTTCGCGGCTGTCACGCGGCAACGGGTGCATGACGATGACATCCGGGCCGCAGCACTTGTCGATGATGGCCTTGTTGACCTGGAAATCGGCGCCGTAGCCTTCGATGTCCTCCGATTCGAAACGTTCTTTCTGCACGCGGGTGGCGTAGATCACGTCGGCCCCGCGAAGGCCCTCTTCCAGAGAATGCGTCTGCTCAATCACATGCCCGTTGCGGCCGGCCTGCTCAAGAATGTAGTCCGGCATTTCCAGACCCTTGGGCGATACGAGCGTGAACTTAAGGTCGCGATACAGGGCCAGCAGCTTGATCAAAGAGTGGACGGTGCGCCCGTACTTGAGGTCGCCCACCAGAGCGATGTGGGAACCGTCCAGCAACTTGCCCAGCCTCGAGAACTCGGTGAGGATGGTGTAGAGGTCCAGCAACGCCTGGCTGGGGTGCTCGCCCGGGCCGTCGCCCCCATTGACCACGGGAATGTTGGTGGCACGCGCAAATTCGGCGACGGAGCCTTTTTCGGGGTGGCGGATGACCATGGCGTCGACATAACCGCTCATGACGCGACTGGTGTCATAAATGGATTCCCCCTTGGCCATGGACGAAAAGGTGAATCCCGTCGTGTCGCAGACCGAGCCGCCGAGCCGGCAGAAAGCCGCCCCGAAACTCACGCGTGTACGTGTGCTGGCCTCGAAGAACAGGTTGCCCAGCACGGCGCCCTCGAGCACACGCGAAATTTTCTGACGGCGGGCAATGGGCTGCATCATGTCGGCAATACGGAACAGTTCTTCCACGGATTCGCGGCTGGTGAACTGATCCACGGAAAGCAGCTGGTGCCGCCCTTCGAAGGAGATGCGGTCACGCAAGGGGCCGCCCTGCCCGTTCTGGGCATACTTCTGCAGCAGCGCGTCGTTCTGCACGATTTCCGTGACGAACCGTTGCACGACTTCGGGCATGGGCCGGAATTCCTGGCTGGTTTCAGGCAGCAGCCAGGTGTCGAGCGCACGTCGCTTCACGCCAATACGGCCGGCGAAAATGTCGCGAGTGAGGTTGAGACGCCGCATTGCGTCCCGGAGAAAAACCTGTTGAGGGACGGACATGAAAGACCCCGTGAACTATACGCAAAGCGTATATTTTAGAGTCTGACGACGGGTTGGAACAGAAAATTCCAAGGGTTGTCCCTAAAAACAACGCAGCCTCCGTCTGGCGGAGGCTGCGCAGGCGCGGAAGGCGGCTCCGCGACCGAATGTTGCATCACCGGCATGGCCTGCCTGCCGGTGGTTTCGATCAACGTGCGGGGGCGGCGGGAGCGGCAGGTGCGGTTGACGACGCGGGCGCGCCGTTCGCATCCACACCGGCAATCGCACGGGCGGCCGCCGTGGCGTTGGCTTCCGTGCCCACCGGGAAGATCAGCTGCCCCGTGGTGACCGGCTCGCCATACGTGGGGGCCGACATCAGGGTGCTGCCCACCACCAGGGCCAGACGACGGTTCGGATGAAGCGTGGTGGCCTCCTGCACGCGGCGGCGGGCATCGTCACTGATCATCAGGGCCAGCAAACCCTGCCCTTGCTGATTGGCGCCGGCCTGAACGCCGGTGAGATCGTCGCGAATGATGATGGGCCGCGGGTCGAGGTACAGGGTAGCACCCGCTCCGACCTGGATGGGGCGCCAGCCGTCGTGCTCGACGGTATCGGCCAGCAGTACGGCCACGGCTGCGCCTTGTGCGGCCGCGGGCTGAGTGTCCACGGGCGCGGGAGTCTCCGTCGGCTCTGCGGCGGTCACCGCCGGGTCAGTCGTCTGCGTTGCCGTGCCCTGTTGCACGGGCGCGGTCTGACATGCGGCCAGCGCGGCGAGCGCCAGGGCAACGGAACTGCGGGTCAGAATTCGGGTGACTTTCATCTGCTTCCCCTAATTGGCAAATTCGATTTGCGTGAAAGTTTATCAGTGGTCGACTGCTCGCACGGTGGACCGTGGAAAGATCATGCAAAGCTTTGCAAAAATTCAGTCGTGCGCTGCCTGCAATTCTCGGGCCTGACGAGGCACATCGCGCACCGTCAGATGGAGGGCATCGAGTACCTGGCCTTGAGGCGTGCGCAGCGACACCTCATGACGGCCGGGCGTCGGCCGCCAGATCACGCTGGGCCCCGTTCCCACCTGCACACCATTCACATGCCAGTGCAGCCGCTCCAGCCCCGGCATCGGCCTGGCACTCAGGCGCAGTCCCTGATTCGCAAGCGGCA
Organism: Alcaligenaceae bacterium; assembly: GCA_029263615.1. Lineage (GTDB taxonomy): Bacteria > Pseudomonadota > Gammaproteobacteria > Burkholderiales > Burkholderiaceae_B > Yanghanlia. Next base: position 8,381 of record JAJUFT010000062.1, on the reverse strand, counting down.
TGTCGGGATCCAGCGCAAGCACGGCACCGGCCGAAGGATGTGTGATTCCCGGCCCCTTCCCGTCCCGTTCACGGATTCTCTGAATGTGCGCCACCGCCGTTCCCGGCAGGAAGTACTCCGTCCTGGGCGCCTCGAGACCGCCCTCGAAGACCACGTCCTGCCTCTCAATGCCCGAAGGCGGTGGCGGGGGCTGGCTGCCCTGTTCCCGATGCAGCCAGTCCATGACGTCGTGCCAGATCGGGGCGGCCCCCGTCACGCCGGAAACGTTGCGCATGCTCGCACCCCTGCTGTTGCCCACCCACACCCCCACGGTGAAATCGCTGGACCAGCCCAGCGTCCAGTTATCGCGCATGTCCTTGCTGGTGCCGGTCTTCACGGCCGTCCAGAATCGCGTGGCAAGCACGCTTTCCAGGCCAAATCCCCGCGCCCTGGCCTGCCTGTCTGAAAGAATATCCCCCACCAGCCAGGCGGCCATCGGGTCGATGACCTGCCTGAACGGCCTGGCCGGGTGCGCCGGACCTGCCACAGCGTCCGCTTCGAACCCGGACTCTGGCTCGGGCGCCGAATCGTTCGCCGAAGCTCCCTCGGGCACAAAGCGGGGCGGCGTCCAGCGCCCCACCTGCGCCAGGGCACGATAGGCGTTGGCCAGGCTCAGGAGATCGACGTCGGCGCTGCCAAGACTCAGGCTGTAGCCATAATGATCACCGTCGTGCTCCAGAGGCAGGCCCAAACGCCGCAAAGTGCGGACGAATCGCTCGGGCCCGACCAGCGTCAGCACCCGCACGGCAGGAATATTGAGCGAAGAGGCCAGCGCGCTGCGGACACTCACCTGCCCCGCGAAGCTGCGGTCATAGTTCTGCGGAACGTACAGCCCCGAGGCAGTGACCACATCCAGCTGCGTATCGGCCAGCAGCGATGCCGCCGTCAGGTAACGCAGCTCCAGCGCCTGGGCATACAGGAAGGGCTTGAGCGTGGAACCTGCCTGGCGCCTCGCTCGGGCGTGGTCGACATGCTGGTTGGAAGAATTCTCACCCACCGAGCCGACGTAAGCCAGCACGTCTCCGCTGCGGTTATCCAGAACCACCACGGCGGCGTCGGTCATGGCGGTGTTCATCGTTCCTGCCAGCCGGCGCCGCACCGTGGCCAGCACCACTTCCTGCAGGCGGGCGTCCAGCGTCGTCCGCAGGTGGCCCGTCACACTCGGCAACGCCGCTTTCAGGGCCAGACGAGAAAAATGCGGTGCCAGCCGGACGCTGTCCGCCGTCGCTGCCGCCGTCGAGGCCAGCCAGGGCCGCGCGATGTGGACCAGATGGTCACAGCGCCCCGGGCGCCCCATGTCGGCCAGCAGTTCACAGGCACGGTGGGCCACACGCTCGACACTGGCATTGGGCCCTCTGAGCAAGGCGGCAGCGACGGCCGCCTCGATCGGCCCCAGACCATGCGGATGTTTGCCGAACATCACACGCGCCGCCGCGTCGATACCGCGCAGCTCGCCCCGGAACGCCACCATATTGAGATAGGCCTCGAGGATCTGTGCCTTGCTCCAGAAAGCCTCCAGCTCACGCGCCCGGCGCATCTGTTCCCACTTCTGCTCAAGACGCCGCCCACCACCCGGTCGCTGCAAGGCGGGGTCCAACATGCCCACCAGCTGCATGCTGAGGGTGGAAGCGCCACGTAGGCGTCCGGTCCATGCCCAGTCCCACCCCGCGGAGGCGACGGCCGCCCAGTCGACGCCGGCGTGATCGTGGAAACGCCGGTCTTCCGACAACAGGACGGCGCGCACCACAGTAGGCGAGATGCGGTTCAGCGGCACCCACTGTCCCCGGCGCTCACGAAAATCGACGCGGAGGGTGTCGATGGTTTCGCCATGACGGTCCAACACGACGAGGTCCGTGGAACGATGGTTGGCGCGAACGGTGTCGAAGTCGGGGAGTGGAATGGGAACAGTCGCCCGGGCGACCGCGAGTGAACCCAGCCACACGAGCACGAAGCGCGCTGCATGGCGATGCAGCGCGCGCATCCCTTCACCCGGACCGGTTCGGGAACTAGGGGTTGGGGCCGACCGGCGCATCCAGACGCCCCTCCTCCACAACAAAGCGTTCGTTATGCGACAGGCTGCCCCGCAGATCGGGCTGATACAGCGCTTCCACCCGTGTGGGAGGCAGACCGAAATTGCCTGCCGCATTGAGCCTGACCGTGTAGGCCAGGGTCACCCGCCCCACCGGCAGGTACTCGAAGTAGGCGCGGTAAGCACTGGCCGTCCGCTCGACGAAGGTGGGAGTGTCGTTGGGCCCGGCCGCCGGCGTCTGTACGTTGGCCGTCGCATCGCGCCCCAGTCCGGAACCCAGAATGCTGGCGCCTGCGGGGACCGGATCGTCCAGCACCACCCAGGTGCCACTGTCGCGGGCATGCAGCGTGATCTCAACCCGGTAGATATCTCCGCGCGACCAGACTTGAGGATGGGCCTTCCGTACCGGGACCACACGCCGCTCGAGACGGTATCCGGTCGACGCGTCCTGTGCCTGTATCGGCGCCTGCGCCCGGAGGTTGACCCAGGCCCGGCCATTTCCCTGATGGCTCAGGGCCAGCTGCGCTTCGGCCGGAGGCCAGCGCAATCGCGCCTCCGCCCCGTCCATCGATGGTGAAACCGGCAACTCGAATTGCTGTTCCCCCAGGCCGGCGTGCACCGTTCCCCTGGCGGCGACCGGTTCGAACACGTTCTCGTAACGCGCCAGCGCCAGCGGGGCCAGCAGATTTTCGGTGGTGGTCGTCCACGCCCCGCCCGTCTGCTGACTCATCAGACCGCGCACCATGCGAGGAAGGTCGTCCCGCCACTGCGGGTCGTCCGCGACCGCCAACAGCAGGCGCGCAAGGCTGGTGACCCGGGTTGCCATGAGCTCGGGCGCAGCATTGAGCGCCCGGTCGGCAAACACCATGTGATTGCCGGAAACCGTCATTCGCGACATCAGGATCTGGCGCGCGGTCGAGAGCTCCTCCTGACGCGTTGCGCGCGTCGGCAAACGCTTGAGAATCGAGACCCAGTCCACCACGCTCGCCGTCGACCACTGGTCGGGTGTCGTGCTCAAGGTATCCAGCATGTCCGGCGCGAGGCGCCCATACCGCGCCAGCGCCTCCATCGCCATGAGCCGGCGCGCATCCAGGCTGGCGACGGGCGCGCGATGTTTCGGCTCCACCCTCCCCTCTGCGAAGGCCTGCAACGCCTCCAGCATGGGCTCGCGCGCCACGGCCGGCAAGCTCCACTCATCGCCCAGCGTCTGTGCCTCATGACTGACCGACAACACATACGCCGTCAGTACCTCGCTACCCGGCCCCGTCACAGGGAAAAATTTGAGAAAACCGGCTTCATCCATATGGGTGGAGAGACGCGCGACAACCTTCTCCCAGCGTTGCCGATCATGCAGGGCAATGGCCTGCGAGGCGCTCTGTTCCAGGCAGGTGTAGGGGTAGGCTTCCCACCAGTCCCTGACGCCGGTCTGGCTTCCCAACAGCGTGGGCGACACACTGATCTGCAGGCCACCTGCCACGCGATCCTCGCTGTCCCGCAGGGCCTGAGCGGGCGCAGACACGGGAATATGCGCGGGCTTGCCCGCCTCCAGATCCAGGAGCGTCGCCTGCACCGTGCTCACCGGCACACGGGCATCCACACGCTGAATGAATTGCAGTCGATCCGTGACCTCGCCATCGCTGGCTTCAAAGCGCCAGGTCAGTGGGCGGGATTCGTCGGGCCATCTCAGTGCCGGCGCCTCCACCTGCCAGTGGACCGTTCCCGACTCGCCGGGGGCCAGCCTGACCGTCTGCGGTGGCAAGTGCAGGTCGTCTTTCGGGTCGGCAACGGCGTGCACCCGGATGTTCCGCTCCACGCGGGAACCATTTCGCACGGTGACCTGAGCCCGATATTGATCCCCTTCCCTGACCACCGGCGGCAGCCCCGAGACCAGCTGCAAGGGCTGATGGCTGACCACCGACGCCTCGGCACGACCGAAGCCTCCCGCACCGTGATCCGCTAACGCGACCATGCGGAAACGGCTGAGAGAATCGTTCATTCGGAAACGCAGCTGCGCTTCGCCATTGGCATCCAGGGCGACCAGAGGTTGCCAGGTCAGCAACGTATCGAAGAGCTGCCGGGTCGGCAGATGGCCCCCGCCACCACCTGCAGCCACTGCCTTGCGCCCGTAATGGCGGCGCCCCACGACTTCCAGCTGGTTGCTCGCCGTGGAAACGTGCAGGCTGCGACGCGGATGCATCGCCTCATACAGCGCCCAGCTCTCGTTCGGAGCCAGTTCGAGCAAGGCTTCGTCCACCACGGCGAAGGCGACGGTGCCGTGGGAGGCGGGCGCGCCGTCCGGTAGCGTCACACGCACCCGGGCCATCGTTTCCTCTCTGACCTGCAGCGTGTCCTTCTCGGGCGTGAGAACGACCTGGAGGCGATCCGACTCGCCTGCCACCTTGAGCTCGGCGATTCCGAGTCGGAAAGCCGGTTTGGCCAAATCGACGTGTTGTGTCACCCATGTATCGTCTCGCTGCGATTTCCATGCGTTCAACCATGCATCGGGCTGGCGCCAGCCCCAGCTGAAGAAACTCTGCCAGGGCAATTCGTACAGACGCCCGCGCAGCACCAGCACCGACACAAAGGCATTGGGCCCCCATTCTTTCCGGACAGGCACCCTGACCAGGGGATTGCTGCCCTTGAGAGGTTGCAGACGGGCCCACAACACCCCTTCCCGCTCGACGCTCACCAGCGCCAGGGCTTCGCGGAAAGGCATGCGAACCTGGAACTCGGCTTCCTCTCCAACGGCCCATTCCCGCTTGGCAGGGATGAGGTCGATCCGGTCATCCGCCGCACCGGGAAACCACATGTCGGCCGCCCCGGACACCCAGATTAGCCCCTGCGCAGTGGACTGCCGCCCCTCGTCGTCACTGCCCAATGCCTGCAGCTCGTAGCTTCCCTCGCGCTCGAAATGGACATCGCAGGCGAACACGCCCCGTTCATCCGTCTTGCCGGTGCAAAGCGTGACGGGCGCCAGGCGCTCCATGTGTGACTCGTATCGGTAGAACCCGCCCACCATGCGCGTGCGTACCGAGTAGGTCTTGCGTTCCACCGACTGCAGCTGAACGGGCACGCCCTGGCGCGGCTTGCCATCCGTGTCCAAGGCGACCACTTCCACGGGGAAGGCTTCAGTGCGTGCATGCCACCCGGGGGCCTTGATGCCCACCTGCACCCCAGCCGGCCACACATCGGCCGACTGTGACAGGGTCTGGATCTCGCCATTCGGGTCGGCAAATGACGCCTCAAAGAGAAAGCGGCGCGGCCGATCCACCACCGGAAGCCGGTCGAGCGCGATGGACGCGCTACCATGGCCATCCAACCGGACCTCGACGGCGTCGGCAAACACTTCGCGCCGGGGCCCGCTGTCTTCCCGGAGCGGCGTTTCCTCCGAAGCGGTCTGTTCCCCTTCTGGCGTGGCGGGTGCAAAGCTGTAATCGTCATAGCCTGCAAACACCACGCCGCGATCTTCCGCGACGGCACTGAGCTGAACGGGCTGGCCCGATGCCGGTCCGCCCGAGATCCACGCCAGCTGCATATCCAGCGTGAGCGAGTCCGGCGCCACCAGCACATCCGGCCGTCCCTCACTGCGCACGGTCAATTGCCCGGTCAGCAAAGGAAGCCGGAACGCTTCCACCCTGAAGGTGCTGCTGCCGTACCAGTTCTGATCAGCGTCGGTCAGCCTGACCGAGTAGCTGCCCAGATGTGCGGATTCCGGCAGTTGAAATTCATTGATGGCCACGAGGCCGCCCGACGGCGTTTCCTGCCACGCGACTTCCCGTTCATGGCGTTGCGAGGACCCCTCATGCTCGATCACCAGGCGATCAGGCCTGCGCCCCACCGGGTTGCGCAGACCGTCACGCGTCTGCTCGCGCAGATAGTGCTTCATGAACACCGTTTCCCCCGTGCGGAACAGGTTGCGGTCGAAGACCGTGTGGCTGAGCTGAACCGGTTCCTGACGGCCATCGGTCGGGATGTTGAAGCGCCACGACTCAATGCCGCGATCCCAGGTGGACATCACGAAGGAATAATCGGCCTTGCCGTGTGCCTGCGGGTGTTCGGCACCCACTCTGGCCGACACGAAGAACCCGCTGAGGCCGGTGTCCGGACAATAATCAGGGGTGTCCAGCGAGCCCAGGTGATGCCAGATTCCCTCCGCGTTGCTACGGCCGCGCGCCTGGGGCCTGCCCTCGCAATCCAGCACGGTAATGTCCGCGTCGGCCACCGGCGAGGCATCGGCCAGCGTCGTCACCCAGACCAGCAGGTCATCACGTCCGCGCTTCACGTGCACCGAGAGGTTGGTCAGCAACACCCCCGTTCGCACATACATGGGACCACCGTCTTCCAGCAAGGATGCGCCCAGGCGCGGGGACTCGATTTCCAGCACATGGAAACCCGGTTCACTCAAGGGCACGCCGATCATTTCGAAAGGGCGGCTTTCCCCTTCCGGCGGCTTCGGCAGCTCGAGCCTGACGGCCTCCACCACCTTCCCCAACAACGAGACGGCCCGCGCATCCAATCGGTCTTCCCAGTTCTCGTTGCTGTCACGGGGTGCGCGACCTGCGAAAATATCCTCCACCTGCGCTTCACTCCAGCGGCCCGAATCAAGCCGTTGCAGGCGTGCGTACCAGCGCAACACCTCGGCGTCGTTCACTTCGCGCAGGCTGGCGACCCGGCCGGCAGACCACGTCAGCCCACGCGTCGTGAGGTCGGCTTCCACATGTCGCAGGCTGACCGGCACGGCGGCCTCTTCCCGCTCCGTTCCTGGCCGCCCCTGCGCGAACCGCTCGATCACGCCGAACGTTCCGCTGGCGAACTTAGCCAGAGGCGGCGCCTCACCCACTTTGATCTCCAAGGGAAAACGGTCGGCGTTCTCCAGGGGGCGGCCCGCGTCATCACGCAGCCCCTCGGGCAGCGTCAGGGTCAGAGTCGTCGACGCGGGAAAGGGCCCGGGGAAACGAAGGAAATCGACGAAGGAGGGATCGTCATCCGCGCTTTCTTCCGGCGCAAAACGCTGCCCGTCGGCCTCCAGTGTCAGCCCTGCGAGCACCTCCCGCGGCACGGGCGCCGTCCACTCCAGCACGATGGGCGCCATCGGAATGCAGGGTCGCCCCGCCCGTTCGCGCGTGCAACGGAGCTTGGCGACAAAAGGCGGGCGCACCTGAAACTCCCAAGTTTGCGCCTGCTCCGACCCTGCCAGACCGGACGGCTGCTGCAGCGCGCGCACATCGGGCCCCACCACCAGACTCATTCGGGTTTCCGGCGGCAATACGCGGGCACACTGCAACAGGGCGACCGTGCGCGGATCCGAAGGCGCTTCCATATAGCTGGCCTGCAGCAAGTCTTGCAGTAGCGAGTGGCTCGCCGGCCTGACCGGAATGCGTTCACCCAGCCCGTCCACTTCGCAATGACTGCGGTGCGCCACAGACTCGGCATCGACCGGCGCATTGAAGCGCAGAATGAAAATCTGCTCCTCATCGATGGTGGTGGAAGCATACGGGCGCATGTCCGTGACGGAAGGCGCGCCTGTGTCGAACTCGAAGCGAAGCCCGGCGGGCAATGCCCGCCCGTGCAGATCCCGGAACGCAGGGTCGGCGAGTGCGACGCACTGCACCCCCGGATTCAGCGGCGCGTCGAACGCATAAACCCAGTGCCGATCGTCCAGCCACCGCCCCTGGCCCCCGGGCACCAGGCCCCGGCATTCCAGCTGCACGGGCGAGGCGGCCGTGGTGTCGCCAAACGCAGCGACCGATTCCGGGAAGCGAACCTGGACGGATTCCACCGCACTGACACGACCTAGGGGTGTGAATTCCTGAATGTGGGCGTGTTCGGCGGCCGCCAGGACCGGACCGCTGGGGGCCAGTACAAGGAAGATGCCTGCCCCCAGGGTCACTGCCCGCGTGAGCAAGCATCTGCCCCACCCCTTTTGCACTGCGTCCTTGCGTTCCATGCCGCCTCCCAGCTTTTCCGCAGAAGATACCACTGCGGCGGAAGGCACGGCTAGTCAGTCCCGAAGGCTTTATGCAATAATTGCGGACTTCGCGCGATCCTGCCCTGACTGGGGAAAGCGCTGTGGGCCTCTAGCTCATGCCTGGTTAGAGCAGCGGACTCATAATCCGTTGGTGCGGGGTTCGACTCCCCGGGGGCCCACCAGTATTTATGCGGGTTGACTCTTCCGGCCAAGGCCGGCCAGAACCGGCGTGGCATCGTGCCTTTCGCGAGGCACAAAAAAATCGCCCTCAGGAAGGGCACGCCCTTCTTGGCGATCATGCGCAGCAGCCATTTGATGTTGTAGCCCGCCGCGCACAGCACTGCG
>JAJUFT010000006.1 GCA_029263615.1 Alcaligenaceae bacterium | reverse complement strand
CAGGCGCAGAACATAGAGTAAGCAGAAGGATGTCCCACCCGCCCGGTTCCCGCGAAACCCCTTACGCCTGGATGCGGCTGTTTGCCTCGCTGGCCCTGATGACCCTGGGCGGCTCGGGCATGTATGCCATCACGGTGATGCTGCCTGCTATCCAGGCCGAGTTTGCCGTGTCCCGCTCCATGGCCTCCTTGCCCTACACCGTCACCATGGTGGCCTTTGGCCTGGGCGGCATTCTCATGGGCCGCATTTCCGACCGGCACGGGGTGATGGCCCCCATCCTGATCGGCACGCTGGCGCTGGCCGCCGGCTACCTCCTGTCGGGCATGGCGCCGGGAATCTGGAGTTTCATGCTGGTGCACGGCCTGATCGTCGGCATGCTGGGGACTGCGGCCACCTTCACACCACTGGTCGCCGATACCGGCCTCTGGTTCGACCGGCGCCGCGGCATCGCGCTGGCCATCTGCATGAGCGGCAACTACCTGGCGGGGGCGGTGTGGCCCCCCATCGTCCAGCATTTCATGCAGTCCGAAGGCTGGCGCAGCACCTATATCGGCATGGGCGTGTTCTGCCTAGTCGCCATGCTGCCACTTGCCCTGTTCTATCGCCGTCGGCCCCAGAACCTGCCGGCCGCGGCGGCCATGCCCAAGCATGGCAAACCTGCCCGACATTTCCAGGAGATCGCGGCTTCCAACCCGCAACGCCCGCTGGGCATGTCGCCCGGCGCCCTGCAGGGCCTGCTGAGCATTGCCGGCGTGGCCTGCTGCGTGGCCATGGCCATGCCCCAGGTGCATATTGTCGCGCTGTGCGGCGACATGGGCTATGGGTTGGCGCGAGGCGCGGAGATGCTGGCGCTCATGCTGGGGATGGGCATCGTCAGCCGACTGCTTTCCGGCTGGATCTCCGATCATATCGGCGGCCTGCGCACCTTGTGGCTCGGGTCGCTGCTGCAGGGCATCGCCCTCATCCTGTTCCTGAACAGCTCGGGCCTCGCCTCGCTGTATTTCATCTCCGGGCTGTTCGGCCTGTTTCAGGGCGGCATCGTGCCCTCCTACGCCCTCATCGTCCGGGAGTATTTTGCGCCGCAGGAAGTGGGAACCCGAGTGGGCACCGTGCTGATGGCCACCCTGCTGGGCATGGCCCTCGGGGGCTGGATGGCCGGTGCGCTCTACGACATGACCGGCAGCTACGACGCCGCGTTCATGAATGGCATCGCCTGGAACGGGCTGAACCTGTTCATTGTCACCCTGCTTCTGATCCGGGCACGCCGAGGTCTGGCAGGGCGAAGCGACGCGCCCACGCTGGCAGACGCTCGGGTCAATACCTAGAAAAGCAATTAAGAAATATCGGTAAACCCATAATAAATCGCGATTTTTCTGCTACTATCTTGAGCATCCTGCCGTCGCGAATCGGAACATGCCAGTGATTCCCGTCCTTTTCTCACGCTTTGTCTCGCGCGCTGCGCTTTGTCTGGGCGCCACGGGCCTGTTCGGCTTCGTAGCCCCGGTCCAGGCGCAAACCGGGTCCGCCACGCTCGACGCCGCGCTGCGCGCAGAAGTTGCCCTGGTCTACGACCTCGAAACGGGCGCCCGCCTCTTCGAGAAAAACAGCGACGAACTCCGGCCGATTGCCTCCATCACCAAGCTCATGACGGCGCTGGTGGTGATCGAATCCGGCCTGCCCATGGATGAAGTCCTCACCATCAGCAGTGACGACATCGACCGCATGCGCCACTCGCGCTCCCGCCTCGCCGTCGGCACGCGCCTGACGCGCGGCGAAATGCTGCACCTGGCACTGATGTCCTCGGAAAACCGTGCCGCCAATGCGCTGGGCCGCCATTACCCCGGCGGGCTGCCCGCTTTCGTGCGCGCCATGAATGACAAGGCCCGGGCGCTGGGCATGCGGCATAGCCGTTTTGTGGAACCCACCGGCCTGTCGAGCGACAACGTGGCCACTTCCCACGACCTCGTCAAGCTGCTGCGCGCCACCGACAAGCATCCAAGCATCCGAGCCTACGCCACCGACGATACCGAGGTCTTCACCATCGGGCGTGGGCGGCAGCTCACCTACAACAACACCAACCGTCTGGTCCGGCGCAGCGACTGGGATATCCGCGTCTCCAAGACCGGCTTCATCAATGAGGCCGGTCAGTGTCTGGTCATGTTGACCCGCATCGATGAGCGCGATCTTGCCATCGTGCTTCTCAATGCCGACGGCCGCGCCGCCCGGCTCGGCGACGCCAATCGCCTGCGTCAGCTGGTTGAATCTCACGCCCCCGCCCTCGCTCTGGCGTCCAGCGGTTCCTGAGTCAATGTGCATTGCCTATCTGAGCCTGGGGGTCCACCCCCATTGGCCTCTGCTCATTGCCGCCAATCGCGATGAATACCATGAGCGCCCGGCTCTGGCCGCACGCCCCTGGCCGGAAGCGCCGCATGTGATTGCCGGGCGCGACCTGTCGGCCGGCGGCACCTGGCTGGGTCTCAGCCTGCACGGGCGCTGGGCCCTGCTGACCAATTACCGTGACCCTGCCGCGCATCGCACGGATGTTCGTAGCCGAGGCGAACTGGTGAGTGACTTTCTGCAGGGCGATGCCTCGGCAGAAACCTATGCCCGAACGGTTTTTTCCCGGGCCGACCATTACAACGGATTCAACCTGATCGTCGGGCAGGGACTGAATGCCTGGTATGTGGGCAACCACGCGGCCTGCACAGCACCCGTTTCACTGCAGCCGGGCCGTTACGCGCTTTCGAACCACGCGCTGGATACGCCCTGGCCTAAAGTGGAACGCCTGCGCAATCGGCTCGATGCAGCCATACCCGACGGCGAGGAACTGGCCCTCGATGCCCTGTACGAAACCTTGCGTGACGGCCAACAGGCGCGTGACGATACCTTGCCGCGCACCGGGGTGCCTCTGGAAACGGAGCGGCTGCTGAGCAGCATTTTCATCGTCAGCCCCCATTACGGCACCCGCTGTTCCACCCTGATTGCCCTCGACCCGCAGGGCCGAGGCATGTTCAGTGAAACCCGTTATGACCCGGCCGGTGTGCCGGTCGAACGGCATGACTGGCCGTGCCAGGTCTCAATGGAGGGTGGGCGGCTTTGAAGGGTCGGTCTCGCTGCAGCCTTCCTTCAGGCTGATTTCCCCGTAGGCTTCTTTCCAGCTGCGCAGAGGCACACAGGTCTGCAGACGCACGATGGCCTGTTCGATCAGAGCCTGATGCAGCTCATGGCCCACGCTGGAGGCCACATCCACCGTGACATCCGCTTCGATCGTGCCCAGATGCTGAAGCATGGTCTCCACCTCTTTGAGAGGCAACAACTTGTCTTCCGCCCCATGGAAGAAATGGATCATGGTGGTTTCGGGCAAGGAAGCGGGGGATTCGGCATAGAGCCCCGAGAAAGCCAGCACCCGGCCGGCCAGCCCGCCATGCAGGCGGCTGGTTTCCAGAGCCACCCGCGCCCCTTGTGAGAATCCGGCCATGGCGGTCTGTTCGCCGGAAATTCCGTAATGGGCCTGCACCTTGCGCACAAAAGCGGCCAAGGCATCGAGCTCGCGCTCATTGCCCAGCGGGGGCAAGATGATCAGGGCGCGGGGAAATGCGTTCTTGATGGCTTCGACCAGAGGGTAAAGCTGTTCCGGGCCGGCGGCCTCGCCATGGAGGAGCACGAACAGAAGATTGGGTTTCTCTTCCTTGGGAATGAGGGCCAGTGTGGCGGAATAATCTGTGGGGGGCATAAAAAAATCCTGAACTCTCTGCGATTGTACTGTGACGGGGGAACTTGGCCGGTAACCGCAAAACACTGTATATTCATACAGCATCAATACGCGGTTATCCAGCATGAGCCACCCTGCTTTCCTGCTTCGGCATCCCGAACAGATCCACCCTGCCCTATGGCGGGCCACTCAACTGGCCCGGCCGGCAGGGCCGACCATCCCCACCGGTTTTCCCGACCTGGATCAGGCCTTGCCCGGTCAGGGCTGGCCCGTGGGGCAATTGGTCGAGGTTCTGCTCGAACGGCCCGGCTGCGGCGAACTGCAGCTTTTCAAGCCGGCCCTGGCCAGACAGTTGCCCGAGCGCAGCATCGCCTTGGTCAAACCGCCTCACCCGCCCAGCATTCAGGCCTGGGCACACTGGCAACTGGCCCCGGAACGGCTCCTGTGGCTGCAGCCTTCCAGCACGGCCGACGCCCTCTGGGCCACCGAACAGATTCTCCGGCACAACAGCTGCGCCGCCGTTTTCTGCTGGGCACACCCCATCCACACCCCCAGCCTGCGACGCCTGCAACTGCTGGCCCGACAAAGCGAAAGCCTGTGCATTCTGCTGCGGCCTTCCTCCACCCTGCACCAGGCCAGCACCGCCGTGTTGCGGCTGGCCATCGAACCGTGCCGGCAAGGCATGCGCCTGCACATTCTCAAGCGCCAGGGCGCCACCGCGGCGCATCCCCTCTTTCTTCAGCTCTACACCGCTCAAAGCATGGCGGCCTTGAAAAATGCCCCTGTGGATCTGCCTGCGCTGGCCTGAAGCGTCGCGTACTCCCGAATCCGCTGCCCGCTTGCACGCGCTGGCGCTTGCCCTGCTGCGCTATAGCCCGCGGGTGGCCTGTTTCCGGCACGATTCCGTCGTGCTGGAGGTCGCGGCCAGCCTGGCCTTGTTCGGCGGAGTCCGTGCACTTTTCAGGCGCGCGCAGGCCACCGCCCACAAAGTCCTCACGCCATTGTTGCCGGGCATGGCGCCCTCCGCCACCGGTGCCTGGCTGCTGGCCGGCGCGCCTTGCACCTCGGGCCGTCGGGTGCTGCAGCCTCGCAGCCTGGCACGCGAGCTCGACAAGCTCTTCGTGGACAGTCTGCCGGAAACCCTGCCGCACCGGGAATGGCTCGAGAACGTGGGTTGCCACCGCCTGGGCGACCTGCGCCGCCTGCCGCGGCAAGGTCTGCAGCAACGCAGCAGCCCCGCGCTCATGCATGCCCTGGACGCCGCCTATGCCCGGGTGCATGAAGGGGTCGCCTGGTTCCATCCTCCCGCCCGTTTTCGTCAGGCCCACGATCTCGACTTCCACCCCCAGCACGCCCCCGCCCTCCTGGCGGCGGTCCAGCCCCTGCTGCTGTCCCTGTGCGGCTGGCTGCAGAACCGGCAGGAAGCCCTGCACGACTTCACGCTGCTCATTCATCACGAGAAAGGCCGACAGTCCTGTGCGCCTACCCGGGTGGCGCCGCGCTTCTCGGCCGCCTCCTGGCGTCTGGAAGACTTCAACCGCATCCTCAAAGAGCAGTTCCAGCACTGCACGCTGCCGCTTCCGGCCGTTCGCCTGGAACTCGTGGCCGGTCCCTCCCACCCGCGTGCACCAGTCGCTGAAACGCTGTTCCCCGACCCGGCCCGGCACGCCCAGGAAGAACAGAGGCTGCTCGACCTGCTGGCCGCGCGACTGGGTCAGGGCGGCATCCTGCGTCCTCGCCCCCTGGCCCACCACCTGCCCGAACGGGTCAATCATTGGGAGGCTGACCTTTCGGCACCCACCTCCGCGGCCCTGCCTGCGGCGCTGGGCGTCAACCCGAGGCCCTTCTGGTTGCTGGCTGAACCCCGTCCGCTTCCCGTCCGGCAGGAGCGTCCCGTGCATCAGGGGCGTCCCCTTCGCCTGGTGCAGGGGCCCGAACGAATCGAGACCGGCTGGTACGAAGGGCTTCACCACCGGCGCGACTATTTCGTGGCGGAAGACCCGCAAGGCGCCCGTTACTGGGTCTTTCGGGAACGCGAAACCGGCGACCGCTGGTTTCTTCATGGTCTGTTTGCCTGAAACCGTGGGGCGCCATGAAGCCGGCTCTTTCCTTTCTCAGTGCCTATGCCGAGCTGGATTGCATTTCCAATTTCAGCTTCCTGACCGGCGCCTCGCACCCCGAGGAACTGGTCGAGCGGGCGGCCGGCCTGGGCTACCGGGGCCTTGCTCTGGCCGACGAATGCTCTCTGGCCGGGGTGGTGCGCGCCCATGTCGAAGCCAAGCGGCATGCCCTGCATTTCGTGGTGGGCAGCCGCTTCCGTCTGTTGGAAGGCCTGCACCTGATCGTGCTGGCCTCCAACCTCAATGGCTACGGCAACCTGTCGGAAATCATCACCCTGGCGCGCCGACGCAGCCCCAAGGGAGAATACCGGCTCAGCCTGACCGATCTCTCCTCGCCGCCGCCCGAGCTGGCGCACCTACGCGCCCTGCCGGATTGCCTGGTGATCCTCAAGCCGACTGAAGAGGCCACCGCCGCCACGTTGGATGCCCAGCTTCCACGTCTCGCGACCCTGTTTCCCCAGCGCCTGTGGCTGGGAGTCGCCCTGCACCATGGGGCTTCAGATGCCCGCCACCTCGCCACCCTGCAAGCGGCCGGTCAACGCCACCGCGTGCCGCGGGTCGCTCTGGGCGGAGTGGAAATGCACCGCCGCTCTCGCCAGCCCCTGCACGACACCCTGGCCGCCATCCGGCATGGCAAGCCGGTGGCGCACATGGTCGAACATCTGCATCCCAACGCCGAACGTCATTTGCGCAGCCGCCTGCGGCTGGCGAACATGTATCCGGCTGAACTGCTTGAGGAAACGGTCAACATCCTGGAGCGCTGCCAGTTCTCGCTCGATGAATTGCGGCTTCAATACCAATACCCCGAGGAAATCGTTCCCCAGGGCATGAACCCCACCGCCTACCTGCGCCAGGAAACCCTGGCCGGCGCCCAGCGCCGCTATCCCCAGGGCGTACCTGCCTCCGTTCTGGCCCAGGTGGAAAATGAACTCTCCATCATCCGGGATCTCGCTTACGAACCCTACTTCCTCACCGTCCACGACATCGTGAAATTCGCACGCAGCCGCGGCATTCTCTGCCAGGGGCGGGGCTCGGCAGCCAATTCCGCCGTCTGCTATTGCCTGGGCATCACCGAAGTCGACCCCGCTAGTGGCAACAGCCTGTTCGCCCGTTTCATCAGCAGGGCCCGCAACGAGCCGCCGGATATAGACGTGGATTTCGAGCACGAACGCCGTGAAGAAGTCATCCAGCACATTTATGAACGCTATGGCCGGGACCGCGCCGCCCTGGCGGCCGTGGCCATCCGCTACCGCCACCGCAGCGTCCTGCGCGATGTCGGCAAGGCCTTGAGCGTGCCCCAGGAACGCATCGATGCCGTCGCCCGCTCTTTCCACTACTGGAATGGCAAGAAGGACATTCTCGAGAAGATCCACTCCCATGGCCTGCCGGCGCACCGCCGCACGGCTCGCCTCTGGGCCGTCCTGAGCGATACGCTCAAGGGCTTCCCGAGACATTTGTCCCAGCACCCCGGCGGCTTCGTCATTTCTCATGGCAAGCTTTCCCGGCTGGTGCCCATCGAAAATGCCGCCATGCCCGACCGCAGCGTGGTGCAATGGGACAAAGACGACCTCGACGCCATGGGCCTGCTCAAGGTCGATGTCCTGGCCCTGGGCATGCTCACCGCCCTGCAGCGCTGCCTGCAAATGGCCAGCCGTTTGCGCGGCCGCTCCCACGCCTTGCAGGATATCCCGCCCGATGACCGGGCCACTTTCGACATGATCTCCCGCGCCGACACCATCGGTGTCTTCCAGATCGAATCGCGCGCTCAGATGAGCATGCTGCCCCGCCTGCGTCCGCGCGAATTCTACGATCTCGTCATTCAGGTCGCCATTGTCAGGCCCGGCCCCATCCAGGGTGGCATGGTCCACCCCTACCTGCGGCGCCGACAGAATCTGGAATCGGCCCGCTGCCCCTACCCTGAGCTGGAAAAAGTCCTGGGGCGCACCCTGGGCGTGCCCATCTTTCAGGAGCAGGCCATGCAGATCGCCATGGAAGCCGCCGGGTTCAACCCCGACGAAGCCGATGAACTGCGCCGCGCCATGGCGGCCTGGCGGCGCAGCGGCAGCGTCGAACGGTTTCGTCAGCGGCTTCTGGAAGGCATGCTGCAACGGGGCTATGAGGCACAGTTTGCCGAGCAGATCTTCCTGCAGCTGCAGGGCTTCGGGGAATACGGCTTTCCCGAAAGCCACTCGGCCAGTTTCGCCCGGTTGGCCTATTGCAGCGCCTGGTTCAAATGCCACGAGCCCGCCGTTTTCCTAGCGGCGCTGCTCAATTCCCAGCCCATGGGTTTCTATGCGCCCAGCCAGCTGGTGCAGGATGCCCGGCGCCATGGCATCGAGGTGCGCCCGGTCGACATCCGGTGCAGCGAATGGGAAGCCACCCTGCAACCCGCTGTGCTCCCGGCGCAGGCCCCGGCCTTCCCTGAAGGCGGCCCCTGTACACACCGGCCGCAACCCGCGGTACGCCTTGGCCTGGGTCAGATCAAGGGCCTGTCTCGCCAGGCCGGGCTGCGCATCGAGCAGGCCCGCGCGCAGGCCCCCTTCCGCTCTGCCCAGGATCTGGCGGCCCGCGCCGGGCTGGACCGAAAAGAAATGAATGCGCTGGCTGCCGCCAACGCGCTCAAGGCGCTGGCAGGCGAGCGGCGACAGGCGCAATGGCATGCTGCGCTTCAGCGGCCGCCAGGGATGCTGCGCAGCACCGCCATCACCGAAAGTCAGATTCCGTTGCTGCCTCCCATGTCGGAAGGCGAACACATTGTGAACGATTACCGGAAGCTGGGGCTCACCCTGGAACGTCACCCCCTGGCCCTGCTGCGTCCCCGCCTGGCCAGGCAACGCTTCATTCCCGCCGACCAGCTGCTGTCCGACAGCTGGCCCAACGGGCGCCTGACCCGTGCCTGCGGCCTGGTCACCACCCGACAGCGTCCGGGCACGGCCAAGGGCGTGGTGTTCGTCACAATCGAAGACGAAACCGGCCATGTGAATGTCATCGTGCGGCCGGCCCTCTCCCTCCGACAGCATGCGGAGCTCGTGGGGGCACAATTATTGGGCGTTTATGGGGTCTGGCAACGACACGAATCGGTCTGTCATCTGGTGGCCAGCCGCCTGGTGGATCTCACCCACTTGCTTGGCGACCTGCACACGCGCAGCCGTGACTTCCACTAAAATCGATGCTTTGGTTGCAACCACAGGAAGACCATCATGAGCAGCTCGCTCAAGACCCAACTCTCCAATGCCGTGAAAGATGCCATGCGTGCCCGCGACAGCGCGCGCCTGGGCACACTGCGCCTGCTTCAGGCCGCCATCAAGCAGAAGGAAGTGGACGAACGCAAGGAACTGACCGACGCCGACATCACGGCCATCATTGAAAAGCAGGTCAAACAGCGCCGGGAATCCGTAGCCGCCTATGAACAGGCCGGCCGCACTGAAACCGCAGAACAGGAAAAGGCTGAAATCACTGTGCTCCAGGAGTTTCTGCCTGCCGCTGCCGACCCCGCCGAAATCGACGCTGCCATTGCTGCCGCACTGGAAGAAGTGAAAGCGGAAGGCGTCACCGGCCCCGCCGCCATGGGCAAGGTGATGGGTCTGCTCAAGACTCGCCTGGCCGGCCGCGCGGACATGGCCGCCGTCTCAGCCCAGGTCAAGGCCCGAATCTGATCGGGCAGGCACGTCGGTGCTGCGGGGCTCAGGCCTCGTTCAGCACGGGTGTGTCAGTGCACGCGCAGGGGTAATCCACATAGCCCTGCGGGCCTTCACTATAGAAGGTGGACGGATCCCATTCCCTCAGTTCCGCGCCCGTCTTCAGGCGCCGAACCAGGTCGGGATTCGAAATGAAGGCGCGACCAAATGCGACGGCATCGGCCCTTTGTTCATCGAGCGCCTGCTGGGCACGTTCCAGAGTGTATTCCTGATTCACGATCACGCTGCCGCCAAACAGGCTGCGCATGCGTGCCGTGAGCGCTTCCTTGCCCCGCGCCTCGCGAATGAAGATGAAGCCCACCCCACGCTGACCCAATTCCTGCGCCACATGACAGAAGAGTGAATCGGGATCGGAATCATGAATATTGTGTGACGTACCGTAAGGGGAAAGATGCACCCCGATGCGCCCTGCACCCCAGACGCCCGAGCAGGCATCCACGATCTCGAGCAGGAACCGCGTGCGATTCTCGATGCTGCCACCGTAATCGTCCTGACGGCGGTTTGTGCCGTCCTGCAGGAACTGATCGATCAGGTACCCGTTGGCGGCGTGAATTTCAATGCCGTCGAAGCCCGCGTCGCGAGCATGGCCCGCCGCGTCGGCGAAATCCTGAACAATATGGGGGATTTCTTCCGCATGCAGCGCGCGGGGCACCACATAATTGCGCTTCGGCCGCAACAGGCTGACATGCCCCGAACACGCGATGGCGCTGGGCGCGACGGGAATCTCGCCATTCAGGTGTTCCGGGTCGGACACCCTTCCCACATGCCACAGCTGCACGAACATCTTCCCGCCCTTGTCGTGAACGGCAGAAGTGATCTTTCGCCAACCATCAACTTGAGCGGAGGACCAGATACCGGGTGTGTTGGGATACCCCACGCCTTGCGGCGAAACGGAAGTCGCTTCGCTGAGAATCAGCCCGGCGCCGGCGCGCTGGCTGTAATATTGCCGCATGAGGTCATTCGGAATTCGTCCGTCACTGGCACGACAACGTGTCAGGGGTGCCATGACGACACGGCTGCGCAAAGCTACCGCCCCCAATTGGATGGGGTCAAACAAGCTTGTCATAGAGAAGACCGGCGTTCGATTTTCGGAACCACATATAAGGGTTTTTACCAGAATTTGAACCAGGGTGCATCCTGCGAAGCCAGGCTGCTCTCAAGGAAGAACAGGGAAACACTCACAAAATGGCACAATTTGCCGTCATTGGTTTGGGTCGTTTTGGCGCTTCTGCCGCGCTCGAGCTGGTGCGAATGGGTCACTCGGTACTCGGCGTGGATGGCGAAGCCAAACTCGTCGAAAAATACGCCGACCGACTCACGCGCACCATCATTGCTGACGTCTCCGACAGCGCCACCGTCGAAGAGCTGGGCCTGGAAAACTACGATGTCGTGCTGGTCGCCATCGGGGAGAATCTTCAGGCCAGCCTGCTGTGTGTGGTGCACCTGAAGAGCCTGGGAATCCAGAACGTGTGGGTGAAGGCCTCTTCGCACTCGCACCATCTCATCCTCAACAAACTGGGCGTCAGTCGCATCATCCATCCCGAAGAAGAGATGGGCCTGCGCGTGGCACAGGCCTTGAGCTACCCCATGGTGAATGATTACATCCCCCTAGGAAATGGGGAGTTCGTCGTAGAGATCCGCGTGAGCGAGCGGCTGGAAGGCAAAACACTGGCCAGTATCGTCAGTGGCGACCCCACCCTGCCCCAGGCTTTGCTGCTCAAGCACCGCAGTCAGGCCCTGTTGCACCCACCGGAAGACCACATCCTGCACGCCAATGACATCCTGGTCATGTACGGTTCTCTTGACGCACTGCGGGCCCTGGCACCGCGGCTGATGTAGCGGCAATGCACAAACTCGACCCCAGGCGCAGCCTGGAAGCCTTCCGCCACATACACCGCGGCGGCAACCTGGGCGCCAGCCCGCCCGCCGTGCTGGCAGCCGGCTTCCTGGCGCTCATTGCCATCGGCACCCTGTTGCTGGCCTTGCCATTTGCGAGCCGCAGCGCCCCTCTGGGGCTGTTCGAAGCTTTCTTCACTGCCACGGCCGCCATCACCGTCACCGGCCTGGCCATCGTCGACCCGCAGCAGCTGAGCCTGTTCGGTCAGTGGGTCATGCTCGTGCTGGTACAGGTAGGCGGCCTGGGATTCGTGACCTTCGCCGTGGTCTCGGCCATCACGCTGGGCCACCGCATCAGTCTGAAGCAGCAATCGCTCGCTCTTGAAGCGTTCAACCAGACCAGTACGGCCCGCGTCAGGGATACGGCGCTGTCGGTGCTGCGGATCACCGCCGCCATCGAGCTGAGTGTCACGCTGATGCTCTTCCTGTGGTGGTGGGGCAGCGGCCGCCTGCCGGCCGGCACCGCGCTGTACTACGCCATCTTCCACGCCGTGGCGGCGTTCAACAACGCCGGCTATGCCTTGTTCAATGGCAACCTCTCCACCTTCACGGGTGACGGACTAACCATTGCCATTCTTTCCGCCACCGTCATTCTGGGCGGCCTGGGCTTTCCGGTCATAGTCGACGCGTTGCGCAAGAAACGATGGACCACCCTCCCCCCCTATGCGCGACTCATGATCCTCACCGCCCTGGGGCTGAACCTGCTAGGCTTTGTGACGATCTGGGCACTCGAGGCTCGCAACCCGCTGACCTTGGGCAGTCTGACCTGGGCTGACCAGGCCCGCGCCGCCTGGATGCAGAGCGTTGCTCTGCGTACTGCAGGGTTCACAACCTTCAATGTCGAGCTCATGGATGACAGCACCACCCTGCTCTCGGCCGTACTCATGTTCATTGGTGGAGGCTCCATGAGCACGGCGGGCGGCATCAAGTTGGGTACCTTCGTGGTGATCATGGCGGCCGTGTTCGCTTACCTGACCCAGCGCAAGGAAGTGGTCGTCATGCAGCGCTCGATCTCGGCAGACAGCATTCAGAAAGCCCTGGCGGTGGCAGTGGTGAGCCTGCTCACTGCCTGCCTGGGCCTGTTTCTGCTGACCGTCTTCGAAGACATTCCGTTTGCAAACCTGTTCCTTGAAGTGATCGCCGCGCTGAGCACCACGGGCCTGAGCCACGGGATCACCGTGGAGCTGTCGCGACCCAGCCAGTGCGTGCTGCTGGTGCTGATGTTCATGGGCCGGGTAGGGCCGCTGACGCTCGTCTATAGCCTTGCGGTGCGCAGCCGCTCGCGCAACCGGGTGCGATACCCGGAAATGGAGTTCATGGTGGGGTGAACGGGCACGCAAAAACAAAAGATTTCTCGAAAACTTGCAAAACAAAAAAATCTTGTGCTATAGTTATGTTCTTCGCAGTTCAACACCACTGAACAGCCGCGAAATTCGGGGCGTAGCGCAGCCTGGTAGCGCACTTGCATGGGGTGCAAGGGGTCGCGAGTTCGAATCCCGCCGTCCCGACCAATTCTCAAGGGCTACAGCAGAAATGCTGTAGCCCTTGTTCTATTCGTCGTCCTGGATTCAACCTCAGCGCCGTGCGCTGCCGCCCCGCACGACTTGTTTGCCGCGCGGTAGCTCGGTCAACCGAAACACCATGACTCCCCTGCACATCCGTCCCGCCACTCTGGAAGACACCGACCTGATCCTGCGTTTTGTGCGAGAACTGGCGGTATATGAAAAGGCTGAAGACCAAGTGAAAGCGACTCCGCATCACGTGCATCGCACATTGTTTTCCGAACACCCCACCGTGCATGGTCTCATCTGCGAGCAAGGTGGCACCCTGGTCGGTTTCGCGGTGTACTTCTTCAACTAATCCACCTGGCAAGGGCAACACGGGCTGTATCTGGAAGACCTGTACGTTTCACCGGAACACCGTGGCAAAGGGGCTGGCAAAGCCATGCTGCGCCACCTTGCCCGTCTGGCCGTGGCGAATGATTGCGGTCGGTTTGAATGGTCGGTGCTTGACTGGAACACCCCCGCGATCGAGTTCTATGAAAGCCTGGGGGCGCAGCCGCAAAAGGAATGGATACGTTACCGGCTGACCGGCCAAGCCTTGAAAGACCTGGCGGCCTGAAACCTGCATCTTCTTGTCGTTCAGGGCCCCAATCCCCCTCCCCTTTGACACCCTCCTCCCCGATGGTTACATTGGCGTCCTTGCCGGATTCCCGCTTGGCAGACCGGCCGCAGAACAATCCACATTCCATTCAAGAGACAAGCCAGTGACATTCGTTCCTCCCAATGAGTGAAGCCCTGCCTCAAACCCGACCCCGGGGCTCACTGACGACGGGCGTGCTCTGGATGGTCGCCTGTCTGATGTCGTTCATCGGTATGGCGCTGGCGTCGCGCGAACTGGCGCAATCCATGTCCATCATGCAGGTCTTGCTGCTGCGTTCGGTCGTGGGCATTGTCATCATGCTCGTCGTGGCCCGGCGCGTGTTGCCGGAACTGCGGCGGGCCACAGACCTGCGGCTGCACTTCTTGCGCAATGTGGTTCACTTCAGTGCGCAGTATTGTTGGACCCTGGGCGTCGTGCTTCTGCCCCTCGCCTACGTCTTTGCGCTGGAGTTCACCATGCCCATCTGGGTGGCGTTGTTTGCCGCGCTGGCATTGAAGGAACGCATCTCACGCGTGCGCCTGCAAGCCATGTTGGTGAGCTTTGTGGGGGTACTAATCGTGCTCCGACCCGGAGCCGGTCTGGACCCCGCCGCCCTGCTGGTGTTGGCTGCTGCGGCTGGCTACGGGGCGTCGGCCGTGATCGTCAAGCGCCTCACCACCACCTGCTCGCCGGCCGTCATCGTGATGTGGATGGTGCTCATGCAGTGCCCCATGGCCGCCGTCATGCTGTTTCTGACGGGCGAATGGGCCGCGCTATCTTGGGGCGACTTTCCCTGGATGGTGATTCTGGGTGGCGCCACGCTCAGCGCCCACTACACCATGGCACGAGCCCTGCAGCTCATGGACGCCTCCCTGGCCATTCCCATCGATTTTCTCCGGGTGCCGCTGATTGCCGTCATAGGTTGGCTCTTCTATGGGGAAGCCATCAGTGCGGCCGTAGTGGTGGGGGCGGCCCTCATTGCAGCCGCCAATTTCTGGGCCATTCAGTCAGAAAGCGCCGGCCGGCGAGCGCGTCTGGAAGGATCCAGTTGATCGTCGCTGAGCGTGCGGAATTCAAGCGTCGCAAACGTTCTGAATCATTGTCGATGCCGGGCCCGAGCAGGGTCGGGCCAGTCTTGGACGCCCGCCCTCAAAGCTGCAGGAGCAGGTCGGGCGACAGATTGGCCCGGATCAGGCGCCCGGCAACGGATTCCGGCGCCGGAATGGGTGGCAGCACATCGCCCGGGCCGAACCATCGGACGTCGTCCAGCTCATCTTCCTGAATGCGCAGCTCGCCCCCGTCGTACTCGGCGGTGAAGGCAATCATGAGGGAATGTGGAAAAGGCCAGGACTGGCTGCCGAAGTAACGGATGTCACGCACACGCAGTCCGACCTCCTCCAGCACTTCCCGGTGGATGGCTTCTTCAATGTTTTCACCCGCTTCCACAAAGCCCGCCAAGGCGGTGTAACGCGCCTGCGCGTACGCAGAGTGCCGGGCCAGCAGCAGCTGATCACCCCGTTTGATGAGCACCATCATGGCGGGAGAGACGCGCGGGTACGCCGAAAACCCGCAGGACGGGCAGTGGAAACAGAGCTCCGTGTTGGACTTGAGCATGGGTGCCGCGCAGACGCCGCAATAGCGATGGGTGCGTACCCATTCCGACACCTGGAAGGCACGACTCACCGCCGCTCCCTGTTCACCCAGCTGGGCCAGAACCGCACGCAGACGGTGAAAACTGAATCCGGGCGGCGCCTCGACCTCCGGTCCGACATGCGCACAAAAATCCTCGCAGCCATCGGTCAGCCACAGCGGATGAAATGCATCGACTGGCACGCCCGCCCACGCGCACCAGCGCGCATCCGGCAGACTCAGATCCGAATCGCGCAACAGTATCTCATTACCTCGGAAAACGAAATTCACGTGATCTCCCCTCGTTTTTTCGTGTCGCATCATACCTGCGTTTGAATCGCCTCGGGTTTTCCCGCTCGGCCATCGGGCGTCCGCAATTCGCTCAATCCGCATCAGCATGTAGCCCCTGTTGTCCCGTGTTCTGTAACCCGCAGCAACCGTCGGTTGCATGCGAGCGCGGTTCCTCCTTGGGGCGCCATCAGGACGTGACCGCCCCTCGGAATAGCGTAGGCCAAGCGGCTTCGGCCATCCGCCGTTGCCGGCCATCGGTCCGGTTTCAACACGGCCGAACGTCTCATGTTCGTCAGTTTTCGTTTCCCTACGATACATCCCATACAAGTGATTTCCACCTTGCGACCGGATGTACGGAAGTACGAGGGATTTTTCCAGGGATAGATCGATGAGTCAGCGATTTCACGTGAAGGTCTGCAGTGACGAGGGCACCGGGCGCCGCCGGCCCAAGGCGCCGTCGAATCTGTGCGTGTCCGCCCTCGCCGCTCTGAGCGCCCTGGCCTTCTGCGCCTCCTCCGCCCATGCTCAATCCGGGAACACCGCTGGACATGGGACACGTGATACGTCAGCGCGCGAAGCGCGGCAGGAGAAGCGAGGCGATCCCGCTGAAGAAGTTCAGCGCGCCGTGGAGCGCCTGTTCGACGAACCGATGGGCGGGATGCTGGTCAACCGCACCGTCACCGTGCTGGGCAAGGATTTCTACCGCTATTTCTCGAATACATGGCGCTATAGCGATCAGTCCAGCCGTTACTCCATCTCGATTCACGAACGACCCACCGCCCGGTTCGGCAGCGAAATATGGATTCTCTATCGACAGCAGCGGATCTTTCACACCTTCCTGCCCCCCGCGCGGGCCGCCACACGCGAACTCAGCGAGCTTGCTGTGGATCAGGTTCTTGAACGCATCGCGCGGATGGAGCTGGAACGCTTTACCACCCCCGACCCGGATCTGGGTCCGGAGGAATTATGACGAGGAGCCAACATGTCCAAACACTGCCCTAACGGCCTGCGCATCGCCCTGCTGCTGAGTGCGGCCTCGCTGGCAGCCCCTTCGACGGCCAGCGAACTGATTTACTACCCGCGCAATCCCTCCTTCGGTGGGAACCCGGCTTACGGCCATGTGCTGCTGAATTCGGCCCTGGCGACCAAGACCCACACGGATCCCGGGCTGGATGACCAGATGGGCCTGGAAGAAAAGACGCCGCTCGAACAGTTCAATGAGACGCTGGAGCGCCAGGTGGTCAATCGCCTGACGGCCGCAGCCACCTCCAAGATCATGGGTCCCAACGGGAACCTGATCCCAGGGAACCTGGAAACGGACAACTTCATCATCAACGTCGCAGACATGGGCAACGGCATGCTGAACGTGACCACCACGGACAAGCTGACCGGCGCCTCCACTCAATTCATTGTGAGCAGCCAATGATGACCCGTACATCGCCCCGCCGCCCATCGAACGGTCAGAGAATCGTCCGACACGCCGCTTTCTTCGCGCTGGCTGCCAGCTTGAGCGCCTGCGCGGTACCTCCCCGAGAACCCGTGCAGCCTACCACGGCCGCCACGCTGACGCCGCCCTCGCCGTCCACGCGTGACCTGCTCAAACTGCCGCCACCCCGGGGCAAGGTCGTCGCCGCCGTCTATGGGTTCCGTGATCAGACGGGCCAATACAAACCGTCTCCGGACAGTTCATTCTCGACCTCGGTCACCCAGGGCGCCGCCGCCATGCTGATCAAGGCCCTGAAGGATTCGGGCTGGTACACGCCGGTGGAACGCGAAAGCCTGCAGGAACTGTTGACGGAACGGCGCATTGTGCGCGCCATGGAAATGCCGGGCGAGGCATCCAATGCAAACAACGTCCCGCCGCTGCTGCCTGCGTCGATTCTTCTGGATGGCGGCATCATCGCCTATGAAAGCAACGTCAGGACCGGCGGGATAGGTGCGCGATTCCTCGGAGTGGGGGCATCGACCCAGTACCGCATGGACCAGGTGACGGTGAACCTGCGCAGCATCGACATCCGCACCGGCGCCATTCTGCATTCCGTGTCCACCACCAAGACGATCTATTCCTATGAACTGACGCCCAACGTCTACAAGTTCGTGAACTACACCGACCTGTTCGAATTCGAGGCAGGGATCACCGCCAACGAACCCGCACAGCTGAGCGTCAAGGAAGCGATTGAGGCCGCCGTCATCCACCTCACCGTGCAGGGCCTGAAGGAAGGTAACTGGCGCCTGCGTAACGAGGAGGACTGGAACTCGCCGATTCTGCAGCGATATCTCGCTGCCTCGCAGAGCGACACCTATGACGTCGTGCAGCACACCGCCCGAGGTGCTGTCTCCACCGAATTATCTCCCGACTCGGGAGGAGGATCCGCGCAACCGTCATCCTGACGTCCCCTC
The DNA here is from genome assembly GCA_029263615.1 of Alcaligenaceae bacterium. Taxonomy (GTDB): domain Bacteria; phylum Pseudomonadota; class Gammaproteobacteria; order Burkholderiales; family Burkholderiaceae_B; genus Yanghanlia. The sequence goes on along the minus strand of JAJUFT010000006.1, from coordinate 32,291 downwards.
CCCGCTTCCCGTGGGAGAACGATGCGCGATCCGCGTACGCCGGGCGCAACCGGCTGCATCACATGGGGAAGGGGCCTTCCATGTGGTGCCATCTCATCGGCCCTGAGAGCTGAAAAGAGAAACTCAAGAGGAGCATTACCATGAACGTGAAACTTTCTGCACTGGCACTGGGCATCACCCTAGCTTACGGCGCAACCGCCGCCATGGCTGCCGAAGCCTATATCGAACAGTCGGGCAACTTCAGTACGGCGTCGATCGACCAGTACAACAATCAGGGCACGGACGTCGAGGCCCGCATCACCACATCGGGTTCGGGCAACAACCACTCGATCGAGCAGACCCGCAGTGACCGTGTGTGGGCGACGGTGAACTCCCCGGGCAGCCTCAATACCGTCACCATTGAGCAGAACCGCGTCAATTATGGCGGTGCTCAGGTCTATCAGGCAGCAAGTGCCAGCAGTGTCGATATCAACCAGGGTGGCAGCAATGGCAGCTGGCCGTTCTACATCGGTTCGTCGGGCACCAGCCAGTGGGCCTTCGTCAATCAGACCAGTGGCTGGGGGCACGACGCCAGCATCATTCAGCGTGGCCACATGGTCGAGGCGAAGGTGAACCAGTCCGGAACGGGTCACACCGCAAATGTCGATCAATACGGGAATGGCGGGACCTTCAACAACGCCAACATCACTCAGGAAGGTGCCCTGCAATATGCCTCGGTCAAGCAGTCTGGCGCCGGGCTCACTGCCAATGTCACGCAGCGCGGCCTGGGCAACGTCGCCCTCGTCGATATGACGGGCAACGGCCATACTGCCACCGTCATCCAGACCGGATGGAACAACGTGGCTCGCGTCAACCAGGCGAACTAAAGGTAAGCGCCGGCGGGTGGGCACCCGACCCACCCGTTATTTCAATGAATTTCAATTGATTGCAATTTTGTAACTGTTGCTACGTTACAAAATAGAACAGGAGGGTTTATGGTGGGTGATGCAGATATCCATGTTTGGTTAGATATGGTTGAACGTGTGAACCCTCCCGTCATCATTCCGTACGTGCAGAGTGACGAGGAGCAATCTCTGGGCTTTCGGGTGAGAGTCGTCCAGAAGGGCCGATCAGGCCGCAGCGTGATCGGGCAGTCAGGCGCATTGCGCTTGCTTCCCGGCACTCCCGCAGAACTGTCACGTGTTTCCATCCGTCCGCAGCCAGATTCACAGTGCGATATAGAGATCATTCTTACACGTAACAATATGAAAGAGCTTCACTACCGCTTTGAGTGCCCGACTTGAACAGACCAACGCATGTTTCAAACGCAGAGCGCAATATGTTCTTAAACCCGTTCCAAAATGGTTACCGGTTCCTAACCACGTATTGTGCCCCCTCTGAAGCTTGCATACGATAGCCCGGCAATGGCGCTACCCTCCAGAAGGGAGAGCCATTCCCAAGTAACAGGCAATTGAGAAGTCGGATTCCGCAATCAGGCGATGATGTGCGCTGGTCCAGATAAAGCAGGCCTGGAGTGACGGCGCAGCATCCCCGCCATACCTATGTCTAGGAAATAACAAATGCGTACCGTCGTCATTGTCGAGCCCCATCCTTTGTTTCGGCTCGGTCTGCGTCAGCTGTTGAGCGAAGCTTTTCCCCAAGTATCCGTCATCGATTTCGACCCCCTTTGCCTCAGCGAACCTCCCACGGCATCTCCAGAGCCGTGCGACTTGCTGCTATTGTCGGTGGAGGACGCCTCACAAGTCGGCACGGAAGCGGTGTCTGCGGTAGAGCGGTTCCGGCCCGCACGAATGCTGCTCCTTGCAGAAGACGACCGGCTGCCTCCGGAAAGGGGCTGCCTGCCCGAATGCATCTCGGGCACCGTGCGCCGTTCCGCGCCTCCGGAAGTCCTCAAAGCCTCCGTCAGCCTGGTCCTGGCAGGCGGCACGTGCTTCCCGGCGCAGTGGAGCCGATCCAGTGCCGTGGCCCCTGCCCCCGTGGCGTTACCTTCCACCTCCTCATCGGCGACCTCCACGCGCTACGAGCCCACCCGGTGGTTCCCTCAGGCATCGATCAGCGCGCCGTTGAGCCGCCCATCCGCCAAAGAGGCAGAGGGGCACGGCATACCGGAAGGCATGGACAGCGAATTCAAGGCCCCAATACGGCCAGGATCGGCGGCACACAGAGAATGCCAGCTGCTGGGACTCACGCCCCGGCAATATGAAGTGCTGGTCCTGCTAGCTCGTGGGTACCCAATGAAGAAAGTGGGTCGCGCGCTGAACATTTCGGTGGCCACGGCAAAGGCGCACACCGAAACGTTGTACCAGCGTCTGGATGTTCACAATCGAAATGCGGCCGTCTATGCGGCGGTGACCCGGGGTGCCACCCTGGGCTGGGCGCGCCCCCCCGTTGCGCCTGCTGGGGCGGGCTCCTCGTGAGCCCGCTTTTTCAGCAGCCCCCTGACGACCTGAGGGACGTCATTCCGCCAGGAGGGTGGCATCCATGGTGATCTCTGCATTGAGCACCTTGGAAACCGGGCAACCGGCCTTGGCCTGCGTGGCGATTTCACTGAATGTGTCGGCATCAATACCCGGAATGCGGGCATGGACGGACAGATGGCTGGACGTAATTGCGAAGCCGTCCCCCACTTTTTCAAGTCGGACTGCCGCTTCCGTTTCGATGCTTGCCGGCTCAAAGCCCGCCTCGCCCAACATGAGGGACAAGGCCATGGAAAAGCAGGAAGCGTGTGCCGCGGCGATGAGCTCTTCCGGATTGCTGCCGGGTTGCTCTTCGAATCGTGCTGAAACCCCATAAGCCGCTTTCTTGAGCGCGCCGGACTCAGTGGAGATCGTGCCGCTTCCCTGCTTGAAGCTGCCTTCCCAAACGGCCGAACCTTTCTTGATCGTCATGTCTGCTCCTGTTGACTGGCGTGAGCCCGGGCTCCGAAGAGCCCGGACAGGAGCGGAGGACCGATCAGAGCATGCCCAACTGAAGTCGCGCGGACTCGCTCATCATTTCCCGGCTCCATGGAGGATCCCATACGAGGTCCACCGTCACTTCTTCCACGCCATGAATGTTGAGAACCTTGCTGCGCGCTTCATCGGCAATCATCGTGCCCATTCCGCAACCGGGTGCGGTCAGGGTCATTCGAATTTCAACACGAAATTTTTCATCGCCCAGGGGGATGATGTCGCAGCCATAGACCAGACCCAGGTTGACGATGTCGACCGGAATTTCCGGGTCGTAGCAGGAACTGAGCACGTCCCAGGTGGTCTGACGCACGAATTCCTCGGTGACGGGGCCGTCAGGCTTGAGCCGTTCCTCGGCCTGGACCTCCAGACCGAGCGCATCGACATCCTGCGCTTCGACGCGATACAGATTGCCTTGCACCATGACGGTGACACTGCTACCCAACTGCTGGGTGATCACCGCTGTGCAGCCCTTCTCGATCGTGACGGGCGAGCCATAGGGGATGGTGACGGCGGGGCAATCCCGCAGCACCTCGATTTCTTCACTCTTTAAGTGCATCATGGTGTGCTACTCGGTCTTGGCAATTTCCCGGGCCTGTGTGATGGCGTTATGCAAAGTGTGCCAGGCCAGGGTGGCGCACTTGACGCGTGCAGGAAATTCTCGGACGCCGGACAAGACTTCAAGCTTGCCGAGATCGCGGTCGGGATGCGATTCGGTCAGCATGGCATGCATGTCCTTGAACAGGACCTCGACCTCTGCGACGGGCATGCCCTTGACCGCTTCCGTCATCAGCGAGGCCGATGCGGTCGAAATCGCGCAGCCATGACCAATGAAACTGACGTCCTCGACCACGTCGTTCACGACCCGTGCATAGACCGTCAGCTGATCACCGCACAAGGGGTTGTGCCCGTCGGCACGATGGGTCGCTTCCTCGAGGGCGTGGAAATTCCTTGGCTTGCGATTGTGATCGAAAATCACTTCCTGATAGAGTTCGCGTAGATCTCCGAAGCTGTTCATGCGCTGCGCTCCTCGAGTCCGAACAACCGACGGGCCTTGTGCAGCCCGGCCACCAGGGCATCGACATCTTCCCGCGTGTTGTAGAGCGCGAACGATGCACGGGCCGTACCGGGCAGCCCGAATCGGGTCATCAGAGGCATGGTGCAGTGATGCCCCGCCCGGATGGCCACCCCTTCCATGTCGAGGATGGTACCCAGATCATGAGGGTGGATGCCTTCCATCACGAAGGAGGCAATGGCGGCACGCTGCCGTGCCTGGCCGATGAATCGTAGACCGGGAATACCCGCCAGCTGCTCGGTCGCGTATTGCAGCAGTGTGTCTTCGTGGGCGGCAATGGCCTCCAGACCGACTTCCTGCACATAGGCGATGGCCGCTTTCAGGCCCACTACGCCGGCGATGTTCGGCGTGCCGGCCTCGAACTTCTGAGGGGTCGGCGCATAGGTGGAGCGCTCGAAGCTCACGGTGTGAATCATGTCGCCCCCACCCTGCCAGGGTGGCATGGCATCGAGCAGTTCCCGGCGGCCATACAGGGCACCGATGCCCGTGGGGCCGTACAGCTTGTGCCCGGAGAAAACATAGAAGTCGCAGCCCAAGGCCTGTACGTCAACACGCTGATGTGCGACCGCCTGCGCACCGTCGAGCAGCACCACGGCGCCCACGGCATGTGCCTGACGGACGATCTCTTCGACCGGGTTCACGGTGCCCAACGCATTGGAAACGTGGCACATGCCGACAAAGCGGGTGCGTTCGTTCAGCAGTTGCGAGAATGCACCCATGTCGAGCTCGCCGTCATCCGTGACGGGCACGACCTTGATGACGGCACCGGTCTGCTGCGCCACAAACTGCCAGGGCACGATATTGGAGTGATGCTCCATGCCGCTGAGCAGGATCTCGTCGCCTTCGTTCAGATTCGCCCGCCCCCAGCTGGCCGCAACGAGGTTGATGGCCTCGGTGGTGCCACGCGTGAAGACGATTTCCTCCACTTGTGCCGCATTGAGCAGTTGCCGGACGCGCTCACGGCCCTGATCGTAAAGATCGGTACTGTGCTGAGAGAGCCAATGCACGCCGCGATGGATGTTGGCGTTCGACTCGCTGTAAAAGCGCGCTTCTGCGTCGATCACGGCCTGAGGCTTCTGAGTGGTTGCGCCGTTGTCCAGATAGACCAGCCGACGCCCGTGCACCGGCCTGCCGAGGATGGGGAAGTCCGCCACACGGGCGGCCATTTCGATTGTCATGTCTGTGCCTTGCGCGATGGCGTTCATGCAAGCTCCTCGAGGACATCAGCGCCCGGCATGAGGGCGCGCACGGCCTGACTGGCGCGCGTGCGCACGGATTCGGTCTGGATCCGCGCCAGACCCTCGAGCACGAATGCGTAGATCAGCACGTTGCGGGCATGGGTGCGGTCCAGGCCACGCGCCATGAGGTAGAACAGGCTTTCGTCGCTGAGCTGCCCCACGGTGGCACCGTGGGTGCAGCGCACGTCTTCGGCGTAGATTTCCAGTTCCGGACGTGAGTCGGTGCGGGCCAGCTTGGACAGCAACAGACTGTCGTTGCGCTGGATGGCATCCGTGCCGTCCGCCCCCGGAGACACCAGAATGCGGCCGCGAAAAACGCCACGACCCCGATCGGCCAGAATGCCGCGATAGTGTTCGTGGCTGACGCAATTCGGTTGCGCGTGACCGATTTCGGTGTGATGATCGACGTGACGCTGGCCGTCGGCGAAGTAGATGCCATTGAGCAGACTTTCGGCGCGCTCGCCGTCAAACCGGGTTCCGATGTCGTGGCGGGCCAGACGTGCACCCAGCGAAATCGAATGCGAAGCAAAGTAGGACTTGCCTTCCTGTTCGGCTTGCAGTTCGGCCAGATGGAAGGCTTCATTGGCTTCCTGCTGCAACCTCACATGACTGAAGTGGGCATCCGCCGCCACCTGAACCCGGGAAACGGTGTTCGTGAAGGTGACGTTGCCGGAACGGCCGACATAGTGCTCGACCACCGTGCCGTGGGCACCGGCCTCGGCGACATACAGGTTGCGCGGAAAAGCTGCGGCGCGCTCACCGTTGGCAAAAAACACCACATGAACCGGCTTGTCGAGCGTGGCGCCGCGGGACAGCACCACGCAGGCTCCGTCCGCCGCCAGGGCCAGATTGAGCGCTGCCGGGCTGTTGCCTGCCGTTTCATCGCCATAGACCTGTTGCACGAGGTCGGCGTCGGTCTTCAGGGCCTGGGCCAGGGAATCCACACGCACACCGGCAGGCAGCGCGCCAACGTCGCTGAGCTCGGGCGCGTGGCGCCCGTCCACGAAGACCAGCCAGTGGCCGTCTTCATCGCCACGCAACGCGCTCAGGGATTGCCGGATGTCCAGCGGCGCCGCACTCAGATCGAAGCTGGCCTGTTCCAGCGCAGCCAGCGAGGTGTGGCGCCAGTCTTCCTGGCGGGTGGTGGGCCATCCCTCCGCCGCAAAGCGGTCGATGGCGCGCTGACGCATGGCAGCCAGCCAGGGCAGATCGGCACCGGCCAGCTGTGCATTCCGGGCCGAGAATTCGGCCAGCCATGACTGCACTGCACTCATGCCTGCGCTCCCTTCTGCTGCTCGGCTTCGAGTTCCTTCACCCAGCCGTAGCCGCGCTTCTCGAGTTCGAGGGCCAGTTCCTTTCCGCCGGAGCGAACAATGCGGCCGCCGGAAAGCACGTGAACATAATCGGGGACGATGTAATCGAGCAGGCGCTGATAGTGGGTGATGACGATCATGGCGCGGTCGGGCGAACGCATGCGATTCACGCCGTCGGCGACGACACGCAGGGCGTCAATGTCCAGACCGGAATCGGTTTCATCCAGAATGGCGAGCTTGGGTTGCAGCAAGGCCATCTGCAGGACTTCGTTGCGCTTTTTCTCGCCGCCGGAAAACCCTTCATTGACCGAGCGGTAGAGAAACTCTTCGCGCATGCCGACGACCTTCATCTCTTCCTTGACGCGCTTGAGAAAATCCATGGCGTCGAGTTCGTCCAGCCCCTGATGACGACGCACGGCGTTGACCGCGGCACGCAGGAAGTAGGCGTTGGAGACCCCCGGAATCTCGATGGGGTACTGGAAAGCGAGAAAAATGCCAGCACGGGCCCGTTCTTCGATGGGCATTTCCAGCAGGTTCTGGCCCAGGTACTCGACCTCGCCGCCTTCGATTTCGTAATCTTCGCGGCCGGCAAGCACCTGCGACAGCGTACTCTTGCCGGACCCGTTGGGGCCCATGATGGCATGCACTTCGCCTGCGTTCACCTGCAGCGACAGGCCGTTGAGAATGCGCTTGCCTTCGACGGAAGCGTACAAATCCTTGATGTTCAGCATGATGATGTTTCCTCTTTAACCTACGCTGCCTTCAAGGCTGACGCCAAGCAGGTTCTGCGCTTCCACCGCGAACTCCATGGGCAATTCCTTGAAAACTTCCTTGCAGAAGCCGTTGACGATCATCGACACGGCGTCTTCGGCCGTCAGGCCGCGCTGCATGGCATAAAACAGTTGATCTTCCGCGATGCGCGATGCCGTGGCTTCGTGTTCGACCTTCGCCGTGGGGTTCTGCACCTCCATGACCGGGAAGGTATGCGCTGCGCAGTGCTTGCCAATCAACAGCGAATCGCACTGCGTGAAGTTGCGCGCGTTTTCCGCCTTGGGCGTCATGCGGACCAGGCCCCGGTAGGCGTTGCTGCCGTGCCCCGCCGAGATGCCCTTCGAAATGATGGTGCTGCGTGTATTGCGACCGATGTGGATCATCTTGGTTCCCGTATCGGCCTGCTGACGGTGATTGCTCAGGGCCACCGAGTAGAACTCTCCGACCGAGTCGTCGCCACGCAGCACCACGCTGGGGTACTTCCAGGTGATGGCCGAGCCGGTTTCCACCTGCGTCCAAGAAATGTGCGAGCGGTCGCCGCGACACTCACCGCGCTTGGTCACGAAGTTGTAGATGCCGCCCACGCCATCCTTGTCGCCGGGGTACCAGTTCTGCACCGTCGAGTACTTCACCTTGGCGTCTTCGAGTGCGACGATTTCCACCACGGCAGCGTGCAGCTGATTCTCGTCGCGCATGGGCGCGGTACAGCCTTCCAGGTAGCTGACATAGGCGCCTTCATCGGCAATGATGAGCGTGCGTTCGAACTGCCCCGTATTTGACGCATTGATGCGGAAGTACGTGGACAACTCCATGGGACATCGCACCCCTTTCGGGATATATACGAAGGAGCCATCGGAGAACACGGCCGAATTCAGGGCGGCGTAAAAATTGTCGCCCGGGGGCACCACGGAGCCCAGATACTTCTCGATGAGCTCCGGATATTCCCGTACTGCTTCGGAGAACGAACAGAAGATGACCCCCACTTCCTCGAGCTGCTTGCGGAAAGTGGTGGCCACGGAGACGGAATCGAACACGGCGTCGACCGCCACGCCGGCCAGGCGCGCGCGTTCGTGCAGGGGCACACCCAGCTTTTCGTAGGTGCGCAGCAGTTCGGGATCGACTTCATCCAGGCTCTTCGGGCCGTCAGCCTTGCTCTTGGGCGCCGAGTAATAGCTGATGGCCTGGAAATCCACCGGTGGGAAATGAACGTGGGCCCATTCCGGCGGCGTCATCTCCAGCCATTTGCGGTATGCGGCCAGACGCCATTCAAGCAGGAATTCCGGTTCTTTCTTGATCGCGGAAAGCTTGCGAATCGTGTCTTCGTTCAGGCCCGGAGGGAAGGTGACCGATTCGATATCGGTCACAAAACCCGCCGAATACTCCCGATCCAGGAAGGAGTCGATTGGGTCGGTTACGCTACTGCTCATTCAGAGAAACTCCATGTCGAAGGGCATGCCGCCGTGACGTTGGCCGGCGGTTTCGATGGGGATCGTCGGCCGGGTATGAATTCAATGGTTGCGCTGGGAGTGACCATGTCGGCTACGGACACCTGTTCGAGGGTTCGGCGCACGATGGCGTTGATGCGCTGCCAGTTGCTGCGGATGTTGCACTCGGCTTCGACACTGCAGCTGCCCGGGCTCGCCGAGCATTCTGTAAGGCCGAAAGGCTGTTCATCCAAAGCGTCTATAATGTCGGCGATGCTGATGTCTTCAGCAGCCCTGCTGAGTGCATAGCCCCCTCGCGCGCCGCGTGTGCTCTTCAGTATTTCACGCTGCGTGAGCGCCTTGAGCACCTTGCTGACCACGGGCTGGCCCAGCCCCAGCGTTGAAGCGAGGTCGGCCGCGCTAAAGACCCGCTGCGGGTCTGACGCCATGTGGGTCAGTACCAAGGTACCGTAATCGATGATCTTGCTGACGCGCAGCATTCTCGCCTGCACTCCCTGTTTGTATGAAACCATATAGTACCATTTCGGTCCTATATACGCAAAAGCGACACCTGGTTTTCCCGGAGAGTGTGGCAAGCAGGTCAACACATTTTCCTGATCACCATTTGCCTTCCTGGCGCCAGTGAATTTCGCTCTGCCATCAGCAGGTCATGGAAGGCGGCGGCCTGCGAGAAGCTGCGGTTGGCACGTTTCACCAAGTAGAGCTGCCGCCGGATTTCGCTGCGTTCCGTTAAGGGGACGATGCGCAGTTCCGGGCTGCGAAAGTGGAACAGCGTCATGCCAGGCACCAGGCTGACCCCCATGCCGGCCAACACCAACCCCGTGACGGTGGCCAGATGGTCCACCTCAAGCGTGGTACGAAATGCAGCGACCCGGGGCTGCGCCATCAGACTGTGACGGATGCTGCTGCCCCGGCCCAACTGAATCAGCCCCTCCTCTTCGAGCATGTCCAGCTCCACTTCGGCCAGGTCGGCCAGGCGGTGATCGCGCCGGCACACCAGATAGAATCGGTCTTCACACAACAGCGTCGTCTCCAGGCCGCTCATGTCACGCCCGAGCGCGGCCAGGGCCATGTCCACCTCCCCTTCCCGTACCCGTTGCAGGCACGGCTCCAGAAGCGCGTCATGCAGCGACAGCTGGACCCCGGGATACATGGCGGCGAATTTCGCATAGATGCCCGGAAGCCACCCAGCCGCCAGCGAGGGCAAGGCGGCAACCGACACCCTGCCCCGCCGCTTGGACTCGAATTCCCGCATCTCCCCCACCAGTGATTCCAGGTCATTCAGCAGTCGGGGAACCGCACGTTGAAAATGGAGCCCCTCGGGCGTGAGTTCGACGCGGCGGGTGGAGCGATCGAACAGTCGCACGCCCAAGCTGCTCTCCAGAGACTGGATCAGCGCGCTGAATGCGGGCTGGGTGAGGTGTACGCGCTGCGCCGCGCGGGTGAAATTGTGCTCTTCCGCAAGGATCTGAAAGGCTTTGAGCTGGCGAACCGAGATATTCATCGAGGTTTTCTATCAAACAATCGTTTATTTTTATTTCCCTTATCAATTTTGCCATCGTACTCTCAACGCTCCGGTGAGGGAGGTAAGGCATGGAATCGTTCAGGATTGGCTGCGCAGCCGGGTTTTCCGGGGACCGCGTCGATGGGGTGGGCCCGGTGGTCAGGACGTTGATCGAAACAGGGGGTCGGACCCTGATCTTCGAAACCCTGGCGGAGCGCACCCTGGCGCTGGCGCAGCTGGCGCGCAATCAGAACCCCGAAGCGGGCTACGAGCCGCTGCTGGACGAAATGCTGCGCCCCTGCCTCGCCGACTGTCTCCACCACGGCATTCAGATTGTCAGCAATTTCGGTCAGGCAAATCCCCACGCCGCGGCACGGCATATCTCCCGTCTGGCCCGCGAACTGGGCCTGCGCGTGCCCCGCATTGCCGTCCTGGGCGGCGACCGGCTCGAAGGGCCTGCCGTTCTGGAAAGCCTTCGGCCAGCCTGTCCACCGGGGCTGGACCCGGAAAGAATCGTCTGCATGAATGTGTACCAGGGAGCAGCTGAGATCGCCCAGGCGCTGCAAGCCGGCGCCGAGATTGTGGTCGCCGGCCGAGTGGCGGACCCTTCTCTGGTGGTGGGGCCGGCCATGGCCCATTTCGGCTGGGCCTGGAACGACTGGGACAAGCTGGCGGCAGCCACCATGGCCGGCCATCTGCTGGAATGCGGCACCCAGGTGAGCGGGGGTTATTTCGCCGTGCCCGGCCTGAAGGACGTGCCCGACATGCACGATATCGGCTTCCCCCTTGCCGAGATTCGTGAGGACGGCACCCTTGTGATCGGCAAAGCGGCGGGCACCGGAGGCCTGGTCGATGCTCGCACGGTGAAGGAACAGCTTCTGTATGAGGTGCATGATCCCTCTGCCTACCTGACCCCCGACGTCACGGCAGACCTCAGCGAGGTGCAGGTTCACGATCTCGGTCAGGATCAGGTGCAGGTCACCGGCGTGCGGGGTCACGCCCGCCCCGAAATGCTCAAGGTCAACATTTTCATGCGGGGCGGCTGGCTGGCCGAGGCCGAGATTTCCTATGCCGGCTTCCAGGCAGAAGCCCGCGCCCGCCTGGCGGCGGACATTCTGCGCAGGCGTCTGAGCCCGGCGTTGAAGCTGAGGGTCGACCTCATCGGCGCACTGAGCATTTTTGGTGACGACAGCGGCAAGCTGCTGGATTCGCTGCCGGCAGGGGACGGGCGCGACATCCGTTTGCGGGTGGCTACGGTGCACGAAGACCGTGCCGTGGCGGAACGCCTGCTCAAGGAAATGAATGCACTCTATACCTGCGGGCCAGCGGGCGGCGGCGGGGTGAGAACCGCCATCCGGCAGCGCCTGAACAGCGTTTCCACCCTCATTCCCCGCGAGTTGGCGCCCGCTTCATGGAGCTTCCTGTCATGACCACACACGCCCCCCGCCACGACAGGCGCATTGCCGTCCCGCTCTACCGCCTGGCACACGGGCGCACGGGCGACAAAGGCAATATTTCGAACATCAGCGTGATTGCATGGGAAGACGCCTGGTTCCCCGTCCTGGAAGAACAGATCACTGAAGAGGCGGTTGCCCGGTGGTTTTCACATCGCACCCCGGAACGAGTCACCCGCTACCTGCTGCCTTCGATCTCGGCCATGAATTTCGTGATCGAGGGCATTCTGGATGGCGGGGTCAACGATGCCCTGAACCTCGACAGTCACGGCAAGGCCTTGTCCTTCTACCTGCTGGATTTCCCAGTTCTGGTCGATCCCGAACTCGCGGCAGTGTTGCCCGATGTTCAACACCCTTGAGAGGAGAACGTCATGATAAAAAAGAAGATCCAATCCACCCGCCGCAACCTGATGCTGGCCGTATCCCTGGCCGCGGTGAGCTGGGCCGTCCCCACCACCGGCATGGCGCAGGAATATCCGGCCAATCCCATCACGTTTGTCGTACCCTTCAGTGCGGGCAGCGCCACTGACCAGCTGGCGCGTGCCGTGGCCCAAGGCGTGACCGAAGTCTCGGGGGTCTCCGTCGTGGTGGAAAACAAGCCGGGTGCCAGCGCCATGATTGGCGCCACGGATGTCGCCCGGGCGCCGGCAGACGGGTATCGAGTCCTGATCACGACCAATACGAGTCACGCCGCCAACCCGCATCTGTACAAGACGCTGAATTACGACCCGGTGAAGGATTTCCGCCCCATCACCCTGTTGGGCACAGGCGGCCAGATCATGGTGGTGCACCCTTCCTTCGAAGCAAAGAGCGTCGCCGACTTCATCCGGATCGCCAAGGAAAACCCCGGCAAGCTGTCGTTCGGCAGTGGCAGCTCCAGCAGCCGGGTGGCGGGTGAGCTGTTGCAACAGATGGCTGGCATCGAGTTGCTCCACGTTCCATACAAGAGCAACCCCATGGCCATCACCGATCTGTTGGGCGGTCAGATCACCATGATGATCAGTGACATGGCCACTGGCCTGCCGCAAGTTCAGAGCGGTGGCCTGCGTGCCCTCGGCGTCACCACGCCGGAGCGCTCCCCGCTGGCTCCCGAGGTTCCCACCATCGCTGAAGCCGGTGTGCCGGGTTACGAAATGGGTTACTGGTTTGCCGCCTATGTTCCCGCCGGCACCCCCGACAAGGTGGTCGACAAGCTTCATGAAATGCTGACGGCCGCCACACAGCGCCCGGCCGCCCAGCAGTTCTACAAGCAGACGGGCACGACGCCCGTGACCTCCACCCCGGACGAACTGGCAACCTTCCAGGAAAACGAAACCCGCAAATGGGGTGAAGTCATTCAGAAGGCAGGGATCGAGAAGTCCTGATCCTCGTGCGACGGGTGGACCGAACGCTCCGGTGGGCATGACAGAGGTGAACGAATCGGCCCACCACACGGGGCCATCACCCCTACAATAAGGGTTTTTGCCCGTCCGACGGGCCCACCGCGGAGAAGCAATGCACGCCGCCCAGTTTGACCACGCTGCCGCTCTGATCGCCTGTGCCAGAGGAGATCAGGCGGCTTTCCATCGTCTGTATGACCATGAAGCGCCCCGCATGCTGGCTCTGTGCAAGCAGCTGCTGCCGGAAGACCCGGAAGGGGCGCTGCATGACACCATGGCCCTCATCTGGCGCAATGCCGACCAATACGACGCGAGCATGGGGCCTGCGCGCCCGTGGATCTACAGTGTGCTCCGACATGTCGTCAACGGCCGCCGCTTGCGCAGCCCGTCCTCCGCGCCCGCGCAGGCACCGGCCCTGCCCGGCATGGCCGATTTGCGCGGCAGGCTTCTGGCGCTCAAGCAGTCCGCAGACCCCACTGCCTGGCAAGCCGTGGCACATGCTTATCTGCACGGTGCCGACTACGGCCGGCTGGCCGAATGGATGCGTCTGGATGAAGCTCGGCTCCGGCACACCGTGCGCGCCGGCCTGCAGGGTGTCGCGCTATGAGCCGCCATCAAACGCCTCGTCACGCAGACTCCGCTCTGCTCGTTGGCGAATATGTCTGCGGGCTGCTTAAGCCGGAAGAACGCGCATCGGTTCACGTGCTGCTCAGCAAGGATGACCAGGCCCTCGCGCAGGCACTGGCTTGGGAAAACGAACTACTCTCGCTGGTCGATGCCCTGCCGCCCGCGCTACCCTCCCCCGCTCTGCGTGAACGTCTGCAGCGCACCCTGGGCATCGACCCGCCGCCGGCGTTCGAGCCTCCGCCGCAACCCCAGCTGTTGCGTCAGCCATCGGCGCCCGCACACCCCGTCATCGCACCGGAACGCACGAAGTCCAGGTTATTCGAGAAACCGGCTCCGCTGAAGTCCGGTGCGACGGTGCAAGCGGCTGCCTCTGCTCCGGCGACGCCTGCCGACCGGACACCCGCCTCCTCTGCGACACCGACGCCCTCGTCGGCGGCTCAGACCTCGGCGACCGTGACGCCATCTGCCGCAACAGCCTCCTCCGCGGCCACAGCGCCTTCATCCGTGGAGCCTTCCCCGGTGCCCCCTGCGCCACCGTCTGGCGCGTCGCCGGCCTCTGCAGTGACAGCAATTCCGGCCCCATCGCCCGCCGCTTCGCCTTCAGTCCGCGCAAAACGCGCTCGTGCCGAAGATAACCGGGACCCTGCCCTCGCCCGCCTGGTGCGCAAGCTCTGGTTCTGGCGCCTGATCGGTGTGGCTGCCACGGCCGCAGCCCTGGTAGGTTTCATGCTGCCCGGCGAACCGCCACCCGCCCCGGTGCAGGTGGTGAAAGTGGCCCCGACTCGCGCCGCCATTCTGCTGGCGCCCGGCACCAGCAGCACCCCCGGCTGGACGGCCACTCTGGGCCCGCAAGGTGAGCTCAGGATGCGCCCGCTGGTCCACACCGAGGTGCCGGCGGGCTCACAAACCCTCTTGTGGACGCGTAGCGCACGCATTCCCCAGCCCCGTCTCCTTGGCCGGATTGACCCCAATCAGCCGGTGCTGGTTCCGGCTGCCCAGCTGGGCTCGATCGCGGATGATCAATTGTTGGAGATCACGCTGGAAACCGATGCGGATGCTGCCAAAGGCGAGCCCAACGGGCCCATCCTGTTCATCGGGCAGATGACCGTCTTTGGCGCGGAAGGCGCCTCCGTGGAGGAGGGCTCCGCCTCTGCTTCAGGCGCGTCCGCAAGCAGCGGGGCCATCGAGTAAGCATCCCGTCCACAAGCGAATAAACGCCCGCCCAAAAAGAAACCGGCTTCCCTGAGCACTCGGGAAGCCGGTTTCGCTTTGCCGGGAAAGCAGCGGACTCAGGGTGCCAGGTGAAATTCCCCGGAAACCGTGCCCGCTTCGGATTCCTGAAGCGCTGCGGCGAGCTGGTCGCGGACGGCGCTCAGGTCGGCTCGCAGCGTCTGCAGCTCGGTGGCCGTGAGCCGGACCGCTGCATCGGGGTCGTGGACGGCACGATCGCCGCCATCGCCCAGACGGTTGCGCGCCCCGCTGATCGTGAAACCTTCTTCGTATAGCAGCTGCCGGATGCGCCGAATCAGCAGCACTTCGTGATGCTGGTAGTAACGACGATTGCCCCGCCGTTTCAACGGCTTGAGTTGCGTGAACTCCTGCTCCCAATAGCGCAGAACGTGCGGCTTCACGCAGCACAAATCACTGACTTCACCGATGGTGAAATACCGTTTCGCCGGGATGGGGGGCAGGTTGACGGAAGTTTCGTTCGTGCTCATGGACGGATCTGGAACCACTTATCGTTGCCGCGCCGAATCAGGTATTCGCCACCGGAGGGCCTTCCTGTTCAACCGCGCTCTTCAGTTTCTGACTCGCATGGAACGTTACCACGCGCCTCGCCGCAATGGGAATGACTTCCCCGGTCTTGGGGTTTCGGCCGGGACGTGGCGGCTTGTCACGCACCTGGAAATTGCCAAACCCGGACAGTTTCACTTCCGTTCCGCGGGCCAGAGCTTCACGGATCTCCTCAAAGAAGGTGTCTACGATATCCTTGGCCTCGCGCTTGTTCAGGCCGACCCGTTCGAACAGCAGTTCAGCGAGTTCGGCCTTGGTGAGTGTACGCTCTACGGTCATCGGTAAACTTTCCATCTGCCAGACTCAGGCGCGCTGGCGCGCGCCGTGTTCTGCCTCAAGGGCTCGGAGCAGGACCGCCATGCATTCGTCGACCGTGGAGTCGTCCAGCGTGGCTTGTGGGTTCTGCAACCAGAAACGGAAGGCGAGACTTTTTTCGGCGCTTTCGCTGGACTTGTCGCGCCAGAGGTCGAACAGCCGAATGTCTCGCACCACACTTAGGTTAGCATTAGACGCAACGGTCTTGGTGAGCGTTTTCAGCAATTGCTGATAGCTCACTCCTGCGTCCACCCACACGGCCAGGTCGCGGATCACCACCGGTTGCCGCGACAAGGCCTGGAGCTCGGGCAGGCTGCCCTGCGAAATCGCAGCAACATCCACTTCGAACACGACGGGTGCCTGGCCGATTTCGGCCTTCTGGACCCAGCGCGGGTGCAGTTCACCCAGCCAGCCGATGCAGCAGCCGTCCAGCTCGAGCCGAGCGCTGCGCCCCGGGTGCAAGGCGGGGTGCACGTCAGGATGATATTGCAACTGCGCCGCCCGCTTGCCCAGCAGGGCTTCCAGGTCGGCCTTGACGTCATAGAAGTCGACCGCACGGGTCGGCACGCCCCACTGCTCTTCCAGGGCGGGGCCCCAGGCGGCAGCGGCCAGACGCAAGGGCTGCTCCACACCGGCGACCGTCAGGGGCCCATCCTGCAGCGACGCATTGCGCATGAACACGCGGCCCAGTTCAAACACCCGCACGCGGCTCTGGCGGTGACGCATGTTGTGCGCGATATTGGCCACCAGGCCACCGATCAGGGTGGTCCGCATGACGGCCAGATGACTGGCGATCGGGTTCAGCAGGCGGATCGGGTTTTCTTCCCCTGCATAGTCGCGCTCCCACGCTTCTTCGACGAAGGAGAAGTTGATCACTTCCTGATAGTCGAGAGCGGCCATGCGGTGACGCAGCTCATGCGGGCCGCGCAGCGTTTCCGGGGCAACACGCATTTGAGCGCGAGCGCGCGGCGGCTGATCGGGGATGCGCTCGAACCCGTAGATGCGCGCGACCTCTTCGATCAGATCTTCTTCAATGACGAGGTCGAAGCGGTAGCTGGGCGGCTCCACGATGAAGTCGTCGCCTTCGCAGCGGTAGGCCAGACCCAGGCGCGTGAAGATATCCTCAACCTCGGTTTTCTCCAATGGCAGGCCCAGGACCCGGCGGCAGCGCTCGAGACGCATCCGTACCGGCGCGCGCTCGGGCAAGGCGATGATCTGGTCTTCCAGTGGACCCGCCTGCCCGCCGCAAATGTCCACGATCAGGCGCGTCATGTATTCGAGGTCTTCGGTCACATGCTCGAAATCCACGCCACGCTCGAAGCGATGGCTGGCCTCCGAACTGAATTTGTAGCGGCGGGCCCGGCCCATGATGGCCTCGGGCCACCAGAATGCACCTTCAAGGAAGATGTCGGTGGTTTCCAGGGTCACCGCAGTAGCTTCGCCGCCCATGATGCCGGCCATGCTTTCCACGGTGTCCCCTACGGCAAGCACGCCGACGTCAGGCTCGAGCTCGACCACCTGGCCGCTCAGCAGCTCGAGGGTTTCTCCCTTGCGCGCCCAGCGCACCGTGAGCCCTTGTTGCTCAATGCGACGGATGTCGAACACGTGGGTGGGACGTCCCAGTTCGAGCATCACGTAGTTAGAGATGTCGACGAGTGCCGAAATGGACCGCTGTCCGGCGCGCTCGAGCTGTTTCTTCATCCAGTCGGGCGTGGGCGCCTTGGCATTGACGCCACGGATCACCCGGCCCGCGAAGCGCCCGCAGAGGTCGGGCGCCTCGACCTTCACCGGCAGGCGATCGTCGATGCTGGGTGTGACCGGCTCGAACGAGGGGACATGCATGGGCTCGCCCGTGAGGGCCGCCACTTCGCGTGCCACCCCCCGGATCGACAGACAGTCCGCCCGGTTCGGAGTGAGCTTGAGCATGAACACCGTATCGTCGAGATCGAGATACCGGCGGATGTCCTCGCCCACCGGCGCATCGGCCGGCAATGCCAGCAGGCCGGCGTGGTCTTGTGACAAACCGAGCTCGCGTGCCGAGCACAACATGCCGCGCGATTCGACGCCACGCATCTTGACCGGACCGATCTTCATGTCGCCGGGAAGTACCGCCCCCACACGCGCCAGCGGCACTTTCAGGCCAGTGGCCGCGTTGGGCGCCCCACAGACGATTTGCAGGTTCGTGCCGCTGCCGTCGTCCACCTGGCAAACGCGCAGGCGGTCGGCGTTGGGATGCGGCTGCACGTCGACGATATGGGCGACGACCACACCGGAAAAGGCGGGGGCGACACGCGTGGTTTCTTCAACTTCCAGCCCAGCCATGGTCAGGCGATGGGCGAGCTCCTCGGTATCGATACCGGGATTGACGTAGCTGCGAAGCCAGGATTCTGGAAATAACATGATGCTCTCGGGTAATTCAGGCGATCGATGAAGGTGGGCTTGTTGCCGGGCGTGGGCTGACGGTGCTTCAGCGGTTGAACTGGCGCAAAAAGCGCAGATCACCCTCGAAGAATTGCCGCAGGTCGTTCACGCCATAGCGCAG
The DNA here is from genome assembly GCA_029263615.1 of Alcaligenaceae bacterium. GTDB lineage: Bacteria > Pseudomonadota > Gammaproteobacteria > Burkholderiales > Burkholderiaceae_B > Yanghanlia. The sequence continues at coordinate 13,886 of JAJUFT010000006.1, read as the reverse complement.
CATGGCCAGACGCTCGAGGCCCGAGCCAAAGGCGAACCCAATGTAGCGCTCCGGGTCGAGGCCGAAATTGCGCACGACTTGCGGATGCACTTGGCCAGAACCGGAAATTTCGAGCCAACGGCCTTGATTCGGGCCGGAGGTGAACATCATGTCGATTTCGGCGGAAGGTTCCGTGAAGGGGAAGAACGAGGGGCGGAAACGGACGCAGAGATCGTCGGTCTCGAAGAAGGCCCGCAGGAAATCGGTATAGACGCCCTTGAGGTCGGCGAAGGAGATGTCTTCGGCGATCCACAGGCCTTCGACCTGATGGAACATGGGCGAATGGGTGGCGTCGCTGTCAACGCGATAGGTACGCCCCGGGGCGATCACCTTGATGGGTGGCTTGTGCATGCGCGCATACCGCACCTGCATGGGGCTGGTGTGGGTGCGCAACAGCAGCGGCAGGCCCTGGTCGTCTTTCATGTCGACGTAGAAGGTGTCCTGCATCGAGCGGGCCGGGTGGTTCTCAGGGTTGTTCAGGGCCGTGAAGTTGGTCCAGTCGTTCTCGATTTCCGGGCCGTCGGCCACGTCAAAACCGATGGAACGGAAGATGGCTTCCACCCGTTGCCAGGCCTGGATGACGGGGTGAATGCCGCCAAACCCCCTGCCCCGCCCGGGCAAGGTGACATCGATGGTCTCAGCGGCCAGGCGACGGTCGAGTTCCGCCTGCTGCAATTCCGCGCGACGGGCATTGAGTAGCGCTTCGACCTGCTGCTTGAGCTGGTTGATGCGTGCGCCCTCTTCTCGCTTGCGTTCCGGGTCCAGCGCAGCCAGCCCCTTGAGCAACGCGGTCAGTGCGCCCTGCTTGCCCAGAAACCGGGCTTTTGCGTTCTCGAGCGCGGCCGCGTCGTGGGCCTGCGCGAATTGTTCTTTCGCCTGAACGATCAGATCATCGACCTGGGTTGTCATTTCTTGCCTTTCCAAATGCAAACGGAGCCCCATGGAGCCCCGTTCGCGGATCAAAATTGCTCGGCTGATCAGGAAGCCAGAGCCGCCTTGGCCTGCTGGACCACAGCGGCAAAGCCTGCCTTGTCATTCACGGCCATGTCGGCCAGAACCTTGCGGTCGAGCTCGATCTGAGCCTTCTTGGTACCGGCGATGAAGGCGCTGTAGGTCACGCCTTGCTCGCGGCAAGCAGCATTGATACGAGTGATCCAGAGTGCACGGAAGGTGCGCTTCTTGTTGCGGCGGTCACGATAGGCATACTGACCTGCCTTCATGACGGCTTGCTTGGCAACCCGGAAGACGTTACCGCGACGACCGCGGTAGCCCTTGGCGGCCTTCAGGATTTTTTTGTGACGTGCGTGGGCGGTAACGCCGCGTTTTACGCGAGGCATATGTGATCTCCCTTAATCAAGCGAAAGGCATCATTGCCTTGATGGAAGCGACGTCGGCAGCGTGCACTGCGGTGGTACCGCGCAGCTGACGCTTGTTCTTCGTCGTCTTCTTGGTGAGGATGTGGCGCTTGAACGCCTGACCCCGCTTGATGGAGCCGCTTCCGCGAACCTTAAAGCGCTTGGAGGCGCTTTTCTTGGTCTTCATCTTGGGCATGACTGAACTCTATTTGCTGCATACGCAGGTGGCATTCACACCATACTGAATGCACTTCCACAACCTGGCGTCTGCTTGTTTGGATTCTTCGCTTGGCCCCCTGATATGCACCCCAATTCAGGCTGCAAGAGGCAAAAACAGGCGAAGCTCTTGATTATATGACTATTTCAAGTCGGCTGTCTAATCGAATTCGATGGAAAAGCCAGGGCTTGCACGTCGGATCACAACCGTGTGGAATGCAGGCTTCCAGAGACCGGGGAGCCACTCATGACTTTGCCCAATCAGCCGATGTCCATGCAGGAACTCGACAGCCATCTGCGACAGCTGCGCCATCACCTGCATCAACATCCAGAACTGGCCTTTCAGGAACATGCCACGGCGGAAACCGTCAGCGGGATTCTGACGACATTGGGCTATGAGGTGGTCACGGGGATCGCCGGAACCGGCATCGTCGCCACCCTGCGTCAGGGTAACGGCCAGGGCAGCATCGGTCTGCGCGCCGACATGGACGCTCTCCCGATTCTCGAAGAGACCGGCCTTCCCTGGTCGAGTCGCCACGAAGGAAAGATGCACGCCTGCGGGCACGACGGCCACATGGCCATGTTGTTGGGGGCCGCCTGGCTGCTCGCACGGAACCGGCGTTTTTCGGGCACGGTCCGCCTCATTTTTCAGCCTGCCGAGGAACGCGGATTCGAGAGCGGTGGCAAGGCCATGGTGGAAGCCGGCCTGTTCGAACGCTTCCCCTGCGACCGCATTTTTGCCATGCACAACCACCCCGGCATGCCGCAAGGCCATTTCATGTCCCGGCCAGGCGCCTTCATGTCCGCGGGGGATCGCGTCTTCATCACCATCAGGGGAATGGGTGGCCACGCGGCCCGACCACATCAGTCGCGCGACCCGCTCATCGCTGCCGCCGCCACAGCCCTGGCATTGCAGACGGTGGTGTCCCGCAATGTCGATCCACAGCAGGCCGCGGTCGTGTCCATTGGCAAACTCCAGGCGGGCGTCGCCCTGAATGTGATTCCCGCCTCCGCCGAGCTGGGCATCAGCGTACGGTCCTTCGACCCGGAAGTGCGCGCGCTGATGAAGCAACGCATCATTGAGATCGTCGAACATACCGCGCTCGGCTATGGCACACGGGCTGAAATCGACTATCGGGAAGGCTACCCCGTGCTGATCAACGACCCGGAACAGGTCGCGCTGGCGCTGGATGTCGCCGAATCGCTGGTGGGAGCAGAACGGGTGGAACGCAACGGGCCCAGCCAGCTGGGCAGCGAAGATTTCGGCTACATGCTGCAGCAATGCCCCGGGGCCCTGATTCGCATCGGCAATGGCCCGGCCGAAGCCAGTGCCCGACTGCACAACCCCAAATACGATTTCAACGACGACAACCTGCTGATCGGCGCCCGTTTCTGGGAACTGCTCGTGGCGCGCTGTCTGCACTAATTGCCCCACGCGGGCCGGTACTGCAGGGCTTCGGCGACATCCTCGAGCATGACCCGCTCGCAACCCCGCATGTCGGCCAGGGTTCGCGCCACCCGCAGGAGCCGGTGCACCACTCGCGCCGACCAGGCCCACCGTTCGCTGGCCTCGGCCAGCAGGCGCGCCGAGGCGGCGTCCAGCTCGACATGTTGACGCAGCGCAGACCCGTCAAGATGCGCATTCACACACTGCTGGCGGGCCAGCTGCCGGGCCCGGCAGGCCAGCACGCGTTCACGGACCGCCCCGGAGGTTTCCCCTTCCGGACCGTTCAGCCAATCGCCTTGCGGGGGTGAAAGCGTCACATGCAGGTCGATGCGATCCAGCAGCGGGCCGGACAAACGCCGGCGGTAAGCCAGCACCCGATTGGGCGGGCAGGAGCACAGCCGGCGAGCGTGTCCCGCCCACCCGCAAGGACATGGATTCATGGCCGCCACCAGCTGGAAGTGGGCCGGGAAGCTGCAGCTGAGCCGGGCCCTGGCCACACTCACCACACCGGCTTCGAGCGGCTCACGCAGCGATTCAAGCACAGGACGGTGGAATTCGGGAATCTCGTCGAGAAACAGGACCCCGTGGTGAGCCAGACTGACTTCCCCGGGGCGCGGCCAGCTTCCCCCGCCGATGATGGCCGCGGTCGATGCGGTATGGTGTGGCGAACGAAAGGGCGGCACGACGGTGGGAGCCACGTCGTGACCGGCCAGGCCATGCAGGGCGGCGACTTCCAGGCTGGCCGGCACGTCGAGCGGTGGGAGCAGGCCGGGCAGGCGCTGTGCCAACATGCTTTTGCCCACCCCGGGGGGCCCGCACATGAGCATGCTGTGGCCCCCACTGGCTGCGATCTCCAGGGCACGGCGCCCGACTTCTTGCCCGCGCACTTCGGAAAGACAGGCATGCGATGCAACGGCATCCGGGTCGGCAGGCGCCTCCGCGGGCGGCAGAGCCGGCCCGCCTGCCAGATCGCGCACCACCTGTTCCAGCGTGCCTGCCGACTGAACGACCACCCCCGGCACCCGGGCGGCAACGCCCGCGCAGCTTTCCGGCATGACCAGCCGCATGCCCGGCGATTCCCGCGCGACGGCCATGGCAATGGCCAGGGCGCCCTTAATATTGCGCAGCTTGCCGGTGAGTGATAGTTCGCCAACGAAGACGCGGTCGAGAACTTCGAGGGCGCCTGCGGCCAGTGGCCCGGGCAGGCGCAATTGGCCGGACGCGATCAGGATGCCCAGCGCGATCGCCAGATCAAAGCGGCCCGAATCTTTGGGAAGATCGGCAGGTGCGAGGTTGACGGTGATCCGGCCGGACGGAAATTCGAACCCGCCCGACAGCAGTGCGGAACGAACCCGCTCACGGCTCTCGCGCACGCCTGCGTCAGGCAGCCCGACAATCAGAAAATTGGGCAAACCGGGCCCGACATGAGTTTCCACCCTGACCGCCTGCGCCTGAAAACCATACAGCGCCCGGCTGGCCAATACGGCCAGTGACATGGCTTTGCACCCCGAAATGACGTGCGGCCAGTATGACAAATGCCCGCTGACGCGGGCATTGGAGTAGGACGGTTTGATCCACCTCGGTCAGTGCCTATCAGGGGTAGGCATCATTTCCCGGAGCATCTGCATCATTGGCGGGCTGGGGTGGCCGGAGCTCAAGTTCGAGGGCGCTGAGTCGGGATTCCAGTGCCGTGATGCGTTGCAGCGCCTTTTCCAGCAGCTGTGCCTGGATGTCGAATTCCTCACGCGTCACCAGGTCAAGCCGCGAGAACGTCTGGGCCATGAGCGCCTTGATGTTGCGTTCGATATCTGCGGCCGGACTGCGGGCGATCAGATCAGAAATATTCTTCTGAAAGTCTTCGACCCATTCGTTACGGTTGATCATGCGCTTCTCCCTATACGTAACCCATAGTGTATAGAAAAACGGGCGCATCGCGCCCGCTTCCCGATCTGACTTGACATGACACGCGTCAGGCAGGCCTCAGCCCCCCGATGTACCGGGCGAAGTGCCCGTGGCACCCTCTGCACCCGGCATGGTCGACGAGTTGGCGGGCGGTGTGGATTCCACGGGCGGTGGAGTCGGTACCGTACTGGAAGCCGGCGGTGTGTCCATGGGCGCGTTCGCGGGAGGCGGCGTCACTTGTTCCGCCGGCGCTGTAGTGGTTGGCTCGGGGTCGTCGGAACACGCAGCCAGAAAACCGAAAGACAGTGCGGCAGCAGCCAGGGCAAACGGGGTGCGTCGTGATTTCATGGAGTTCTCCTACTCTGATCGCAGTTAAAGACCAGCGATCCGCCCATTGGGGGATCGATGTTCCGGTGAAATCCGTATTGCATGTGGCGTGCCATTCCCGTCCCCGTGCCAGTGGACCCTATGCGTCCTGAAACAATTTCTGGCGCCATCCGCAAATTTTTACAGGCGTGCACCAGAACAGAACACCGCGGCGCGCGACCCTCCTGCATGCACCGGAACACGCACCAATCTGGTGCGCAATGAGACGATTTCCTGCTGAAAAGTGCGGGGCGGGGGGCTCAAAACCTGGCACACATGTTGCGAATTCCCCGGTGAAGCATATTGCTCATCTAAAGGAGAAGCACATGAAGCTGGTCGTGGCCATCATCAAGCCATTCAAGCTGGACGAAGTCCGAGAAGCCCTGTCCGACATCGGCATCCAGGGCATGACGGTCATGGAGGTCAAGGGGTTCGGTCGCCAGAAGGGGCACACAGAGCTCTATCGCGGCGCGGAATACACCGTGGACTTCCTGCCGAAACTGCGACTCGAGCTGGCCCTTTCTGACGAGCTCGTCGAGCAGGCCGTCGAGGCGCTCTGCAGTGCCGCCCATACCGGCAAGATCGGTGACGGAAAGATCTTTGTGCTGCCGCTTGAACAGGCCGTCCGCATTCGAACCGGCGAACAGGACGCCGCCGCTCTCTGATTCAACGCTTGGATACACCCCTTGGAGATACATAATGGATAAAGCCGATCTGGCATGGGTAAGCGTCTCGACCCTGCTCGTATTGTTGATGGTGGTACCCGGACTGGCCCTCTTTTACGGCGGTCTGGTGCGCGCCAAGAACGTCCTTTCCGTGCTGCTGCAGGTGTTGGCCACCTTCACCCTGGCAGTCGTGCTGTGGTTCATCTACGGCTATTCTCTGGCCTTCACGGCAGGCAACGCGTTTTTCGGGGGGCTCGAGCGCGTGCTGTTCTCCGGCATTGCCGAGTTAGGCGCCGAGAGCTTTGAAATGTCGGGCAGCATTCCCGAACTCAGCTTCGCTGCCTTCCAGGCCACGTTTGCCGGCATCACCTGCGCCCTGGTGGTCGGTGGGTTTGCCGAGCGGGCCCGCTTCTCGGCCGTACTTCTTTTCACGGCCATCTGGATGACTCTGGCTTACGTGCCCATCGCGCACATGGTCTGGGCAGAAGGCGGCTGGCTGTTTGAGCGTGGCGCGCTGGACTTTGCGGGCGGTACGGTGGTTCACATCAATGCGGGTGTGGCGGCTCTGGTCGGTGCATGGGTCATTGGCAAGCGCCTTGGCCATGGCAAGGAAGCCATGCAACCACATAACCTGCCGATGGCCATGATCGGCGCTTCCCTGCTCTGGGTGGGCTGGTTCGGCTTCAACGCGGGTTCTGCACTGGGTGCGTCCGGCACGATGGCACTGGCCTTCTTCAACACCCTGCTTGCGACCTCGGGCGGCGTGCTGGCCTGGCTGTTGGTGGAACGGATGGTAAAGGGTCACGCTTCTCTGCTGGGCGCCATCTCTGGCGCCGTCGCGGGTCTGGTGGGTGTCACCCCTGCTGCCGGTCTGGTGGGCCCTGGCGGTGCGCTGATCATCGGTGTGCTCTCGGGTGCGGTGTGCGTCTGGGGTGTGAGCGGGCTCAAGCGCATGCTCAATGCTGATGACAGTCTGGATGTGTTCGGCATTCACGGCGTGGCCGGCATCGTCGGCGCCCTCCTGACCGGCGTGTTCAACTTCCAGGCACTGGGGGGCCCGGGTGCCGACAGCATGGACGGCCTGGCCTGGCAGCTCTGGATTCAGCTCGAAGGCATTCTGATCACCATTGCGTGGTCCGGGCTGGTAGCGTGGGTGGCCTACTTCATCGCTGACAAGGTGTTCGGCCTGCGCGTCTCACCGGATGTGGAGCGCTCGGGACTGGATGTTCCCTGCCACGGCGAAAACGCGTACCACTATTGAAAAAGGCCGGGAAACCGGCCTTTTTCATCAGCGTGACAATTCTTCAAGATCGATGCGGGCGGCCCTGTTCAGGGCCGCTGCCACTTTGACGCGCAGCGCGTTCGAATGCGCGTGCAGGATTTCCTTCTTCACATCCAGCAACTGTTGTGGATGCATGGAGAACTCCTTGAGCCCCAGCCCCAGCAACATGCGTGTGACGTTCGAGTCACCGGCCATCTCGCCGCAGACGGCCACCGGTTTTCCGGCCCGTTCCGCCGCGTTGATGGTGTAGGCAATCAGGCGCAGCACCGCCGGGTGCATGGGATCATAGAGCGACGAGACTTCGGAATCCCCCCGGTCGATGGCCAGCGTGTACTGGATGAGATCGTTGGTGCCGATGGAAAAGAAGTCCAGGGCTTCCACGAAGGGCTCGATGGCGATGGCCATCGCGGGAATCTCCACCATGGCGCCAACCGAAAAATCTCGTGAATACGGCACCCCGCGGGCGTCCAGCTCGCGACAGGCGGCTTCGATGGCCTGTCTGACGGCCCGCACCTCGTGCATGTGGGCGATCATGGGGATCAGGATGCGGACATGCCCATGAACTGCCGCCCTGAGCAGCGCCCGCAATTGGGTCGCGAACAGCTGGGGCTTGGCCAGGCAATAGCGGATGGCTCGCAGCCCGAGTGCCGGGTTGGTGGCGACCGTCACCTCGCCGTCCAGCGTTTTATCGGAGCCGATGTCCAACGTACGAATGGTGACCGGTCGCCCTCCCATCACCTTGACGACCTTGGCATAGGCTTCGTATTGCTCGTCTTCCGTGGGAAGATCGCTTCGGCCCATGAACAGAAATTCGCTGCGGAACAGGCCAATGCCCGCCGCGCCGGCATCCAGAGCCTGTTGCGCCTCCTCGGGCAGCTCGATGTTGGCTTCCAGCTTGACCTCCACCCCGTCCAGCGTGACCGCCGGTGCGTCGCGCAGGGATTCCAGCTCCTTGCGTTCGCGCAGGTAGTCCGACTGACGCTGGCGGTACTCCTGCAGCACTTTCTCGGACGGGTTGATCAGCACCACGCCGGTAGCCCCGTCCGCCACCAGCACATCGCCGTCGCGCACCAGTGCGCGCATGTGACCCAGACCCACGACGGCCGGAACATTCATGCTACGCGCCACGATGGCGGTGTGGGAGGTCGGGCCGCCGAGGTCCGTCAGGAAAGCGGCGAAACGGGCGCCGCGCAGCCGCAGCATGTCGGCGGGGGAAATATCGCGCGCCACCACGATGAGCGGGTCTTCGCTGCCGTTGACCGCCTCGATGTTGGTGATGAGTGCCGTCGAGCCCGAAAGCACTCTCAGAACTCGCTCGATCACCTGGCGAATGTCGCTGCCGCGCTCGCGCAGATAGTCGTCCTCCATGGCCGAGAACTGATCCACAAGAATCTGGCCCTGGCTCGTCAGCGCCCATTCGGCGTTGTAGTGCCGCTCACGGATGAACTCGCAGGCATTCTGCACCAGCATGGGGTCTTCCAGCAAAAGCCGGTGAACCTCCAGCAGCGGACCGATTTCACGCGGCGCATCGGGCGGCAGCGTGTCGGCCAGGGTGCGCAGGTCGTTCTTGGCACGTTCCACCGCGGACACCAGTCGTTCGCACTCGGCGTCGACATCTTCGTCAAGAATGCGGTAATGGTCGACCTCCAGGGAGGCCGCGCTGAGGATGGCGGCCCGGCCAATCGCAAAACCCTTCACGATGCCCTGCCCCTGCATGCAGAGCATGGAGCCTCCCGCCATGGTGCAGGGTTCTGCGGGAGGCTCGCCCTGCCCCTGCGGACGAGACGTACGGGTGCTGGAAGGCTCGCTCATTCTGATTCGCCGAACTTGTTCTCGAAAAGCTGCCGGATCGCCACGAGGGCGTCGTCCTGGTCCTCGCCCTCGGCATCCACCGTGACGGTGGTGCCCAGGCCGGCAGCCAGCATCATGACGCCCATGATGCTTTTGGCATTGACACGCTGCCCGGCCCGCGCGATGTGGATCTCGGACTTGAAACGCCCGGCAACCTGCGTGAGCTTGGCGGCAGCGCGCGCATGCAGGCCTAACTTGTTGCTGATGACAATATCGATGGAAGGCATATTCTGCTTATCGTGATCGGGTGACTGACGGTTCGGCAGACATCGCTCAAACCAGGGATTCCGCATCGACAATGCCGCGTACCGCCGCCTGTCGAAGCGCTTCGCTCAGCTTTTCCGGGTCACTCTCGTTGATCGTGAGCGCCTTGAGCACCATGCAAAGGTTGGTGCCTGTGACCAGATTTCCCCGCACCCCCTGCTCTGCCGCACTGGCGAGCGCCTTGCGTGCAATATTGAAGGGCGTGGCCCCGAAAATATCGGAAAGAATCAGGACTTCTTCGTCGGTGTGCTCGACCAGGGTTCGCTTCAGACGGGAGACCACGGCGTCCGGATTCTCATCGGCCATGACATCGAACACGGCAAGGGATGGATCCCGACCGAGCACATGGGCCGCGCATTCTGCAAAGGCGCGGCCCAGCGGTTCGTGCATGACCAATAGAATCCGGGCCATTCAGCCTTCCACCGCCCTTTCGAGTGCCCGGGCGAAAAAGTCACCGATATCGAAACCACTCTGTTCCGTGATTTCCACGAAGCAGGTGGGGCTGGTGACGTTCACCTCGGTGAGGTAATCGCCAATGACATCCAGACCGACCAGCAGCAACCCACGTCCGGCCAGACGCTTCGCCGCCTGTTCGGCGATTTCGCGATCGCGTTCCGTCAGTGGCTGTGCCACGCCTCGCCCGCCCGCAGCAAGATTGCCGCGAGTTTCGCCAGCCAGCGGGATGCGCGCCAGTGAAAAGGGAACCGGCTCGCCACCGATCAGCAAAATGCGCTTGTCGCCGTTGACGATCTCCGGAATATAGCGCTGCGCCATGATGGTGCGCGTGCCGTCCCGGGTGAGGATTTCCAGGATGCTGCCCAGGTTGTGTTCCTCGGCACGCAGCCTGAACACGCCGGAACCACCCATGCCGTCGAGCGGCTTGACCACCACATCGCCGTACTGCTGGTAGAACGCACGCAGCCTAGCCATGTCGCGCGTCACCAGCGTGGGTGCCGTGTATTCCGGAAATTCGGTGATGGCGAGCTTCTCGGGATGGTTGCGGATCGCCGCGCCCGAATTGAAGACCTTCGCCCCTTGTGCTTCCGCATACTCGAGCATGTGCGTCGCGTACACATATTCCATGTCGAAGGGGGGGTCTTTGCGCATGATCACCGCGTCGAAGGACGACAGTGCGGCCTCAACGGGGTTGGAAACATCGCGCCACCAGTCGGGACCATGTAGGTCCGCGCCCGAGACCAGCTCGATGCCTTGCGAAACCGCCTTGACGGTGCCCTCTTCGATATAGAGGCCGGGTTGGTAAGCGACACTCAAGCGATGCCCGCGCGCGGACAGGGCTCGCATCATGGCAACCGATGAATCCTTGTAGGCCTTCAGGGAAGGCAAGGGATCAATGATGAACAATACGTGCATGGCGCAGCTGTGAAACTGCCCGCCGCGTCTGAACCGCGGCGGGCATGATTATCGTTCTGGTCCGGCCCGCAACACGCCGTATTGCATGCGAGGGGAGCGTGCCCCTCAAGCATCCATCGACAGCCGTCGGACGACTCGCTGGCGGGTCGGTCAGTGCTCAGAAAACGAAACCTCCGGCTTCGCGGATCAGGAAGCCGCCTTCTTGCGGGGCGCCAGCACCATGACCATCTGCCTGCCCTCGAGCTTGGGCATGGATTCCACCTGCGCGAGTTCGCCCAGATCGTCACGGACACGCTCAAGCACTCGCATGCCGAGTTCCTGGTGTGCCATTTCCCGACCACGGAATCGCAAGGTGACTTTGGCCTTGTCGCCTTCCTCGAGGAAGCGCTTCAGGTTGCGCAACTTGACCTGGTAGTCGCCTTCATCCGTTCCGGGACGGAACTTCACTTCCTTCACCTGGATGGTTTTCTGCTTCGCCCGGGCTTCAGCCTGGCGTTTCTGCTCCTGGTACTTGAACTTGCCATAGTCCATGAGCTTGCACACGGGGGGCGTGGCATTCGGCGCGATCTCGACGAGATCGACATCGTTTTCTTCAGCCAGACTGAGCGCTTCGGAAGTTCTCACCACGCCCAGCTGTTCACCATCCAATCCTATGAGTCGCACCTCGGGAACGCGGATTTCACCATTGATGCGATGAGCTTTATCGGTTGCGATATCTAAGACTCCTAAAATTAACAATCGACCGGACCATAGCGTGACAAACGCGCGTTCAGGCCCGGGTGGAAATATCGTTCTGCAGGCGTTCTGCGAACTGTTCGACCGACATCACGCCGAGATCGAGACCCCCGCGAGCGCGGACAGCCACCGTACCGTTTTCACGTTCTTTCTCGCCCACGACGAGAATATACGGGACCTTCTGCATACTGTGCTCACGAATTTTACGAGTGATTTTTTCACCACGCAAATCAGACTGAGCCCTAAACCCTTGTTTTTTCAGGCTTAGCGCGATCTTTTCAGCATATTCGGCGGAGGGTTCCGAGATACAGCATACCACCGCATGCAATGGCGATAGCCAGGCCGGCAGTGCACCAGCATGGTTTTCGATCAGCATGCCGATGAAACGCTCGAAGGAACCCAGAATGGCCCGATGCAGCATGACGGGCGTACGGCGCTGGTCGTTGGCGTCGACGTATTCCGCCCCCAGGCGTGCGGGCATGGAGAAGTCCACCTGAATGGTGCCGCACTGCCAGTGACGGCCGATCGCATCCTTGAGGGTGTACTCGATCTTCGGCCCATAGAAGGCGCCTTCGCCCGGCGACACTTCATAAGCACAGCCCGTGCGCTCGAGACTTTCCATGAGCGCCTGTTCAGCCTTGTCCCACACTTCGTCGGAACCGATGCGCTTTTCAGGGCGCGTCGCGACTTTGTAGAGAATCTCGGTGAACCCGAAGTCGGCGTAGACTTTCTGCAGCAAGGCGGTGAACGCCGCGCACTCGTCCTGCAGCTGGTCTTCCGTGCAGAAAATGTGGCCGTCGTCCTGCGTGAAGCCACGCACGCGCATCATGCCGTGGAGGGAGCCGGAAGGCTCGTTTCGGTGACACTGCCCGAATTCGCCGTAACGGATCGGCAGTTCACGGTAGGAATGCAGACCGGCATTGAAGATCTGCACGTGCCCGGGGCAGTTCATCGGCTTGAGGCCGTACAGACGATTCTCGGATTCCGTGGTGAAGATGTTCTCGGCGTAGTTGTCCCAGTGGCCGGTCTTCTTCCATAGCGAAAGATCCAGAATCTGCGGGGCCTTGATTTCCTGGTAGCCATTATCACGGTACACCTGACGCATGTACTGCTCGACCTGCTGCCAGACCGTCCAGCCCTTGGGATGCCAGAAGATGAGGCCGGGCGCCTCTTCCTGCATATGGAACAGGCCCAGTTCACGCCCCAGCTTACGGTGGTCGCGCTTTTCGGCCTCTTCCAGCATCTTGAGGTAAGCCGCCTGCTCTTCCTTGGTGGCCCAGGCGGTACCGTAAATGCGCTGCAACATCTCGTTGTTGCTGTCGCCGCGCCAGTACGCGCCTGCCACACTGCGCAGTTTGAAGACCTTCAGGTGCCCGGTGGCAGGCACGTGAGGGCCTCGGCACAAGTCGATGAAGTTGCCTTCACGGTAAAGGGAAATGCCCTCTTCCGCGGGAATCGATTCAATGATCTCGGCCTTGTAGTGTTCACCGATGCTGCGGAAGAACTCCACGGCATCGCTGCGCTTCCATTCTTCACGCACTACGGGTTCGTTCTTGCGGGCGAGCTCGACCATCTTCTTTTCGATGAGCTCGAGGTCTTCCGGCGTGAAGGGGCGCTTGTAGGAGAAATCGTAATAGAAGCCGTTCTCGATCACCGGCCCGATCGTCACCTGCGCGTCGGGGAACAATTCCTTCACTGCATAAGCAAGCAAGTGCGCGGTGGAGTGGCGGAGAATGTCGAGGCCGTCCGGATCCTTGGCGGTCACGATCGCGAGCTCGGCATCGCTGTCGATGACGAAACTGGTATCCACCAGGCGGGGCGCCTGACCCGGGAACGTGACTCGTCCTGCCAGCGCAGCCTTGGCAAGCCCGCTGCCGATCGACTGAGCAACTTCGCTTACGGTGACGGCGCCCGGAAATTCCCGCCGGGAACCGTCCGGCAATGTAATCTGAACCATAGATGTCCTGAAAAGACAAAACGCGGCCTTTGCCGCGCTTGTATGGGTAACTCTGATGACAGAAGACGAATAGACGCGGCGACGTTCACTGCCTGTGTGTCGTAGTTCGCGGGGTAGTCATCGTGCAACATCATCCATGAGCATTTTTCGTTGCATTAGTGTAACACCGGGGGCGAAGCCTTCCAGCCCCGCCTGCACGAAAATCCGTTTTAGGCTAATATTCCGTTTCTCGAGTGTTGCGAAAAAGCCCGCAGCCGGCCAGCAGCACGAGAGTCCTGCGAAAAAGTCTGGCAATGCTTGACAAGCAGAAAAACCGAACATATAATTATGTTCTTTCTAAAGGCGGTTAGCTCAGTTTGTTAGAGCGCTACGTTGACATCGTAGAGGTCGCTGGTTCGAATCCAGTACTGCCTACCAGAATTTCCCGAACCCGCAT
>JAJUFT010000132.1 GCA_029263615.1 Alcaligenaceae bacterium | reverse complement strand
GCGCCGAGCAGCGCGTGAGTGAACTGTTTTCAGCCGCTCGCAAGTTTCACGTCGAGCCCGAGGAACTACCGGCTCTGCAGGAACGGCTCGCTGCCCAGCTTGCCGATTCGGAAGCCGCCACCGACCTTGACGCTCTGCGGGTTCGGGTCGCAGAAGCCCAGTCGGCCTATCACGTCGTGGCGGACCGCTTGAGCGAAGCACGCCGCAAGGTGGCCAAGCGCCTGAGTCGCGACGTGACCGCCGCCATGCAGGACCTGGCCATGCAGGGCGGCGCATTTCAGGTCGAGCTCACCCCCTGCCCGCCCAGCTCGCACGGCAAGGAGAATGTCGAATTTCTCGTGGCTGGGCATGCCGGCACGCCATTGCGCCCGTTGGGCAAGGTCGCCTCAGGCGGCGAGCTGGCGCGCCTGTCGCTGGCGCTTTCCGTCATCGCCAGCCAGGCGGCGCAAGTGCCCACACTGATTTTCGATGAAGTCGATACCGGAATCGGAGGCGCCGTGGCGGAAGTCGTGGGCAGGCTGCTGCGAGAACTGGGCGACCGCCATCAGGTACTGTGCGTGACACACCTGCCACAGGTCGCGGCCCGCGGCACACAGCATTTCAGGGTCAGCAAATCGTCGTCAGGCGGCAGCACCGTCTCGGACATCCAGCTGCTGAATGAGCCGGGGCGGGTCGACGAACTGGCCCGCATGCTGGGCGGAATGACCATCACCGATACCACCCGCCGCCACGCCTCTGAAATGCTTGCCGGCTGAACTTGCGGCTACGCCGTCCATACCGGCGTAGTGGCCTTGACTACGGCTCCAAGCAACGTAGCGGTTGCGGCCCCAAGGCCAAGGGCCCCGAAGGGCCCCATGGTGATCGCGCAGCGAATGCCTGGCTTGTTTAAAGCGGCAAAGATTATCTGACGCTCTTCTTCCCGGTGCACTCCGGGCACATGCCATACAACATCATGGTGTGGCTTTCGAGCGTAAAACCGTGATCTTCAGCGATTTTGTGCTGGCGCGATTCGATATGGTCATCACTGAACTCCACCACCTTGTTGCAGTGGGTACAGATCAGATGATCGTGGTGGTCGCCATCATTCAGTTCAAACACTGCCTTGCCGCCGTCAAACTGGCTGCGCACCAGAATACCGGCCTGCTCAAACTGCGTAAGAACGCGATACACCGTCGCCAACCCGATATCGACGTCCTCGGCGATCAGGGTGCGGTATACGTCTTCGGCGCTTTGGTGGCGATCGTCAGCGCGGCGGAAAATGTCCAGGATCTTGAGGCGTGGAAAGGTCGCCTTCAAGCCGGCATTCTTCAGGTCAACGGGGTCACTCATACTTGTAAATCTCTGGCGGATGCAGCCGCAACGGGCCGGGCGCCCGGGCTTGCAGCCCCGGACGGCGACGAACGCTCATGCGTTTCTGGATTACCCTTTATGAGACCGGTTTTACTCGTTCTGAATGATCAGGGGCGGTTTTGTGCTGACAATTGCGAACACACTAATCAAGACGCTGCGTGTCGGCGTGGCAGGCGGCGCGCTTGTCCTTACCTTGGCGGCTTGCGGCAGCACCGAATGGGGTTTTCCTTATCGCCCGCATATCCAGCAGGGTAACTGGATCACCGCCGAACAGGTCGCGCGGCTGGAGCCGGGAATGTCACGCGAACAAGTGCGATTCCTCCTGGGTACGCCTACCCTGCAGGACGTATTCCGCAGCGATCGCTGGGACTATCCCTACTATAACAAACCCGGATATGGCGATCCGGAGCAACGGCGCTTCAGTGTATGGTTCGAAGGCGATACCCTGGTGCGCTGGGAAGGCGATGCGCAACCCGAGCGCCAGCCGTTCCAGAGCCATGACACGGGGCGTAGCGCCACGGCGGAAAACGACCGCTCCGCGCCGGCCGAGTCCACGCCGACCTCGACGGCACAAGACGCGGAACCGCTCCGTTAATTTCCACAGTCAAGGAAACCACTGAATGCGTATTGCAATTGCGGGAGCCGACGGCCGTATGGGCCGGATGCTGATCGAAGCCGTGCTGAACAGCGAGGATCTCACCCTGGCCGTAGCCCTGAACCGTGCCGACTCTGCCAGTATCGGGCAGGATGCCGGCGCCTTCCTGGGGCTGGAAACCGGCGTCCGCATCACCGACAACCTGGCGGCGCTCGCCGATGCCGATTGCCTGATCGACTTCACTCGGCCCGAGGCCACCCTTACCCATCTCCAGGCCTGCATCGAGCACGGCGTGAAGTGCGTGATAGGCACCACCGGTTTCGATGCCGCCGGCAAGAAGGCCATCCAGGCAGCCAGCCAGAAGACAGCGATCGTCTTCGCCCCGAACATGAGTGTCGGCGTCAACGTCACCCTCAAGTTGCTGGAAATGGCGGCCCGCCTGCTCAGCAGCGGTTACGACGTCGAAGTGTTTGAAGCGCACCATCGCAACAAGGTCGACGCCCCCTCCGGCACCGCCCTCGCCATGGGCGAAGCGGTTGCACATGCCTGGGGTGAAGACCTGAACGAAATTGCCGACTGGGCGCGCCACGGCGACACCGGGCCGCGCGAGAACGGCCGTATCGGTTTCTCTGTTGTGCGCGGTGGCGACATCATCGGCGATCACACGGTCTACTTTTGCGGACCAGGCGAACGCATCGAGATCACGCATCGCTCCAGCAGTCGTGAAACCTATGCCCAGGGCAGCCTGCGGGCGGCACGCTACCTGGCACGCAAGGACTTCGGCCTGTTCGACATGCACGACGTACTGGCCAGCTAAGCACCTGTCAGACCGGCCCGGCTCTGTTCCGGCCGGTCAGGCCTGTTCAGGGGCCACGCGCCCCACTTCCACCGGCTCCTGCTCCAGGTGCACCCCAAAGCGGGTCGCGACCTCAGCCCGGATCACGTCAGCCAGCACGTGAATGTCCCGGGCGCTGGCTCCACCATGATTCACCATCACCAACGACTGGCGCTCATGCATGCCTACCGCGCCCAGGCGGCGCCCCTTCCAGCCTGAACGCTCGATCAGCCAGCCCGCAGCAAGCTTGAAGCGCGTTCCAGCATCAATGGGGAACGCAACCATGCCCGGATGCAGGTCACGCAAACGGCTGAAGGTTTCCGCATCCACAATGGGGTTCTTGAAGAAACTGCCCACATTGGCCAGCTTTGCCGGATCAGGCAGCTTGTTCCGCCGTATCTCGCAAACCGCCTCGAAGACCTGCCGCGGCGTCACGGCCGCGCCGGCCATGGCAATGCCAGTATGACGGGCAAGATCGGGGTACGCCAGCTGCGGCTGCCACTCGCGCGGCAGACGGTATCTGACCGCCAGCACCAGCCATCGCCCCGGTTCTGCATGCTTGAAAAAGCTGTCGCGGTAGGAGAACAGACAGTCTGCAGGACCCATCTCGACCTGGCGGCCATGGCGTATGTCCCAGGCCAGCAGACTGTGGAAGTAATGGTTTTGCTCGATCCCGTAGGCACCAATATTCTGTATGGGGGCCGCACCGGCCGTGCCGGGAATCAGAGCCAGGTTCTCAAGGCCGTTCCAGCCCTGGTCGACGCAGGTCGCCACGAATTGATG
>JAJUFT010000021.1 GCA_029263615.1 Alcaligenaceae bacterium | reverse complement strand
CGGTGCCGGTGGCGTCTTCTGCGGTTGATTCGGCAGGCCGTTCCGGGGTGACGGCAGCGGCCGGCACCTCGTGTTCGGCCGTCGGGGACGCGGGGGGACGCACGGGTGCGCCGCCCAACTCCACCGAGGGCAGGCCGGCAGCGATTGCTGCCGTTTGCTGGGCGCCTTCGGCCACCACCCCCACCGGATGCAGGCTGTGCTCGCGCAGGGCCTCGACGAGCACGGGCCAGTCGATGACCGTCTCGATGCGGCTGGCGTCGATGACCACGGGTTCGCCCTCGAAGAAGGCGCCGGCGTCGCGCATGCGCTGCGCCAGCGCTTCGAGCAGCGCGCTCGTATCGGCTTCATGCAGCACCACACGAATGGCGTACAGGGTTGCGCTTTTGAAGTCGAGCGCCTGCGCGCTCTTGCGGGAAGGTGCGGATTGGCTCACTTTTGCTTGCCCCATGAATCCCTGAGCGTGGTGCTGCGATTGATCACCGGCCGTTCGACCGTGGACTCTTCGCGATCGGCGGTGAAGTAGCCCAGACGCTCGAACTGCCAGGTGGTGCCGGGTTCTGCCCGCGTGCCGGGTTCGAGCCAGGCTTCCACCACGGTGCAGGAATCCGGGTTCAGCGCGGCGATGAAGTCCTTGTCGCCGGCGTCGGGATGCGGGTCGAGGAAGAGCCGGTCGTAGAGACGGATCTCGGCCTTGACCGCTTCGGCTGCATTCACCCAGGTGATGTTGCCCTTGACCTTGACCGAATCCGCGCCGGGCGTCCCGCTCTTGGTGTCGGGCAGATATTCGGCGTGGACCTCGACGACTTCACCCGCCTCGTTCTTGACGAAGCCCGTGCATTCAACGATGTAGCCGTACTTGAGGCGAACCTTGTTGCCCGGGAAGAGGCGGAAGTACTTTTTGGGCGGCTCTTCGCGGAAGTCGTCGCGTTCGATCCAGAGCTCGCGTCCGAAGGTGAAACGGCGCACGCCGGCATCAGGGTCGTGCGGGTTGGCCGGCGCCTCGCAGGGTTCACTCTGGCCTTCCGGGTAGTTGGTGATGACGAGCTTGAGCGGGTCGAGCACGGCGACGGCACGCGGTGCAACCGGATCGAGGTCGTCGCGCAGCGCCTGTTCAAGCACGCTGTAGTCGATGCGGGAATCGGACTTGGTGACGCCCAGACGTTCACAGAACAGCCGGATGGCGCCGGGTGTGTAACCGCGGCGACGCAGGCCGGCCAGCGTGGGCAGGCGAGGGTCGTCCCAGCCCGTGACGTGGCCGTCGCGCACCAGTTGCAGCAGCTTGCGCTTGCTGGTGACGACGTAACTCAGGTTGAGGCGGGCGAACTCGTACTGTTGCGGCAGCGGCTCCGTGAGCATGTCCAGCTCCGCCAGGCGTTCGAGAATCCAGTTGTAGAACGGACGCTGATCCTCGAATTCCAGGGTGCAGATGCTGTGCGTGATGCCTTCCAGGGCATCTTCAACTGGGTGGGCCCAGGAATACATCGGGTAGATGCACCATTTGTCGCCCGTACGGTGATGCGGCACATGGCGGATGCGATAGAGCACCGGGTCACGCAGGTTGATGTTGGGCGAGGCCATGTCGATGCGGGCGCGCAGGCACAGGCTGCCGTCCGGGTGCTTGCCGTCGCGCATCTCGCGAAGCAGGGCGAGCGATTCCTCTGCCGGGCGATCACGCCAGGGCGAATCGGTGCCGGGCTCGGTGAGCGTGCCGCGCGTGGCGCGGATCTCTTCGGGGCTCTGTTCGTCAACGTAGGCATGGCCGGCCTTCACCAGCGCCTCGGCGAACTCGTACATGTAGCCGAAGTAGTCGCTGGCGAAGTAAAGGTTTTCTTCGTCGCCGAAGTGCCAGTCGAACCCGAGCCACTTCACCATGTCGATGATGGCGTCGACGTATTCCTGCTCTTCCTTTTCGGGATTGGTGTCGTCGAACCGCAGGTGGCAGGCGCCCTGGTAATCCTGGGCGAGCCCGAAGTTCAGGCAGATGCTCTTGGCATGGCCGATATGCAGATAGCCGTTCGGTTCCGGCGGAAAGCGCGTGCGGATCCGGGCAAGGTCGGGCTTGCCCTGCCGCTGCACGGATGCGGGCCCCGGGCGGCCCGCCCAGAGTTTTTGCGCATGGCGGCCTTCAGCCAGATCTTTTTCAATAATGGTGCGCAGAAAGTTGGAAACCGCGCCCGGGCTGGGTACAGAACTCATACAGGAAGACGCCGATACGATAAAGATGAGAGAAATGCGAAAGTAAGCATTTTGCCACGTTCGTCAAGCTTTGCCCGGACGCTTTGCCCGGGAGCATGGTCAGGACGCGGCCTGACGCTATACACTGCGGCCATTATGACCCACTTGGCGCTCTGGATCTCGCAGACTCAGTTTTTCCTGAGCCTGGCCTTCATGCTGCTCTTTCTCCTGCTGGAGATCGGGTTGGCCTGGTCGCTGGTCGTATTCCGCCTGCGCGCCCTGGGCGGCGCCGATCGCTGGCTGCAGGCGTATCGCTTCTGGGTGCGGGTCTTTGCCCTGGCCTTCATCGTCGCATTCGCCGGGGCCGTCCCGGTCATGATCCAGTTCGGCAGCCTCTGGCCCACGCTCATGGAGCGGGTGGGCAATGTGGCCAGCCCGATGCTGGCGGGGGCGGTGCTCTCCGTGTTCGTGTTCAAGTCCTGTTTCGTCGGCCTGATGCTGTTCGGGCAGCGCCACATGAGCGAGCGAGCCCATGCCGCCGTCGTGGTGGCGGTGGCCCTGGGGGTCACGGTGGCAGCAATCTGGCCGGTCATGCTCTTTTCCTGGATGCGCACGCCCGCCGGCGCCTACCTGGCAAACGGGCAGTACATCGTGACTGACTGGACGGAGGTCTTTTTCAATCCCTCCTTCCCCTGGTATGCCGGCCTGCTCCTGCTCATGGCGCTGGCGACCTCCGCCCTGTTCATGACGGGCGTCTCTGCCTTGCAGGGGCTCTGGCGGCCCTTCGGAGACCCCGAAAAAGGCGTCTTCGTCCATGCCGTTCGCAAGGGGGTGCTGTCCCTGCTCGTCCTGGCCATATTTGCCTTCTTCGCCGCACGCGCGCTGGCCGTGCATGAACCGGCCCGGGCCGCCGCCGCACTGGGCTATTGGGAATCGGGTCCGGAGGCCAGTCTGGCCATTGTCTCCATACCCTCCGCGAGTGGGGAGCGCGAGCGCTGGGCATGGCGTTGGGCGGGGCGGGGCGGCAGTCTGCTGGCCTCCGACCGCAGAGGCGGTTATCGCGGGCTCGATCAGTTTTCCGGCATGGCGCCGCCGCAGGTGGCCACCTTCTGGTCACTGCGTATTGCGGTATTGGGAACCCTGCTCATCCTGGCGTTGACCGGCTGGACCTGGTGGCGCCTGCGCCGCGCCGCAGGAGACCCCTCCGCCTTGTCGCGGCGGCTGCTCAATGGGCTGGTGGCCAGCGCGTTCGGCGGCTGGTTGGTGGCCGTGGCCGGCTTTGCCCATGTCTTTCTGGGGGCTTTCCCCTATGCCGTCGCGGGTACGGTGACCCTCACCGAGGTGATGACCGGCAGCTCCGTCCCGGTGCTGCTGGCAGGCGGGCTGGCCCTGCTGGCGGTTTATGCGGTCTGCATGGCCGGTTTTCTGCAGCTGCTGTGGCATAACATGCGGTATGGGGTTGTTCCGGTGGCACGACATCGGGGGCGTGCGTGAAGGTGGATACATGATAGATACGCTCGCGATGGCGCTGGGCATGCCTCCGGAGGCACCCGAATTCTGGCTGCCCCTGACCTTCATGACCTTGCTCGTTCTGGTGGTCATCGCCGGCACGGTGCTGGACGGTTTCGATATCGGCGTGGGCTGTCTCAGCATGTTTGCACCGTCTCACCTGAAGCCGCGCATGCTGGCGCTGCTCAGTCCCTGGCGCGACGCCAACGAATTCTGGCTGTTCATCGGGCTGGGGCTCTTCATGGCCGCGTTTCCGCTGGCCTGGGGCAAGGTGATGGCGCAGCTGTATCTGCCCGTGACCCTGCTGGCGGTCGGCACCTGCCTGCGCTCCGTGGGCTATGAACTGCGCATGCGGGCGCCCCGTGAGCTGCAGGCTTTCTGGGGCCGGCTCTTCGGCGTGGGTGCGCTGCTGACGGCTTTTTCGCACGGCCTGCTGCTCGCCCAGATTGCCTTGTTCGCCCAGGATGAACCGGGCCTGCTCTGGTTCTCGCTGTTCACGGGCGCCTGTTCGGTGGCCGCCTACTGCCTGTTGGGCGCGTCCTGGCTGATCATGCGGGAAGGCGGAGAACTGCGTGCCCGGGCCATTTTCTGGGGCCGGCGCTGCGTACGCTGGGCGGCGGCCGGAGCCGTGGGGGTGTCGGTGGTCCTGGCGCTCGGCAACCCCGGAATTCTCCTGAAGTGGAGCAGCAATGGGGGCAGGGTGGCGGCGGTGGTGCTGTGGAGCGGCATGCTGGCGGCCTTCATCTGCATTGAAATGTGCCTGCAGCGCATGATCAACACCAGTCTGCGCAGCACCGCGCTGCCCTTCGTGCTCAGCCTGCTGGTGTTCGGCATGACACTCGGCGGGCTGGCCTACAGCTTCTTCCCCTATCTGGTGCTCGACGAGCTGACCCTCTGGGACGCCGCTGCGGCCACCGATTCCCTCGAACGCGTGCTGTTGCTGGCCGGAATTGCCCTGCCGGTGGCGCTGGTATTCAACGCCCGCGTCTACTGGCGCATGTTCGGCATGTCGGTGCCCCCCGAGCCCCCGGCCTTCGGTCGCTGAAGCGGCAGGGTGATCCGAACTTCCAGTCCGCCGCTTCGGGCATCCGTCAGTTCGAGCGACCCACCATGCGCCCGGCAGATCATTTCCGCGAGGGCCAGGCCGAGGCCTACCGAGCCGGTGCGGGTGCGGGCTTCGTCCAGACGTGAGAAAGGGCGGAGGGCTTCATTGCGACGTTCCTGCGAAATGCCGGGGCCATGGTCGCGCACCGTGATCAGCGCGTGGGCGCTTTCAAGACGCAGTGAGACTTCCACCGGCGGTCTACCGTGGTTGAAGGCATTGGTGATCAGGTTGTCAATCAGCCGGCCAAGGGCCAATTCGTCAGCTTCCAGAACCACATCCTGTTCGGGCACGGACAGCAGGCGCACATCACTGCCGGCCTGCTGCCACGCCCCCACCCGTTCTTCCAGCCAGGGCCGCAGGGGCAGCGAGACATACCGGTAGGAGCCCTGATCGGAGCCTCGGACGAAATGGATGAACTGGTCGATCATGCGCTGCATGTCCTGTACATCCTGCCGCATGCCCTCTTTGAGGTTGGGATCGTCGGTCATCTCGATGCGCAGCCACATGCGAGAGAGCGGCCCCTTGAGGTCGTGTGGCAGCCCGGCCAGCAAGGTGCGCTGCACCGCGGCCGATTCGGCCAGGGTGTCCAACATGGCGTTGAAACGTTCGCCCAGACTGCGGGTTTCGGACGGGCCGGAGGGCTCCACGCGTTCCGGTTGGCCTGCCGCAAGCTGGTCGGCCGCCTTGGCCAGCCGCGTGAGGGGGCGGGTGATGTGCCAGGCAAAGGCCGCTGAAAGCAGCAGCAGGACAATCATGCCCGCCAGCCAGACCACGATCATCGGCGTCGCGACCGGACGCGCGATGCGGTCCAGTGGAATCACCAGCCATTCGCGTGAGCGCATCTGTTCGTCAATGTTGGGGTCTTCGATCAGGGAAATGTAGAGGCGCGGCTCGGGTCCGCGCGACAGCGCGACGCGCGTGTCATCATCGAGCCGGGTGTTGAGCGCCTCGACAAAGCTGCGCAGACTGTGGCGAATATCGTCGGGAGGCGGGGTGCGGGCTTCCTCGTTGCGGCGGGTGCGGCGCTCCAGGCTGGCGTTCGGCGGCAGGGAGCGCGACCACAAGCGCCACTGGTTCTGCGACGCGTCCCGGACGAAGTCGGGACGCTGCTCCGCCGGGATCTCGGCCAGAGCCGCCCGGAGGGTGCGGATGGTCGTGGCGGTCAGCTCGACGGAAACTTCTTCAGTGAACTGCTTGCGGTAATAGTTGACCGTGGCGAAGGTGGCGGCCTGCACCAGGATGATGGTGCCCAGGGTGAGCAGCACCATGCGCGTGCTCAGCGAGCGGGGCAGCAGGGAACGCCAAGCGGACATCGGACGTGCGCTCAAGGCGAAAACCGATAGCCCACGCCCCAGACGGTCTGGATCCAGCGGGGCTGCTTGGGGTCATCTTCAAGGGCACGACGCAGCCGCAGGACGGCGATGTCGATGGCCCGGTCGTTTCTTTCCCCTTCCTCGTCGTCGCGGGCCAGGGCCAGCAGGCGCTCGCGTGACATGGGCTTGCCGGGGTTGGAGATCAGCGCCTCGAGCAGATTGACCTCGCCTCCGGTCAGTTTGATGATTTCCTCGCCGCGACGCAGCTGGCGGGTCACGGGGTCGAAGACGAAGGGACCGAAGGAAACGGGTTTGTCCTTGGTGAGGGCGGAGGCACCTTTCTTGCGACGCAGAACGGCCTCGATGCGAGCCAGCAGCTCGCGCGGGTCGAAGGGTTTGCCCAGATAATCGTCAGCCCCGGCTTCCAGCCCGATGATGCGGTCGACGGTTTCGTCTTTCGCCGTCAGGAGGATAATGGGAATGTCTTCGCCTTGCTGTCGCAGCCGACGGCAGGCTTCCGCGCCGTCGCCGCTGGGCATCATGCGGTCCAAGACGATGAGGTCGGGGTCATAACGCTGGATACGCGCTTCCAGGTCGCTGGCGTCGGGCGCCAGCAGGGTGTCATATTGGTGGCGATTCAGATAATCGGCCAGCAGCTGCCTGAGGGCAGGATCGTCGTCGACGACCAGGACTTTATTGTGCGGTTTTTCCATGAGGACAAGTTTACTCTCGGGTTTTTTCGTGATCATGTTCCGGAAACGGATTGAAATCTTCCATTGCCTTTTGCTGGGTGCGCCGGCATTGATGACGCCGGTTGTCGGTTGCGCTTCCGAGACGGAAGGCATCCGTCGTCTGTGGGCGGCGCAAACCTTCCCGGTTCAGACGGAGCAGCCAAGGCCTGCACGGCCACTCCCCCCGCCGTCGGGCGCGGACGTCGGACCGCCAGCTCCGGAGGATGCCGCTCAGGCGGCGCACCCGGCCGACCTCCCCGACAGCTACTTCTGGGGGCCTCAGGACCGCCGGCAGCTGCAGTTCAACTTGCATCGCACGCTATCTCGGCATTCGCCGGGTCTGCTGGGGGGATTCGAGCTGCCGCAGATCGTGACGCCAGAGACCCGTTGGCAGCCGCGACCCAGCGGGGGGGGCTGGAGCGCGGGCGCAGCCCGCTGGAATACCCGGCTCGATGCCCAGACCGAAGTGTCGCTGGGCAACAGCGAATTTGTCTCGACTCATTGGGAAGACAGTCTGCGCCTGAGCGGCATCAGCCTGAGCCAGCATTTTCTGGCCAGCAGCAAAGATGACACGCAATGGAACTACTCCTTCGCGCTGGGCGCGGTGGACCAGTCGTCGGCGGGCGCCAATGATCTGCAGTTCGGGCCGGCCGCGGGTGCCATGGCCGTCAGCTATGACTACAGCGAGCGGCTCAATCTGGCTGCCCGGACCGAGGTGGCTTCCGACCTGCTCATGACGGGCTTCTCGACTCAGTACGATTTCGGTCCGATGGGGCGCTGGCGTTCGGCCGTCGCGCGCTCGTTGCGAGGTCAGGAGGAGGGCTGGCGCTATCGGGCCATGGGGGACATCGATATTCTGGACGACCTGACCCTGGGATGGATGGGCGAGCGTCACACCGACGGGTTCATGGACGTGCGGCGCCATGCGGCCAATGCGAACACGGTGGGCGGCGCCCGGCAACGCTGGTCGGCCTCGTGGGACGTGGGACGCTGGGGAGAGTGGTCCGGCAGCTTCGAGACGGTGCAGGATCGCAACGGCGTCCGGCAGCGCCGTTTCGGCCTTCAACAGCAGTTCTGGTATGGGTCGCGGCTGAGGATCGGCATTCACGCCGAGCGCGAGGTCGTCGCGGACGACTATGATATAGGGCTACGCTTTTCCTTCCCCCTGTATTGATTCCGCATGTCCACCCCTCTGGAAGTCCTGCAGCGCGTCTTCGGTTATGAATCCTTTCGCGGAGAACAACAGGCGATCATTGACACCCTGATGGCCGGCCAAGATGCCCTGGTGCTCATGCCGACCGGCGGGGGCAAGTCGCTGTGTTATCAGATTCCGGCCCTGCTGCGTCCGGGCACCGGGGTGGTGGTGTCCCCCTTGATCGCCCTGATGCAGGATCAGGTGGATGCCCTCACCGAGCTGGGGGTCCGCGCCGCCTATCTGAACTCCTCGCAGGAGTGGCGGGAAGCCAGGGAAGTCGAGCGGCGGATGCTCAATGGCGAGCTGGATCTGCTGTACGTGGCGCCGGAACGGCTTTTGACGGACCGTTGTCAGGAGCTGCTGAGCCGTTCCCGCATCGCCCTGTTCGCCATCGATGAGGCGCACTGCGTCTCGCAGTGGGGGCATGATTTCCGCCCGGAATATCTGGGTTTGTCGGCCTTGCACGAACGATGGCCGGAGGTGCCGCGCATTGCACTGACGGCCACGGCCACTGCCGCCACACGCGAGGAAATCGCCCGGCGGCTGTCGCTGGAGAACGCCGCCCATTTCGTCTCCAGTTTCGATCGTCCCAACATTCTGTACCGGATCGTCGAGAAGAATGACGTCAAGCGGCAGCTGCTCAACTTCATCCGTGAGGAACACCCGGGCGACAGTGGCATCGTGTACTGTCTGTCGCGCTCCCGCGTGGAGGACACGGCCGCCTTTCTTTCGCAGAACGGCATCGCCGCGCTGCCGTATCACGCCGGCATGGATGCCGCCCGCCGCGCCGAGCACCAGGCGCGCTTCCTGCGCGAAGAAGGGCTGGTGATGACGGCCACCATCGCGTTCGGCATGGGCGTGAACAAGCCCGATGTGCGGTTTGTCGCGCATATCGACCTGCCCAAGTCGGTGGAAGGCTATTACCAGGAAACCGGGCGGGCCGGGCGCGATGGCGAGCCGGCCACGGCCTGGATGGCCTATGGCCTGCAGGACGTGGTGCAGCAGCGTCGCATGATTGATGAGTCCAGCGGCGACGAGCAGTTCAAGCGGCGCTCGGGGCGGCAGCTGGATGCCATGCTGGGCCTCTGTGAGACCGTGGACTGCCGCCGTCAGCAGCTGCTGGCGTACTTCGGCCAGCAGATCACGCCCTGCGGCAACTGCGACACCTGCCTGGCACCACCCGAGTCCTGGGACGGCACGGTGGCCGCCCAGAAGCTGCTGTCCGCGATCTTTCGCCTGTGGCGGGAACGTGGCCAACGTTACGGGGCGGGTCATCTGATCGACATTCTGCGGGGCCGCCTCACGCCGCGCGTGCGCGAGAACGGACATGAAACCCTGAGTGTGTTTGGCGTCGGAGCGGATCTCAGCGACCAGGCATGGCGCAGCGTTCTTCGGCAGCTACTGGCCAAGGGGCTGGTCACCGTGGATTTCGAGGGGCACGGCACGCTGATGCTGACTGAAGACAGCCGCGCAGTACTCAAGGGCGAGCGCACCCTGATGCTGCGGCGCGAGGCGCTGAGTTCCGGGGGCAGCCCCGGCATGCGCCGCAAGGCGTCGGTCGACACCCGTCTGGCCCCCGACGAACAGCTGCGTTTCGAGGCCCTGCGCGCCTGGCGTGCGGAGGTGGCGCGCGAGCACGGTGTGCCGGCCTATGTCATTTTTCACGATGCCACCTTGCGCGAGATCGCCCGCGGCAACCCGCAGACGCTGCAGGAGCTGGCGCATGTGCACGGCGTGGGCGTGCGCAAGCTGGAGGCCTATGGCGAGGCCTTGCTGGAATGTGTGGCGGAAGCCTGAGCTCGATACGGCCCTGAATCCGCCTTAGAACAGCTCCGGCGTGGCGCCGCCCGTGCCGGTGGGGGGCTTCAGCCCCATGTGCAGCCAGGTGGCGCGGGTGGCAATGCGGCCCCGTGGCGTACGCTGCAGAAACCCGGTCTGGATGAGATAGGGTTCGATCACGTCTTCAATGGTGTCGCGTTCTTCGCCGATGGCAGCCGCCAGGCTGTCCACCCCGACGGGGCCCCCGTCAAATTTGTGGACGATGGCATCGAGCAGTTTGCGGTCCATGAGGTCGAGCCCCATGGGGTCGACTTCCAGCATGGTCAGCGCCGCCGCCGCCGTTTCCGTGTCGATGCGGCCCTCGGCCCTGACCTCCGCATAGTCGCGCACCCGCCGCAGCAGCCGATTGGCAATGCGCGGCGTGCCCCGCGAGCGCCGCGCGATTTCCGCGGCCCCTTCCTTGCTGGCCCCCGCGTTGAGCAGACGTGCACTGCGTTCGACGATATGCGCGAGATCGTCGGTGGAATAGAACTCCAGGCGCGACACGATGCCGAACCGGTCGCGCAGGGGATTGGTGAGCATGCCGGCACGGGTGGTGGCGCCCACCAGGGTGAAGGGCTGCAGGTCGATCTTCACGCTGCGGGCGGCCGGCCCTTCGCCGATCATGATGTCGATCTGGAAATCTTCCATGGCCGGGTAGAGGATTTCTTCGACCACGGGAGACAGCCGGTGAATTTCGTCGATGAAGAGGACGTCGTTCTTTTCCAGGTTGGTGAGCAGGGCGGCGAGGTCGCCTGGGCGTTCCAGCACGGGGCCAGAGGTCTGGCGCAGCTGGACCCCCATTTCGTGGGCGATGATGTGGGCAAGCGTGGTTTTTCCGAGGCCCGGCGGGCCGAACAGCAGGACGTGATCGAGCGCTTCCTGGCGGGCGCGGGCGGCCTGGATGAAGATTTCCAGCTGTTCGCGCACCCGGTGCTGGCCGATATACTCGCGCAAGGCGCGCGGCCGCAAGGCGCGCTCGATGGAATCTTCATTGGGCGAGGCGCTCTGGGGCGCGACGATGCGTTCGGGTTGTGCCGCGCGCACCAGGGCATCGGAATGTATGGCCATGGAAGCTGTCTAAATTCACAGTAATTGCACATTAGTATAGAACGCCAGCCCGCCCCGGGGGACATCGTCCTGCCGTTCGATTACGCGCTCGAGGCGCCGGCATGGGCCGCCCACACGCGGAAGTCGCCATGCTTTCAGATATCATGGCAAGGCTCAACATCAATGCTTCATCCACAAGAACAGGAAAGGGAATGAATCGTGCCTTGCCAAGGTATCAGGATGTTCAGGAGGCGGCCGAGCGTTTGCGCGGCGTGGCCCATCGGACGCCGGTACTGACCTCGCAGACGCTCAACGGCCGTCTGGATGCTGAAATTTTCTTCAAATGCGAGAACTTGCAGAAGGTCGGGGCCTTCAAGTTCCGCGGTGCCTACAATGCCATTGCCGGGCTGAACGCCGCGGAGCGCGCGGCAGGGGTGGTGACGTTCTCCTCGGGCAACCACGGCCAGGCCATTGCGCGCGCCGCACAGGCGCTCGGGGTCACGGCCACCATCGTCATGCCGCTGGATGCCCCCCGGGCCAAGCGCAATGCCGCCGCCAGCTATGGGGCCCGCATCATCCCCTACGATCGCGAGACTCAGGATCGCGAGCAGGTCGCCCAGGAACTCATCGACAAGGAAGGCCTGACCCTCATTCCGCCCTTCGACCACCCCGACGTGATCGCCGGGCAGGGTACGGCGGCCATGGAGCTGTTCGAGGAAGTGGGCGGACTGGACGCGCTGTTCGTGCCGCTGGGCGGCGGTGGGCTGCTGGCCGGCACGCTCCTGTCGGCCCATGCCGTGGCGCCGGAATGCCTGGTCTACGGGGTGGAGCCCGAGGCGGGCAACGATGGTCAGCAGTCCTTCAACAAGGGGGAGGTCGTTCGCATTCCGCCGCCGCGTTCAATCGCCGACGGCGCCCTCACTCAGGCGCTGGGACAGATCACCTTTCCGATCATCAAGCGCTACGCCCATGACATCCTCACGGTGCCCGACCAGAAACTCATCCACGCCATGCAGTTCTTTGCCGAACGGATGAAAATCGTCGTCGAACCCACGGGTGGCCTGGGGGCAGCCGCCGTCCTGAATGAAATCGTGCCGGTGCGCGGCATGCGGATCGGGGTCATCCTCAGTGGGGGAAACGTCGATCTGGGCAGCTACGCGGCCTGTCTGTCTCAACCCTGAGGTTACTCGCGTGCCCGCCCGCCTGTGCGCCCCGGGCGGTCTCTTGCCGCGCGGGCGGCCAGGCGCGCAGCCGGGGTGTGTTCAGCGGGCCAGTGACTTCAGCGCCATGCGAATGCCCTCGGCCACTTCCACGCCCGCCGGCAGCGTCTTGAGGGCTTTCTGCGATTCGGCGCTGGAATAGCCCAGGGACAGCAGGGCATTCAGAATGTCGGCTTGGCCGTCCACGGCCGGCGCCGCAGAGATATCGAGATCGGCGCCAAGCTTGCCGCGCAGTTCCAGCAACAGTCTTTCCGCCGTCTTCTTGCCGATGCCGGGCACTTGTGTGAGCCGCCCGGTTTCCTGCAAGGTGATGGCGCTGGAAAGCTCTTCCACACTCATGCCCGACAGTACCGCCAGCGCAATGCGGGCGCCCACTCCCGTCACCTTGATCAGCGATCGAAAGGCGCTGCGTTCCGCCTTGGTGGAAAAACCGTAGAGCAGCTGGGCGTCTTCACGCACCTGCAGGTGGGTGAACAGGGTGACCTGGGCACCGACATCCGGCAGCTTGTACAGGGTGCTCATGGGCACATCAATTTCGTAGCCCACCCCGCCGACATCCACGCAAATGGTGGGCGGGCTCGACTTTTCCAGTAATACGCCGTGTATGCGTCCGATCATGTCTGGTTTCCGTGAAGAGTGAGGCCGGCCTCAGCCGAGCAGGCGGCCATTGCGCATGCGCCCCGTGCCCTGCAGCAGTTTGTTCCTCGACAGGGCGAGGGCCACTGGCTGCAAGTGGGCATGACAGATGGCGCAGGCGAGCGCGTCAGCCGAGTCGGGCGCGGGCAGGCCATTGAGCGCCAGCAGGCGCTGCACCATGTGCTGCACCTGTTCCTTCGCCGCGCGGCCCGAACCCACCACCGCCTTCTTGATTTGCAGGGCCGTGTACTCGTGCACTTCCAGGCCGGAATCGGCCAGACCGCACAGGGCGGCTCCCCGTGCCTGGCCCAGCAGCAGGGTGGAAGTGGGGTTGGTGTTGAGAAATACCTTCTCCATGGCCGCGATGTCCGGCCGGTGCTCGGCGGCCACTTCCCGGATGTGATCGAGAATGGTCTTGAGCCGAGCCGCCAGGCTGAGATGGCTGGGCACGACGATGGTGCCGCTGGCCACGTACAGCAGGCGCGGGCCGTCGACGTCGATGACGCCGAAGCCCGTGCGGCGCAGGCCGGGGTCGATGCCCAGGATGCGCATCAGTGGCGGAAGTGACGCGTGCCCGTGAACACCATGGGAATGCCACGCTCGTTGGCCGCGGCGATGACTTCGTCGTCGCGGATGCTGCCGCCCGGCTGGATCACGCAGCCGGCGCCGGCGTCGACCACCACGTCAAGGCCGTCGCGGAAGGGGAAGAACGCGTCGGACGCCACGGCGGAACCGGCCAGGGTCAGGCCCGCATTCTGAGCCTTGATCGAGGCGATCCGGGCGGAATCCACGCGGCTCATCTGACCGGCGCCGACGCCCAGCGTCATGCCGTTGCCGGCAAAAACGATGGCATTGGATTTCACGAACTTGGCCACCTTCCAGGCAAAGCGAAGGTCATCCATTTGCTGGGCCGTGGGTTGAATGTCGGTCACCACACGGAATTCGGCATCGGGAGCAAGGAAGTCGTCGGGATTCTGGACCAGCCAGCCGCCGCCCACCCGCTTGACGTCGAAAGCGTTGCGCCCGTCGCCCAGCGGGATCTGCAGCACGCGAACATTCTTCTTGGCAGCGAATACTGCCATGGCCTGCGAGGAGTACTCGGGAGCCAGCACGACTTCGACAAACTGCTTGCTGACGGCTTCTGCCGTGGCGCCGTCGACGGGACGATTGAAGGCGATGATGCCGCCAAAGGCCGAGGTGGGGTCGGTCTTGAAGGCCTTTTCATAGGCTTCCAGTGGGCTGGCGCCCACGGCGACGCCACAGGGGTTGGCATGCTTGATGATCACGCAGGCGGCGGAGTCGAAGCTGCGCACGCATTCCCAGCCCGCGTCGGCATCGGCGATGTTGTTGTAGGACAGTTCCTTGCCCTGCAGCTGGGTGTAGCTGCCCAGCAGGCCCGGGGCAACCGCCGGATCGACGTAAAAGGCGGCTTGCTGATGCGGATTCTCGCCATAGCGCAGCACCTGGTTCTGCTTGAGCTGCAGGTTCAGGACGCGGGGCCATTCATTGCGTTCTGCAGGCTGGTCCTGCGCCGGCTCGGCCTGGGCCAGGCTGCTCAGGTAGCTGGCGATGGCGCCATCGTAGGCGGCCGTATGGGCGAACACCTTGGCGGCCAGTTCCAGGCGCAGACCATACGAGGGGGCACCCTGCGGGCCGTCGATCTCGGCCAGCACGCGGCCATAGTCGGCCGGGTCGATGACCACGGTGGCGCCGCCTACCGGCGTGCCGTGATTCTTGGCGGCAGCGCGCAACATGGCCGGGCCGCCGATGTCGATGTTTTCGATGGCGTCGGCAAAAGTGCAGTCGGGCTTGGCGATGGTCTCGCGAAAGGGGTAGAGGTTCACGACGAGCAGGTCGATGCGATCGATGCCGTGCTGCTCCAGCGCCTGCAGATGTTCTTCGCTGTCCCGCCGTGCCAGCAGACCGCCGTGGATCTTGGGGTGCAGGGTCTTGACCCGCCCGTCGAGGATCTCGGGGGAGCCCGTGTGCTGGGCGACTTCGGTCACCTTGATGCCGGCTTCTGCCAGCAGGCGCGCGGTGCCGCCGGTGGACAGAATTCGTACACCACGACTCGCAAGAGCCTGGGCAAAGTCGACGATGCCCGATTTGTCGGACACGGAGATGAGAGCGGTCTGAATTTTCATGGGAATGTGTGGTGATTGAGGAAATCAGGGTTGCAGGTCATGAGCCAGCAGTTTCTTGCGCAGCGTGCTGCGGGTGATGCCCAGCATGGCGGCTGCCTTGGACTGGTTGCCGTTGGACTTTTCCAGGGCCACTTGCAGCACGGGGCGCTCCACGCAGCTGATGACCATGGCCAGCATGTCACGGGGTTCGGAGTCGCCCAGATCCGTGAAGTAACGTTCGAGTCGATCGCGCACGGACTGTTCCAGGGGATTGATGTTGCTCATGATGTGGAAGTGCTCTGGTTGAGGCTCACGCTGCAAGGGCGTGAGGCGCTATGGTTTCGTTGGTGGAGAATTGGTCGAACCAGGTCTGCAGGGCATGAACCTGGTCCTTTGTTGTTTCGCTGCGATTGATCTGTTGCCGCACTTGTTCCGCGCCGGGAAGGCCTTCGAGATACCATCCGATGTGCTTGCGGGCGGTGCGCACGCCTGTGAACTGACCATAGAACTGGTAGTGGTCTTCCAGGTGGTCGAGCAGGCATCGCCGGAGTTCGCCCCAGGTGGGTGGTGCCAGGTGTTCCCCCGTTGCGAGGTAATGGCTGATCTCGCGGAAGATCCATGGCCTGCCCTGAGCGGCGCGGCCGATCATCACCGCATCGGCGCCCGTATACTCTAATACTTGGCGCGCCTTCTCGGGACTATCGATATCCCCATTGGCGACGACGGGAATTTCAAGGCAGCTTTTCACCTCGCGCAGGGTGTCGTATTCGGCTTCCCCCTGGTAGAGGTCGCAGCGCGTGCGGCCGTGCAGGATCAGCGCCGCAATGCCGGCGTCCTGGGCGATCTGGCCGATCCGCACTGCATTGCGCGAGTTGCGGTCCCAGCCAGTGCGCGTCTTGAGCGTCACCGGTACGTCGTAGGGCCGGCAGGCCTCGACCACGCGATGCAGAATGCGGCTGACCAGTGCCTCGTCGCGCAGCAGGGCCGAGCCCGAGGCGACATTGCACACTTTCTTCACCGGACACCCCATGTTGATGTCGATGATGTGGGCGCCTTTCTCAATGTTGTAGCGCGCCGCTTCGGCCATCATGTCGGGGTCGGAACCGGCAATCTGCACGGCGATCGGCTCGGATTCCCCCTTGTGGTCCAGACGGCGCGATGTCTTCACGCTGTTCCACAGCTGGGGGTTGCTCGCCGCCATTTCGGACACGGCGTACGACGCCCCCAGCGCCTTGCACAGGCGACGATAGGGGCGATCGGTAACACCCGCCATGGGTGCCACGAAGACGGGGTGGGAAAGTGTCCAGGAGCCGATGCGCATCCCGAGATTTTAACGCCCCTGCAGAAACACGTCGGGCACCAATGACCCCACGCCTGCAGGGCGGCGCGGCGTCAGGTGCGCAGCCCTTCCAGGAGCTGGCGGGCCAGCTGATTGCGCAGCGGCGGGAGCAGGTCCATGGCCAGCAGGGCCGCGCCCCCGGCATGTTCGACGAGGGGGTTGCGCGTCGAGAAAATGCGCGGCAACACGTCGGTGATGGCGATGGTCAGCCAGCGGTCGGGCCCCCTGCGACCGGTGAACTCCTTGCAGAAGGGCTCCGGGTCGCGGTCGGGGTGCAGCAGCCAGGGCCCGAGGGCGTGGCTCAGCTGTGCGACATCGCGCAGCCCCAGGTTGAGCCCCTGGCCGGCCACGGGATGCAGGGTCTGTGCCGCATTGCCGATGGCGATGCAGCGCGGGTTGATGCGTGTGGGCCCCGCGTGCAGGGCGAGCGGGAAGACGGAAACCCGTGTCACGCTCTCGAGCTTGCCCAGCCGGTCGCCGAACTGCTCCTGCAGGCGCCGGTCGAATTCCTGCCTGGGCAGGCCGCGCAAGGTGTCCGCCTGTTCGGGGCTGCAGCACCAGACAATGCTGTAGAGGTCATCGCCCTGAGGGTGGGGCAGCGCTGCGAGCGGCCCGGTGCGCGTGAACCGTTCGTATGCCCAGCCGGGCCGCGGACGGCTGGCGCGGACATTCGTCAGGATGGCATGCTGTCCGTATTGCCGTTCCACGCCCGTGGGACGTGCACCGTCGGATTGCACGGCCAGCCGGGCGCTGACGACGCCGTTTTCATGATGGCATTCAATGCAATGACCGGACAGACGGGGCAGGGCGCGGGCCTCGATGCGTGTCACGCCGCTGCGCGTGAGCGCCGCCTGCAGGGTGTCGAGGAGATCGTCGTATCGAACCACATTGCCCAGGCGCGGGACATCCAGTTCGCGATGATCGATGATGACCCGGCCGAGACGGTGGCGCTGCGAGACATGAACCTGCCGGATATCGGCAGCCTGGACGGGCCAGGCTCCGAGCGTTTCCAGAAACACGCGGCTGCCGTGGTTCAGGGCGAGACAGCGCGGGTCGACGCCGGCCGAGGCCGCCATGCCCGCTCCGGGGGGCGGTGCGGCCGGACGGGGCATGCCCATCAGGGCGATGCGGGCCGAATCGCGCGCCTTGCGCGCGAGAGCAAGCGCCAGCGCCGACCCTGCCGGGCCGGCTCCCAGTATGACGACATCGAAGTCCGAGGTATCCATGGGGCTATTTTACGCACTTGCGGAAAGCCGGGGACGCGGCTGCGCCTGAGCCCGGGCATCGCAACCGGCCCCAGGCGCGGGGGCAGGGGGATCGCGCCTAGAGGGCGGCCCGGCAGCGGCGGAGGCAGTGCCCCGAAAGGCGCGTAAAGCTTTGTGTGGCAAGCGTTTTTCTGCTAGAATTGCGGTCGTTGAAACTTCATGGAGCTGTGTGGTGAATACCGACCCCGGCGAAAGTTGCAGTCGACCCGAAGTCGACTTCTCTCGTTCCAGGCACTAGAGCCACATTGCTCGCCCGTGCCCTGGAACCAGGGCGCGGAGCTTCCCGCATGTTCGCATGCTGACTCCCGCCGTACCCGATAACCAGGTTTGTGTCCCTTACACAAGCCGATCCCCGGTGTTGTTCCGCCGGGGGCAGGAGTCCCGTTATGCGTCTGTTTCATCTGTTCTTGCGCCGTGCCGGCGTGCAAGCCTCGGCTGCACGCGCACCGCGCAACACTTCCCGACTCACTGTTGTTTGTCCTCGTGAACAGCTGCCGTCCGTGCGCCGCCAGATCTACCGTGATCTGCACGCCGGCGACATCCAGATTGCCCACGTGAGCGTCGATTACGGCGAACCGGCAGGCATGGTGCGGGCCAGCATCACCGTCGATTGCCCGCCGCCCATGCGCTCCGAGCTCATGTCGCGTGCCAGGCGTCTGCAGGCCCACCCCGGCATTCATGAAATCCACTGGGGAAGCGCGCGGCGGCATGCCTTAAACTAGGGGCAGTGCTCACGATGGTTGCCTGACCGGACCCGCCCATGCATCTGCTCGAATGGCTCATTCCCTGGGAATTCTCTCCCCTGTTCCTGTTCTTCTTCATCGGGGGGGCCTGGCTTTTCCAGCGTGGCATACGGGTCCATCAGGTCACCGGGTGGCGCAAGGCGCTGTTCTGGTCGGGCATGGTCATTCTCTACCTGGCCATGCACACTCGGCTCGACTACTACGCCGAGCGCATGTTCTTCATTCACCGTCTCCAGCATCTGGTGCTGCATCATCTGGGCCCGCTGCTCATCATGGGCGCTTACCCGGGCCAGGTGCTGCGTGCCGGCCTGCCGCTAAGCTGGCGCATCCGCCTGCGTGACTTCCGTCGCGGCAGCCTGGGCCGGGCCATCGAGGCCGTGCTCACGAACCGGGTTCTCGTCCCCTTCCTGTTCGTCATTCTGGTGGTGGGCTTTCTTCACCCGACCGTCCAGTTCTACTCCATGCTCGACTGGCGCCTGTACCGGCTCATGAACTGGTCGGTGGTCATCAGCGGCTTCATGTACTGGAACCTGATTCTCGATCGCCGGCCCAGCCCGCCCGCGGTGATGTCGCCCGGGGGGCGGGTGTTCTGTCCGCTCATCACCATGGTCCCGCAGATCATCGCCGGCGCCGTCATCACCTTCTCGGAAACCGACCTCTACCCCATCTTCGATCTTTGCGGTCGCGCCATCCCCGGCATGACGGCTGTGGCCGACCAGGCCATCGGGGGGCTCACAATGTGGGTGCTGGCGGGTTTCGTCGAGGTCTTCGGGGTGTTGTATGCCCTGTCGACGGTCATGCGTCTTTCCGAGAAGAACCGCCTTCCGCATAAAACCAAGGGCCGCGTGGGCGCACCGCGTGTGCCGGTGGCGTCCTGACGGGTTTGCCTTCACGAGGGTTCACCGTGCTGTACCTCCGCCGAATCTCCAGACAGCTTCCCGGTTCCCTGCGGCGTCTGGCGTCCGGACGGCTGTTGGCGGCCACCCTGATGGCCCTGCCTTGCGGTGTGCACGCCCAGCCCACGGGCATCCCCAGCATGGGCGTGGCGTCAGCCGCCGAGCTCTCGCCTGAGCTCGAGCGGACACTGGGCGACGCCATCATGGAGCAGGGGCGTCGCGACCCCACCTACATTAGCGACCCCGATGTCCTGCAGTATCTGACCGACATGGGGCAGAAGCTCGCATCACACACCTCCACGGCAGCCGACCGCATCAATGTGTTCGCCTTGCGCGACCCGCAGATCAACGCCTTCGCCTTGCCCGGCGGTTACATCGGCATCAACAGCGGGCTGGTGGTTGCGGCGGAATCGGAATCCGAGTTGGCCTCCGTGGTGGCACATGAAATCAGCCACGTGCTGCAGCGTCACATCGCCCGCGGCATGACGCAACGCGCCCAGACCAACCACGCCATGATTGCGGCATTGGCGGGCGCCCTGCTGGCGGCCCTGTCCGGTAGTGCCGATCTGGCGATGGGCGTGGCGGCCTTCGGTCAGGCGGCGGCGGTCGACCGCCAGCTGGGTTTCTCACGGCAGGCCGAACAGGAAGCCGACCGCATGGGCCTGGACATGATGTCGCGGGCCGGGTACGACCCGGCCGGCATGGCGCGCATGTTCCAGCGGCTTGAAAATGCATCCCGTTTGAACCAGGGGGCCGGGGGTAACGCCTACACCAGCACGCACCCGCTGTCGGTTCAACGGCTTTCCGATGCGCAGAATCGCATCCTGCGCGCCGATCGCCGTGCAAATGTCAGCAGCGATGCCTTTTGGTTCGTGCGCGCCAAGTTGCGCATCGAGCAGGCGCGGGCCGGCCAGGCGCTGAGGTCGGCCGAGGAGGTGCTTCGGGCGGAGACGCGTCAGGAACAGGGAGCGCGGCGTGCAGCCGCCTGGTACGGGCTGGCCTATGCTGCGTGGAAGCGCGGCGACGATGCGCAGGCAGCCGAAGCCCTGACGCAGGCCAAGGCGGGTGGGCCCGGTTCTCCGCAGATCGCGGCGCTGGAAGTGGCGATCGCCCTGAAGCGGGGCGACATCGAGGCAGCCCTGCGCCTGGGAGAGCAGGCCGCGCGCCGTTGGCCGGACAGCCAGGGCGTGGCGCTGGCCCATGTGGAAGCGCTTCAGAAAGCCGGCCGGCACGAGGCCGCCGTGGACGAGCTGGGCAAACGACTCAAGCAGTGGCCCGATGTGCCCCGCTTGTGGCAGCTGCAGGCGCAAAGCAACGAGGCACTGGGTCGCCGGCCCAATGCGCGCCGATCGATGGCGACCTACTATGAATTGACCGGCGCGTTGCCCGCGGCCGTGGAGCAGTTGCAGCAGGCGCGCGCCATGAGCCGTGATTTCTACGAACAGTCGGAGCTCGACGTGCGCATTCGCCAGCTGCGGGACAGGCTGGAATCCGATCGCCAGCTACTGGAGCGCTTCAAGCTCTGAGGGGCGTCACCGGCCGGTGTCGAAATAGCGGCCGAGCCGGGCCGGGAGCCAGTTGAGGTTGCCGGGGAAGGGGCCCGTCACAAAGGCGGCGTGGCCCCCCTGGGCCGGCTGGTGCAGCAACACCGCGCCGGAACAATCGTGCGTATCCGGCAGCGAGGGCGCCGGCACGAAGGGGTCGTTGCGGGCATTCAACACCAGGGTGGGCACCGCGATCGTCTTCAGCTTGGGTTTGCTCGAAGCCCGCGTCCAGTAATCGAGGGCGTTGCGGTACCCGTGCATGGGCGCCGTGTAGAGATCATCGAATTCCCGCAGGGTGCGTGCCTGGGTCATCCTCAGGACGTCGATCGTACCGGGGAACCGGCGGGCCTTTTCCAGCACCTTGGGCCGCATGGTGCGAAGGAAATGGCGGCAGTACAGCTGACGGCCGGCCCAACTTTCCGACAGTTCCCGGCCGCAGGCCACCAGATCGAGCGGCACCGACACCGCGGCGGCGGCCGCGAGCCAGCTCGCCTCGCCGCCCTGTTCGCCCAGAAACTTGAGCATGGCGTTGCCGCCCAGCGAAATTCCGGTGGCATGCCACCGTGCCTCAGGCACGCGTCGGCGCACGACATCGAGCATGAACTCGATGTCGGCAGAGTCGCCGGAAAAATACGCCCGCGCCATGCGGTTCGGAAAACCCGAACAGCCGCGGAAGTGGGCGATGACCGTGATCCAGCCGCGCGCCCGGAAGTACTGGGCGATGGATTGTGCGTAATGGCTGCGGCTACTGCCTTCGAGGCCGTGGAAGATGATCAGGGCCGGCGTGCCCGGCGTTGCACACAGCCCGGCGAAATCGGCGTCCTGCATCCAGCGGCGGGCCGCCGTCCGTTGCAGCTGAGGGTCGGGGCGTGCCTGCCGGCCATCCACCTGACGGTCGGCAAAAAGCCCCGGACCGGCCCAGTCGAAGTCCAGGAAATCGCCATCGGGGGTATCCACCCGTTCCCGGACGAAGGAAATGCGGTGGTGGCGCACCACCAGCGACCCGTACAACGTCTGCGAATGGCCGTCCGGCAACCACCAGGGCGCAGGGCAGGGTGAGGTATCGACGCTTGCTGTCACGCCAGACCCTGTGAGATCAGTGGCCGTGTACTTTTTCGCCTTCCTTCAGCTGATAGGCAGTACCGCAGTAGGGACAGATCGCGCCGCCGGTCTGAACGATCTCGATGTAGACGCGCGGGTGCATGCTCCACAGCGGCGCGTTCGGGCCGGGACAGTAGACCGGGAGATCTTTCGCTTCAACGTAGACGGTTTCACCTTGTTGGTGGGTTTTCTCGGGCGAACTGCTCATTTCTGTTCCTGAAAAAATTGGCATCATACCGGTGAGAGCCAATGACGGTATTGGGGTAGACGGCCATGAACTGCGTCAAAGAACGTGGCCTGGAGTTTTTCGGTGATCGGGCCGCGGCGGCCGGCGCCGATGCGGCGACCGTCGATTTCACGAATGGGCGTGATTTCTGCGGCGGTGCCGGAGAAGAATGCTTCATCGGCGATGTAGAGGTCGTCTCGGGTGAGGCGCCGCGTCTGGACGGGCAAACCCAGGTCGGCCGCCAGAGCATGGACGGTGGCGCGCGTGATGCCTGTCAGC
Organism: Alcaligenaceae bacterium; assembly: GCA_029263615.1. GTDB lineage: Bacteria > Pseudomonadota > Gammaproteobacteria > Burkholderiales > Burkholderiaceae_B > Yanghanlia. The sequence continues at coordinate 14,760 of JAJUFT010000021.1, read as the reverse complement.
GCCGAGGCGATCTCGGGTTCGTAAATTTTGCCGTCCCGGACGATGAAGAGGTTCTCGCCGGCGCCCTCCGCCACAAACCCTTCGGTATCGAGCAGAATGGCTTCGTCGTAGCCATGGTCGAGCGCTTCCGCATTGGCCAGAATGGAATTGGCGTAGGTGCTGGCGACCTTGGCCCGGGGCATGGTGACATTGACATGCTGACGGGCAAAAGAAGAGATCTTCACCCGGATGCCCGCCTGCAGCGCTTCCTCGCCCAGGTAGGCGCCCCAGGGCCAGGCGGCGATGGCCACATGAACGGCCGCCCCCTTGGGGGAGACCCCCATTTTCTCTGAGCCGTAGAAGACCAGTGGCCGAATGTAGCAGGATTCCAGCCCGTTGGCGCGCACGACCTCACATTGCGCCGCGTTAATGGTTTCCTGGTCGTAGGGGATGGGCATCTGGTAGATGTGGGCCGAATTGAACAGACGCCGCGTGTGATCGTACAGACGGAAGATGGCGGTGCCGATTTCGCTGCGGTAGGCGCGCACGCCTTCAAAGACCGCCAGCCCGTAATGCAGGGAATGCGTCAGGACATGGGTGGTGGCTTCCCGCCAGGGAACCAGTTTGCCGTCATACCAGATGACACCATCACGATCAGCCATGGACATATCGCTCTCCCGTCAAGTCGCCTGATTGTACCAAGCCGCGCCGCCGACGCGGGCGTTGCGAGGACGCCCGGAAACCGTTGGATTTGCACACGTTCCCCTGCTGCTGGGCGGCACACTGTGCTTACAATAAGCGCCTGCCGGTTTTCTCTACAGGGTTGTCGTGTCGTGGCGTTGAGCAGCGTGTTGGCAAAGGGGCCGCAAGGGAGGAATCGCCTCCAGTTCATGTTGGGTTTGCGGGACGCCATTCCGGCCCTCATCGCCACCGGCACCTGGGGGCTGGTGACTGGCATCGCCATCGTCAAGTCGGGCTTGTCCGAAACCATGGCCACGCTCATGACGCTGCTGGTCTATGCCGGCTCCGCCCAGCTCACCGCCTTGCCCCTGATCAAGGATGCGGTGCCCCTCTGGCTGATCTTTGCCGCCGGCATGGTCGTCAATATCCGCTTCGTCATCTTCGGCGCTGCACTTCAGCCCTTCTTTCGCCACCTGAGCTGGCCCAAGCGCCTCGGGGTGGGCTTCTTCTCGACAGATATCGGCTTCGTGCTATTCATGGGGCGCTACGGCGAGGCCAAGCGTCGACCCGACCCGCGCCACCTGTGGTATTTCCTGGGCATCATCGCGCCCGGCTGGCTGGTGTGGAATGTCTGTTCCATTGCCGGCATCTTTCTGGCGGCCGCCATTCCCGCCTCCTGGTCACTGGAGTTCGCGGCCGTGCTGGCCCTGCTGTCCATTGTCGTACCCCTGGTCAGCACGCGCCCCGTGGCATTCTGCATCCTGGTCGCCGCCTGTGTGGCCTGGCTGGGGCAGAGCCTGCCGCTGCGTCTCGGCCTGGCTGCGGCGGTCGTGGCCGGCATTGCAGCCGGGGTGGTGAGCGAGCATATCGGAAGGGAAAGGAAACGGGCGAAATGAGTGAAACAAACTGGTATGTGCTCGGCGCGATCGGGGTTCTGACGGTCTGCAGTCTGCTCACCCGGGCCGGTTATATGGTGTTCGGCGACTACTTGCCCCTGCCCGAGGGGCTGCGCCGCGCCCTACGCTACGCGCCCGCGGCGGCGCTCACCGGCATCATTGTGCCCGAGGTGCTGCCCTGGCAGTTCGGTACGCTGCCCACCCTGGACGTCAAGGCGGTGGCGGCGCTGGTGGCCGTTGCGTTGTACTGGAAGACGCGCAACGGCCTGTTGGTGATCGTCGGCGGCATGGTGGCTTACTGGCTTCTGCGGCCCTGGTGGCCCTTCTGAACCCACCCTTACGGGCCTTTTTTCCCGCCTCTTCCGGCCATGTGTCGCGGCCCGGCCACGGGCCAAGCACGGATGTGCGTTAAAATCAATACGTTAACGACGCCATCGCACGGCAGTATTGAGCGAGGCATGCACACCTCTAAATGACAGACACCACCAAAACTCAGCAAGAATCCATTGCCACTTTCCCTGATTTCGGCCTGCATCCCAGCCTGCTCCAGGCGGTTGCCGAAACGGGTTACACGACGCCGACGCCCATTCAGGCCACTGCCATTCCGCATGTGCTGGATGGCCGAGACGTCATGGGGGCCGCGCAGACCGGTACGGGGAAAACCGCCGCTTTCACCCTGCCCATTCTGCATCGTCTGATGCCGCTGGCGAACACCAGCGCATCGCCTGCAAGGCACCCGGTCAGAGCGCTGATTCTCGCGCCCACGCGTGAACTTGCCGACCAGGTCTACCAGAGTGTGGCCCAGTACAGCCGGCATACGCCGCTGCGCTCGGCGGTGGTATTCGGCGGGGTCGATATCGGCCCGCAACGCGAAGCCCTGCGCCGCGGTTGCGAGATCCTCGTTGCCACGCCGGGTCGTCTGCTCGACCACATCGAGCAGAAGAACGTGAATCTCGGCCAAGTCGGCATCTTCGTCCTCGACGAGGCCGACCGCATGCTCGACATGGGCTTTCTGCCCGACCTCGAGCGCATCGTTCGCCTTCTGCCGCCCCGTCGGCAGGGGCTGCTGTTCTCCGCCACCTTCAGCAATGAAATTCGCAAGCTGGCGCGCAGCTACTTGAACAACCCGGTTGAGGTCGAAGTGGCCGCGCGCAACGCCACGGCCGATACGGTCACCCAGGTGGTCTATCAGCTGGCGCCTTCCGAAAAGCGTGCCGCAGTCGTCCATCTGGTGAAGTCGCGGGGCCTGCGTCAGGTGATCGTGTTCTCCAATACCAAGATCGGCTGCAGCCGGCTGGCGCGCGAACTGATCCGCGACGGTGTGAAGGCCGAGTCTATTCACGGCGACAAGAGCCAGGCCGATCGCATGAAGGCGCTGGAAGCCTTCAAGGCAGGCGAACTCGAAGTGCTGGTGGCAACCGACGTCGCCGCCCGTGGGCTCGACGTGGCCGGGGTGCCCTGTGTAATCAACTACGATCTTCCGTACAACGCCGAAGACTACGTCCACCGCATCGGGCGGACCGGTCGGGCCGGCGCAAGCGGCGAAGCCATCAACTTCTGCTCGCCGGATGACGCGCGCCTGCTGGCCGATATTGAAAAGCTGATCGGGCGCAAGATCCCGCGCAGCGAACTGCAATTGCCGGCGGCCCCGCGTCGCGCGCGCAGCGAACCCCCGGCGGCCCGCAACAGCGGGGGGTATTCTCGTTCCGTGAAGCAGCCGGTCGACGACTTCTTCTTCAAGCCCTACGAGCCTTCCACACCCCCGTCGTCCGCGCCGAGCCAGGCGGCTGCGAAAGACGCCCAAGACCGCGCCGCGGAACGTCGCCGGTCGGTCGGCGTGCTGCTGGGCGGCTGATTTCGCGTTCCTCTTCCCCGGAAGCCGCAAGAAGCCCCTCTGTCGTGCAGAGGGGCTTTTTCGTCAGTCGATCAGATCTTTGAGCGGGCCCGGGCCGGGGTGGTCGGCCGGGCACGAAGCGTCGAGCCCCTGCAGGAGTCGCTCCAGATGCTCCAGGTGGGGCAGCAGGGGGCCGAAAAAGAGGTTGCCCTGTGGTGACTGCACCAGGATGGTCGGAAAATTCTCGACATCTATATCGTCCAGCAAGGCTTCGCATTCCTCGATGTCGACCCAGACGAAGAGATGCTGGGGCAGGCGGCCGGCCAGGGCCTCGAAGCCAGGTCGATAAGCGTTGCAGGTGTCGCACCAGGCGGCGCAGTAACAGGCCACCACGAGGCCTTCATGGGTTTCCAGGCGGCGGGCCAGCTCGGGCAGCCGGGTGTGTGCGTCGAAGAAATTCATTGAATCAGTCCTGGCCCGCGGTCAGCCTCGCGAGGCCATGTCCGCGCGATTGGCAGAAATGGCGGATCGGTGTCCACTGAGCGGGCAATATTGGCGATATCATAACTTCTGTCCCTTTTGCACGAGTGGCGCATGAACGAATATCCGGTTGCCGTGCGCGAGGAAGTTGCCAAGCCCAACGGTCTGTCTGCCGTGGCGCTGGCCTTCAAGCGCGCTGTTGTCTCCCAGCTGCACCCGAAAATGCTGATGGCAGTGCTGCTGCCTTTCATCATTGCCCTGTTGGGCGCCATTTTGCTCATTTGGGCATTCTGGACGCCCCTCACGGAATGGCTGACCACGCAGTCGGCCGACTGGGGCGTGGTCAATACCGTGGATGGCTGGCTGCTGGCCCTGGGGCTGTTCTCCATCAAGCTATATCTCATTCCCCTGCTGGCCGCGGGCATTCTGCTGCCCATGTCGGGCATTCTGGGCCTGATCATCGCGGCCGTGTTCGTCATGCCCATCGTGTTGGGCCACCTCGATAAAACCCACTACGCCGGCCTGCGCCGCAACGGGCGCAATGCCACCGTGCTGAGCGCATGGAATGCGGTGTGGGTGGGCGGCGCCTTCATTCTGGGCTGGCTGGTCACCATGCCGCTGTGGCTCTTTCCGCCGTTCGCGGTGGCGCTACCCATTTTCTGGTGGATGTTCGCCATCACGCGCCTGCTGCGGGTCGACGCCATCATCGAGCACGCCGACCCTGACGAACGCCGCCTGCTCTGGAAACGTCATCAGCGGCAGTGGTGGCTGATCGGGTTTGCCCTGGCCATCATCAATCTGGTGCCGCCGGCGTGGCTGATCATGCCGGTGTTTTCTTCTCTCGTGTTTGCGCATTTCGGGCTGGAGGCCCTGCGTCAGCACCGTTTGTCAGGAGTCGCGAAATGAAGCAGGAGATGCCCAGGATTCGTCTGATCCTGGTGGGCGATGAAATCCTCTCCGGGCGGAGGCAGGACAAGCACATGGCCCACCTCATTCAGTTGTTGGCGGAACGAGGCATGCAGCTGAACCGGGTGGAAATCGTTTCGGATGCGCAGGACGAGATTGCCGCCGTGCTGGAACGCAGTTTTGCGACCCGGGACATCGTGTTCTGCTGTGGCGGCATCGGCGCGACCCCGGATGACCGCACCCGTCAGGCTGCCGCCCAGGCCCTGGGCGTGGATCTCGTGCTGCATCCCGAAGCCGAGCGGCTCATTGCAGAACGCTGTGCCGATAACGAACGGGAAGGGCGGGGCAGTGGCGACATGTCACTGCCGGAAAACCAGCAGCGGCTGCAGATGGGCTACTTCCCCAGGGGGAGCGACATTGTTCCGAACCCCTACAACAAGATCCCGGGGTTTTTCATCCGCGACCACACATTCATGCCCGGCTTCCCGGTCATTGCCTGGCCGATGATGGAATGGACGCTCGACCGTCGATATTCTTCCCTGCATCATCGGGCCGAGCGCGTGGAGCATTCCTTTATCGTCTTCGAGATGCCCGAATCTCGCATCACCCCGGCCCTGGAAGAGCTCGAGCGTCGCTGGCCGGGCGTGCGGGCCTTCAGTCTGCCTAGCATGGGCAAGGGTCGGCCGCACATCGACCTGGGCGTCAAGGGAGAACCGGATGCGGCCGCGCAAGCGCTGAACTTCCTCCGCGAAGAGGTCTTGCGACTGGGCGGCGAGCTGAATCCCTGAGTTGGGGTGACGCAGGAGAGACAATTGACGCGTGCTCGTGTATATTTCATAACACGAAAAATGCTGCGTTGCATCAAAACGCTTTGAACCATGACCTCCGCTCGCACCGACATCCTCAGTCGTACTGACAGACTCACCCCTGACACAAACGGCTCGCAAGTCGCCATTCAGGTTCTGGAGCGTGCCATGAAGCTGCTCGATGTTCTGGCCACGCATTCGGAGCCTGTCGCCCTCAAGGAGCTGGCAGCGGCCACCGGGCTGCATACCTCCACCACCCACCGCATCCTGAACGACCTGGTCGTTGGCCGCTACGTCGACCGCGTCGATAGCGGCATGTACCAGCTGGGCATGCGGTTACTGGAATTGGGTTCCCTCGTGAAGCGCCGGCTCAACGTGCGTGAAGTGGCGCTGGAGCCCATGCGTGAACTGCACCGCCTCACCGGGCAGACCGTGAATCTGTCGCTGCAGCAGGGCGATGAAATCGTCTATATCGAGCGTGCCTGGAGCGAAAGCTCGGGCATGCAGGTCGTGCGCGCCATTGGCGGGCATGCGCCGCTGCACCTGACATCCACGGGCAAGCTGTTTCTGTCGGTGGCGGAAAGCCGTCAGGTCCGGGCCTACGCCATGCGCACCGGCCTGGCCGGCACCACGCGCAACAGCATCACGGACATCGACCGTCTGGAGCGCGAGCTGGCGCTGGTGCGGCGCCACGGCTATGCGCGGGACAACGAAGAACTGGAATTGGGGGTGCGCTGCATTGCCGCAGGCATTCACGATGACACGGGGAAACTGCTCGCGGGTCTGTCGCTTTCGGCGCCGGCCGACCGCCTGCGCGATGAGTGGATTCCCCTGCTGCAGAAGGCCGCATTGAAGATTTCCGAGGCCTTGGGTTACGAAGGCGCGACCCCCGCCTGACCGGGTGTCGCGCCGGGCCTGAGGTTTATTGCGGCTCGATGCCTGCCTTCTTGAACAGCTCGGCCCACTGCGGAACCTGCTGGTTCACGTGGTCGGCCAGTGCCTTGGGATTGGCGCGGGCGGGCAGCAGGTTGGCGCCCAGACCCAGCATGCGTTCCTGGAAGGCCTTGTCGGCCAGACCGTCCTGCAGTGCCTTCTGGAGTTTGTCCAGGGCCGGCTGGGGGGTGCCCTTGGGCGCCCACATGCCGTGCCAGATACCCACTTCAAACCCGTCGAAGCCGGATTCCTGCATGGTGGGCAGATCGGGCAGGGTGGGGACGCGCTCCTTGCTGGTGACCGCGTAGGCCTTCACCGTGCCGGCCTTGATGTGCTGGGACGTGTTGGTGGTCTGGTCGCACATCACGTCAACCTGTTTGCCCAGCAGGTCGTTCATGGCCGGGCCCGTGCCCTTGTAAGGGATGGTGAGCAGCTCGACGCCGATGGCATTGGCGAACATGGTGCCGCACAGGTGGCTGGCGGCACCGATGCCGGCGTTGGCCAGGGAGACCTTGTCGGGATTCGCCTTGAGGTAGGCCACCAGTTCCTCAATGTTGTCTGCCGGGAAGTCGGAGCGTGCGATGATGGTCATGGGCACGTCCAGCACCAGGCCGATGGGCTCGAAGCTGTCGGACGTGTAGCCCGGGTCTTTGTAAAGGGACTGGGCTGTCGAAAAGCCGATATGCATCAGAAGAATGGTGTGCCCGTCGGGTTTCGCGCGCGCAACGTGAGACACGCCAATGGTGCCGCCGGCCCCACCCTTGTTTTCCACAAGTACGGTTTCACCCAGCGAGCTGCGCATGGCTTCCGCCAGTGAACGGGCCACGGTGTCGGTCGGCCCCCCGGCTGAGAAGGGGACCACCATGCTGACCGGGCGTTCCGGGAATTCAGCAGCCCCGGCGATGCCTCCGAAAAGAGAAGTGCCCAGGATGAGGGCGGTTGCGGTGAACTTCAGGGTGGTTTTTTTCATGTCTGTGCTTGTGTCCTGAAATGCGGTTGGAATGGATCCGGCAGACGGTTCGCGCGCCGGAGCAGGTCGTTTCCACACCACCGTCTTGTCTCGGAACGGCGGTGCACGCCCGGGATGGGGGCGAACCGGACATCTCGGCCAACTGGCCGATACGCCCGACCTAGGTCGATGCTAAGTGAATGATTTCCTGCTGTCCGCCGGGGTAAACCCGAAAAATGTCCGATCCTTGCCATGCATCACGTTTCTCTAATGTTGCATTGCAATAAAAATGGTTGACTTGGGAGCGCACTGCGGTAGAATAGGAATTGTGCGGCGCAACAAATGCCGAATGACGGGCACAGGCCCACACAAAATTTCAGGAAAGGAACTCACTATGAGCGCGGTCCCCCAACAATTTCTCGCCAACCAGAAAGCTACGGTCGATCACTTTCTCGCATTCCAGGAAGCGGTATTCAACGGTTTCGAGCAGTTGGTCGACCTGAACCTCAAAGTGGCACGTGCTTCCCTGGATGAAGCGGTGCAGAAGACCCACGAGGCCCTGGAAGTGAAGGATGTCCAGGAAGCCGTGAACTTCACCACGGGTCTGGTCCAGCCCGGCACCGACAAGTTCGCTGCCTACGGCAAGCATGTGTATGACATCATCTCCGGCCTGCAGTCCAACCTGTCCAAACTGAGCGAAGAGCAGTTTGCCCAGGCGCAACGTCAGCTGGACGAAACCATCGAACAGCTGGCCAAGAACGCTCCCACGGGTTCGGAAGGTGCAGTTGCCCTGATGAAGAGCTCCCTGGCAACGGCCACCAGCGCGTTTGAATCCGCGAGCAAGGTGGCGCGTCAGGCCAGCAACGCTGCGGAAAGCAACTTTGCCGCTGCCGCCAATGCCACGCTGAAGGCCGCCAGCGACGCCGCTGAAGCAACCAAGTCCGCTGCCGCGCCGCGTGCTCGCCGTGCGCCCGCTGCAGAAGCCTGATCGCTGAATCGGGGTGTCGGAAATTCCGGCATCTCGTTTTCGGCAAAGCGGCCCGGCCAGGCATTGCCTGAGCCGGGCCGCTTTGTTTTCTGTCTGTGTGTGTTTTCTGCCTGTGCGGCGAATGCTCGAACGAACTCGCACTGCGCGTCACACGGCGCGCACGCATTCCCCGATGAGCGCCGGACCTCGGTAGATCAGGCCGGTGTAGAGCTGCACGGCGTCGGCCCCGGCCTCGATCTTTTCCCGTGCCTGCTGGCCGCTATGGATCCCCCCCACCCCGATGATGGCCGTCTCGGCGCCGAGGCGCGCCCGCAGACGACGGATGACGGCCAGCGAGAGCTCATGGACGGGCGGACCCGACAGGCCGCCAGTCTCCGTGGCGTGCGGCAGCCCCTCGACCTGGCTGCGATCGAGGGTGGTGTTGGTGGCGATCACGCCATCCATGCCGTAGCGGGGCAGCAGGTCGGCAATGGCATCGACCTGCTCTGTCGTGAGATCGGGTGCAATCTTGACCACCAGGGGCACCCGCCGGCCATGACGGTCGGCGAGGTCTTCGCGACGTTGCTGCAGGCTCTGCAGCAGCTTGCCGAGGTCGTCGCCCCCTTGCAGGCTGCGCAGGTTGGCCGTGTTGGGCGAGGAGATATTGACCGTGACGTAATCGGCATGGGGGTAGACGCCTTCAAGGCAGGTCAGGTAGTCGTCGACCGCGTTTTCGATCGGCGTGCTGGCATTCTTGCCGATGTTCAGCCCGAGCACCCCGCCTTCGCGCCGGAAGGTACTGCGCTGTACGTTGGCGATGAAGGCATCCAGCCCCTGATTGTTGAAGCCGAAACGGTTGATCAGGGCCTGAGCCCGAGGCAGCCGGAAGAGTCGCGGCTTGGGGTTGCCATCCTGCGGGCGGGGCGTCACCGTGCCCACTTCCACGAAACCGAAGCCGAGGGCCGCCAGCGCATCGATATGGGCGCCGTTCTTGTCCAGGCCGGCGGCCAGGCCGACCGGGTTGCGCAGGGTCAGCCCCATGAGGGTGCGAGGACGCATGGGAGCCGCCGGGAGCAAATGACGCAGCGGACGGCAGTCGTACGTTTGCTGCAGCAGCCGCAGCGTCAGCTCGTGGGCTTTTTCAGCATCCAGAGAGAACAGGACCGCACGAGCCAGCGGATAGGCATTGAAAAGCAGAGTCATGGAATGGGGAGGAATCAGGGGTTCACCCAGCGGCCTGCCTGCAGGAGCTGGTATGGCTGGAAAGCGGATTTATAGGCCATTTTACGGCTTTCCTCGATCCAGTAACCGAGGTAAAGCCAGGGCAGCCCTGCTGTACGGCACTGTTCGATCTGCCAGAGGATGGCCCAGGTGCCCAGGCTGCCGGGGGCTTCCGGCTCGAAAAAGGTGTAGACCGCCGAGAGGCCGTCTGTCAGCACATCGATGACCGAAACAATCATCAGTCGCCCTTTCGCATCGCGGAATTCCGCGAGGCGGGTATTGACCCGGCTGGTCAGCAGAAATTGTCGGTATTGGCCCGGCATGTCATCGTCCATGCCGGCGCCCGGATGACGATGCAGCTGGTAACGCTGATAGAGCTCGAAATGGGCTTCGTCCCAGCGCAGGCCGGTCATGCGTACTGTGAGCGGTTCCTGGCGCGCCCAGGCACGACGTTGGCCTCGGCTGGGGCGAAAGGCGTTGACGTCGACCCGAATGGGAAGGCAGGCGCTGCAGTGGTCGCAATGGGGCCGGTAGGTGAACAGGCCGCTGCGCCGAAACCCTTCCTGGACCAGCTCGCCATAGACGGCGCCATCGATCAGATGCGTGGGGGCTGCCACCTGGGAACGGGCCAGCCGGTCGGGAAGATAGCTGCAGGGGTATTCGGCAGTGGTGTAGAACTGCAGAACCCGGGGAGGAAGATCCTGGGGGTTGCTCATGGCTGATCCTCGCTTTGGGGCGGCGCATCCCCGATCGGTTGCAGGCGCCCATCATGGAGCAATCGCCCGGCCTGCCATGCCGGTTCGGGCCGCAGCAGGGCTTTCCCCAACAGCGCGAGGAAATCCTGGCGGCACATGGGCGCGGCGCCGAGACTGGCGAGGTGACGGGTCTCCTGCTGACAGTCTACATGGCTCACTCCATGGCGCTCAAGAAAACGCACGAGATGGGCCAGGGCGATCTTGCTGGCGTCCGTCTGCCACGCGAACATGGATTCGCCGAAGAAGAAGCCGCCCAGGTTGACGCCATACAGGCCGCCGGCCAACCGCCCGTCGATCCAGGTCTCCACGCTGTGTACGCGGCCCAGCTGGTGCCATTCCCGGTAGCAGCGAATGATGCGTTCCGAAATCCAGGTGCCCGCTTGCGTATTGCGCGGCCCCGCGCAGGCCTGGATGACGTGGTCGAAGGCCAGGTCGGTGGTGACGACCACCGCCGGGTCTGCGCTGTCTTCCTGCTGGGCAATCTGGCGCAGTCGCTTGCCCAGGGAACGCGATACCTTGAAATCGGCACATGCCAGCACCATGCGCGGATCAGGGCTCCACCACAGTACGGGGTCGCCTTCGTTGAACCAGGGAAAAATGCCCTTGGAGTAGGCTTCCTGAAGCCGGGCAACGGAGAGGTCGCTGCCCGCCGCCAGCAGCCCCTCGGGCAGGGCGCGTTCCGGTTCGGGCAGCGGAGTATCGGAATCCAGCCAGATCAGACCGCTCACTTGGCAACCTATTGTGAATCGGGTTCGGGCAGGTCGTAGTGATGGATGGGGAAGACACCCGTTCTGGCGTCCTCGACGTAGTGGCGCAGGGTCGTGCTGACGGTGCGGAAGGACAATTCGTTCCAGGGGATGTCGTCAAGTGGAAAGAACGCCGCTTCCAGGCTTTCAGGCCCGGGATACAGTGCTTCGCTGGTGACCGTCGCCAGATAGAAGAAGTGCACCTGTTCCGCCTGCGGAACGTCAATGATGGTATAGAGCGGGCCCAGCTCGATCTGCGCTCCCGCTTCTTCCTGGGTTTCGCGCATGGCCCCCTGGGCGGTGGTTTCCCCCAGCTCCATGAAGCCGGCGGGCAGCGTCCATTTGCCGAACCGCGGCTCGATGGCCCGGCGGCACAGCAGCACACGGTCACCGTAGATGGGCACCACGCCCACCACATTGCGCGGGTTCTGATAATGGATGGCCCCGCATTGTTCACAGACATCACGCACGCGATTGTCTTCCGGCGGGATGCGGCGGGTCAGGGCCGTTCCGCAGACGGAGCAGAATTTCTGCGCCCGTGGCGCGGGGAAGTAGAAGGTTGGCGCTTGCGATGTCATGGGGGAAATTCTAACGAAATCCGTGCAGGCTGGGGCCCGATGCCCACAGTCAGCCGGCCTGGGCCGTTTCCGGGTCGGGGCGGGGATGACGCAGGAACGTCAGCAGGCGTTCAAGATCGGCGTGGCGGCACGGGCTCAGGGTGAAGGACGTGTCGGGAAAGCCCTGGATTCCATGGGCCACCAGGGGCACGGATGCTCCGGATTCCAGGCATTCCGCCAGTGCCTCGTGAAGCCCGGTGTCAGGAGCGAAGGTATCTGCGAGCTGGAAGGTATCAAGCAGGGCGGGAAGGTCGCGCCCTGCGATCAGGGCACCGCCCAGATCGGTGGCCGCATAGCATCGGCCGTTTTCATCGAGATACAGGGCGGACACCTTCCCGACATCGAGACCGGTGTGGGTGCGCAGTTTCAGGGACCCGGTGGCCACGTCGGTGGTCAGTTGCACAACGTACGGCGCGCAATCCAGGCGCACATACACACGTTGGGGGCCGTTCTGGAAGAACCACTGGCCGTGAGCGTCTGCCGCGTAATTGCGATTCATGAAAGCGAGGATCTGCGGGCTGGTGATGGCCTCGCCACGGGATTCGGGGTGCTGCAGGGCGTCGCCCTGCGGATGCAGACGCCATTGCCCGGATTCCGGCAGGGAGAGCCACCCGTATACGGCCGGCACGTTGGGCCAACGGGCCATCGCCGCCATGACTTGTTCGTCCATATGCATCGCAAGAAGGAAGCCGTGTCATCATGATAGCACCCGGTGTTGCCCCTTCCACACAACTGGCCGGCCCTTTTTCGGGTGAATGAGATAATGGCGGTTTCCGATTTTGTCTCGTAATAAGGCAGTAACACATGCAGCACTCCCGCAAGGTCGCGCCACCCCGTCGCCGCGGGCGGGGCCTGCTCGGGCCCGGCGCCGACGAGGCCTTCGCACCGCTGGCCGACGCGCGCATACGTCATCGCGTGATCGTGGCGCACCTCGTCAGTCGCACCCAGCACTCCGTTCAGCAGGGCATCGGCCGTCCCGTGGGGCGTATCCTGATGCGCCAGTGGATGCGGGGGCGGGCGCCTGCCAGGCAGGTCGAGTCGTTCGGATTGCCCCGCCATATTGTCGAGGAAGTCCTTGGCGAAGAGGCCCTGACCCTGCACGTCGACCCGCGCAAACTGATCCGCATCGGGGTTCATGCATCACGCAAAGTCGAAAAACGTCCGTCCTCCCTGGCCTTCATCTGGGAAGGCACCTGGGATCAGCGGCGGGAAGATCTGCGCGTCGGAACCCGCTACGGGCTGATCAGCGACCTCGACGAAAACCGTGGCCGCCTCGAACGCACCGAGCGCTACCGCTACCTGATGAAGCGTATTGAACAGGGCCGGCCCTGGGCGTCGCACCAGCTTGGCGTGCTGCTCGACACCCCCGAAAAAATCCTCGGCTACCTGCAGATCTACGTCGATTTTCTGGATGACATGGCAGCGCATGGCTTCAACCCGGAACGAGGGAAAGACCCCGTCGGCGTCGCCATCACTCGCGATGGAACCATCGTCAAGGTGAACCGGGGGCTGCATCGTCTGGCCATGGCGCAGCGGCTCGGCCTGCCGTCCATCCCCGTGCAGGTGCGTCACGTTCATCGGATCTGGTGGGACAAGGTCACCGAGGGCGCCAGCGGGGCCGAGGCCCTGGCGAAAATGGCGGCAGCATTGAAACACTGTGTGCCAGAGGAACACCCGGGGCCGCTGGACGAAAGGCCGGAAGTTGAACTGCCTCCCGATTTCTGGCCCGCGCCGCGCATTCCGGCCTGAAACGGGGCAGTTCCGCCTGAAACGAGTTTTTACTCGCCCATTCCCGCCTTCCTGCGCTACCTTTAGGCTTCTCGTCCGTATCCGTTCACCCGGTTGGCCCGCCATGTGCGGGCCCCGTCCGGTCGTTCATAAGGAGAAGCCGTCGATGACCCCCTCACGCAAGTCCCGAATTGCTGCCGCGTTGTTCACTCTTGCCCTTGCCGGTGCGTCGTGGGCGGAGTCGCCCTCGCAGGCTACGGAATCCAAGGAGTTCGTCCCCACGGTGGGGCAGGCCGGCAAGGACGTCATCTGGGTGCCGACGCCCCAGGCACTCGTCGACAAAATGCTCGACATGGCCAAACTGACGCCGCAGGACACCCTGGTGGACCTCGGTTCCGGGGATGGTCGCACGGTGATCACGGCCGCCAAGCGGGGGGCCAGGGCTCGCGGGATCGAATACAACCCCGACATGGTCGCCCTGTCGCGCAGTGCCGCACTACAGGCGGGGTTGGCCGATCGCGCCGTGTTCGAGCAGGCCGACATCTTCGAATCCGACTTCTCTGACGCCACGGTCGTTACGCTGTTCCTGCTGCCCAACCTGAATCTGAAACTCAGACCCACGCTGCTGGACATGGCGCCGGGCACACGGGTGGTGTCCAATTCCTTCACCATGGGAGACTGGGAACCCGATGAATCCGCCGAGGCGGAAGGCTGCGCCAATTACTGCACGGCGTACAAATGGGTCGTGCCGGCCAAGGTCGAAGGGACCTGGGCGCTGCCCGACGGCAGGCTGGTGCTCACCCAAAACTATCAGTTTGTGGAAGGCTCCCTGACCCGCGGAGGCGACACGGTGTCCGTCACGGACGGCCGCCTGGATGGCACCACCCTCCGCTTCAAGGCGGGTGATACGGAATATTCGGCCACCGTCAACGGCAAGCAAATGCAGGGCACGGTCAACGGTCAGGCGGAATGGAGCGCCAACCTGCAAGGATAGGCCGATCCCCGCGCGTCCTCCCCCGTTCTTGCAGCGTTTGTTTGCTCAGATTCTTGATTTGCAAGCACTTATGAAGCAAGGAGCGAGCAACCCGGCCAGCCTTGCGGTTCGGGTGGAAAAAATGGCGTTCGTTCGTGTATAATTCTGGATTCACTCGAGGGCCGACTGGTTAAAGGCAGTTTCACCGGTGGGCACCGTGCGGCGCAATGGCAGAGTGGTGATGCAGCGGATTGCAAATCCGTGTACGTCGGTTCGATTCCGGCTTGCG
>JAJUFT010000055.1 GCA_029263615.1 Alcaligenaceae bacterium | reverse complement strand
GCGCAGGGCGTACGCCTGTCGATGGATGATTTCGGTTCGGGCTATTCAAGCTTGAGCTCTCTGCGCAGCCTGCCCTTTTCCGAACTCAAGCTCGACCGCGGTTTTGTGGCCGACCTGGAAACCGACGCTGCGGCACGGGCATTGAGCTCTGCCATTCTGGGCATCGGCAACAGCCTCAGTCTGGTGGTGGTGGCGGAAGGGGTGGAAACCGAACTTCAGAAAGAGACGCTGCGTGAACAGGGTTATCCGGTGGTGCAGGGCTACCTCTTTTCCCGTCCACTCACCCCCGTGGACTTCGAGCGCTGGTTGCGCGAGTCGGGCCTCCAGGACTGCGTGCGTCACTGAAACCACGAGAACAGCAGGTTGCCGCCCGCCAGCGCAATCACCACCCACCAGGCGGGCGTCTTCCAGACCACCAGCATCAGCAGCCCGGCGACGGCCAGCAGCATGTCGGTGGGGCCGAGAATTGTGCCGGTCCAGACCGGATCGTACAGAGTGGCCGCGAGGATGCCCACCACGGCGGCGTTGGCACCGCGCATGAGGGCGTGAGCCGGCTGCCAGCGGCGGAAGCGGTTCCACCAGGGCAGCACCGCCAGCAGCAACAGCATGCCGGGCAGGAAGATCATGCACAGGGCCAGGGCGGCGCCGGCCATTCCGCCGAGGGGCTGCATGACGGCGCCCAGGTAGGCCGCGAAGGTGAACAAGGGGCCGGGAACCGCCTGGGCCGCGCCATAGCCGGCCAGAAAGGCGTCGGCCGTCACCCAGCCCGGCTGAACGACTTCCGCTTCCAGCAGGGGCAGCACGACATGGCCACCGCCAAAGACCAGGGCACCGGCCCGGTAGAAGGCGTCGCTCGTCAGGCTGACGCCCGAGGGCACGGTCCAGGCCAGCAGGGGTAGGCCGAACAGGCCGAGCAGAAAGAGCACGGCGGCGCAAACGCCGGCGCGGGGGGACACTTCAAATGGCAAGTCATGCGTCGTCGGGGCCGCCTGCGGTCGGCAGACGATGGCGCCGGCCAAGGCCCCGGCCGCGATGGCGGAGACCTGCGCGAGGGGGCCGCCCAGCAGGCTGACCAGCAGCGCGCCGGTCAGGGCAATGACGACACGTGGAAGGTCCGGACAGAGGCTGCGGGCCATGCTCCACACGGCATGTGCCACAACGGCGACGGCCGTCACCTTGAGCCCGTGGATGACGGCCTGGCTTGCCGGCCCGTCCATCAGGCTGGCGCCCAGGGCGAACAACACCAGGGCAATGGCAGAGGGCAGGGTGAAGGCCGTCCACGCGGCAAGCGCCCCCCAGGGGCCCCCGCGCATCAGGCCCAGGGCGAAACCCACCTGGCTGCTGGCCGGGCCCGGCAGAAATTGGCACAGCGCCACGAGGTCTGCGTAGGCTGATTCGCTGAGCCAGCGCCGACGCTGCACGAATTCGTTCCGGAAGTAGCCCAGGTGGGCGACGGGGCCGCCAAAGGCGCTCAGCCCCAGCACGAGAAATGCGGTGAAGACTTCCCTGAGGCGGGCGGCGGGGTGGGGGGCAGTATGCATGGGGTCCGGCCGGGTCCGGCGTCAGCGCCGGCCGAGCTTCCATTCCAGGTGGGCCTTCACCGTGGGCCATTCAGGGGCAATGATGCTGTAGACGCAAGTGTCGCGCAGGGTGCCGTTCGCCATGCGCTGATGGCTTCGCAAGATGCCGTCCAGCCGGGCGCCAAGGCGCTCGATGGCCCGGCGGCTGGCATGATTGAGGAAATGGGTGCGGAACTCCACCGCAAGGCAGTCCAGGGTGTCGAAGGCGTGGCCAAGCAGCAGGAGCTTTGCCTCGGTGTTCAGGGGGGTTCTCTGCACGCGTCTGGCATACCAGGTGGAGCCGATCTCCACGCGCGGGCTGACCGCATCGATGTTCATGTAGGTGGTCATGCCGACGATGTCGCCGCTGTGGCGATCGACGGCGGTGAAGGGCAGCATGCTGCCTGCGTCCTGCAGGCGCAGGCGCCGCTCGATCTCGGCCTTCATGTTTTCCGGGCGCGGAACGCTGGTGAACCAGAGCTCCCAGAGCGCGCCATCCTGTACGGCGGCGGCCAGGCCGGCTTCGTGCTCGAAGGAAAGCGGTTGCAGAGCCACATGCTCGCCGTTGAGCGTGACGGGTTGTATACGGCGGATCGGCGCTTCACTCATGAGGGGTCCTTTGACGAGGGGTCTTTTGTCCGGGAGGAGGATTCCAGGTGTTCGATCAGGGCCAGGGCTGCCGCCGACAGTTGAGATTCATCGCGATAGCACAGGACGAACTGCCGCTGAGCCCAAGGGTCGGTGAGGGGAATGTGGACAAGGTTCGGGGTTTTGGGGCCGGGTGAAAACAGCTCGCCCGGCACGAAGCAGATGGCCTGTTGGGCATGGGCGAAACGCATCGACGCTTCATAACCGGCCACCACGACCCGGCTGCGAATGCGCTTGCCGTGTGCCAGCGCGGTCTGCTCGCATTGCCTCTGGATGGTGCTGCTGGCGGGAAGGCCGACATGTTCCCAGTTCAGTGTGTCTACAAAGGATATACGTCTACGTTTTGCCAGAGGGTGTTTCTTGTGCACGACGGCGCCCAGATGGTCGTGCCGGTAGGGCCGGTGCTTGAGGCCCTGGAGGTTCACTTTGTCCCACACGATGCCGACTTGCGCGCTGCCTTCGCGCACGCCCTGGATGACGGCCGGGCTCAGCCGTTCCTCGACATCGATGCGAATATGGGCATGGCGAGGGTCCTGCGTGAATTTCACCAGGTCGTCGGCCAGGGCTTCAGCGAGGATCGAGGCGTTTGCCAGCAGGCGCACCTGACCGCGCACGCCGTCGCTGAACGCTTCCATGGCGCTTTCGAGACGCCCGGCGGTACTGAGCATTTCCTTGGCGTAGGCGAGCACGGTTTCGCCCGCTGCGGTGGGCCGCACGCCGTAGCGCAGACGTTCCAGGAGCAGGCTGCCGGTGTGGCGTTCGAGCTGGGCGATGCGCTTGCTCAGCGCCGAGCTGACCATGTGCTCCTGTTCGGCCGCACGCGCAATGTTGCCCAGTTCACATACCGTGACGAACAGGCGTAGGCTGGTCAGGTCGAAATCTGTGGGGCGCATGAAAGTCACGGGCAGATGAGAGTTTCCCGTCAGGAATTCCTGAGGCGATATATTACCGCTTCTCTCCGCCCTTCGGAACGCCTATTCTTTTCCCCATCCACTATGCTTTCTCCGATCAAGTACATGATGTAAGGAGTCGCCATGAGCGCGCAAGATACACAAACCCCGGCAGTGGTTGTGCGGGACGTCAGCCTGCGTGACGGCCTGCAGAATATTGCGCGGGTCCTGCCCACCGAGACCAAGCTGGAGTGGCTTCAGGGGCTTTACGACGCCGGCTTCCGCGAACTGGAGGTCGGATCGTTCGTTCCGCCCAAGCTGGTGCCGCAGCTGGCGGACACCGCCCAGATCGTGGCGGCGGCCAGGAAACTGCCCGGCCTGCATGTGTCGGTGCTGATTCCCAACCTGAAGGGGGCGACGCTGGCCCTGGAGCAGGGGGTGGATCTCATGCTGCTGCCTCTGTCGGCCAGCCACGCGCACAGCCTGGCGAACCTGCGAAAGGCGCCGGACGATGTCGTTCAGGAAGTGGGCCGCATTCGTGCGGAAATGGATGCGGCCGGTACGAAAACGGCGCTGGAGGTCGGCATCAGCACGGCCTTTGGCTGCACGATCCAGGGTAAGGTCGAGCCGCAGGAAGTGCTGCGTCTGGTGAAGGCGGTGCTGGATGCCGGCGCCGATCAGGTCAGCCTGGCCGACACCGTGGGCTATGCCGATCCGCGTCAGATCCGCTCGATGTTCGAGCAGGTGCGGGAAGTGGCGGGCGAGCGGCTCGTCTGCGGCCACTTCCACGATACTCGTGGCCTGGGGCTGGCCAATGTGATGGCGGCGCTGGACACCGGCATTCATCGTTTCGACGCCTGTGTGGCGGGAATCGGCGGCTGCCCCCATGCGCCCGGCGCGAGCGGCAACGTCAATGCCGAAGACCTGGTTTACCTGATGCACAGCATGGGGCTGTCCACCGGCATCGACTTCGACCGTCTGCTGGCCTTGCGCGCACGCATCACGCAGTGGCTGGAAGGGGAATGCTTCCAGGGGGCCATCTGGAAGGCCGGCCTGCCCAAGACCATGCTGGCTGAGCCGGCAACGGCAGGAGCGGCAGCGGCATGAGCAACATTCCGGTTTCCGAGGCTTCTCCCGCGGCGCGGGGCCGCCTGCCGTTGGAGGGCGTGCGGGTCGTCGAATTCACCCACATGGTCATGGGGCCCACTTGCGGCATGGTGCTGGCGGACATGGGGGCGGAAGTCATCAAGGTGGAACCGGTGGGCGGTGACCGCACCCGATTCCTGCTGGGCGCCGGTGCCGGCTTCTTCCCGCTGTTCAATCGCAACAAAAAGAGCATCTGCCTCGACTTGCGCACTGAAGAGGGCGTGGAAGTCGCACGCAAGTTGTGCGAAGGGGCGGATGTCGTCGCCGAGAACTTCAAGCCCGGCACCATGGGGAAGTACGGCCTGGACTACGCCTCCCTGTCGAAGAAGAACCCCGGGCTGATCTACGTGGCGCACAAGGGCTTTCTGCCCGGGCCTTATGAGAATCGCACCGCCCTGGATGAAGTGGTGCAGATGATGGGAGGCCTGGCCTACATGACGGGGCGCCCGGGCGACCCGCTGCGTGCCGGCACGAGCGTGAACGACATCATGGGCGGCATGTTCGGTGCCATCGGCGTGCTGGGTGCCCTCATCCAGCGTGGCATCACCGGCCGGGGCATGGAGGTGCAGAGCGCGCTCTATGAGAACAACGTCTTCCTCGTCGCCCAGCACATGATGCAGTACATGGTGACGGGTTCGCCGGCGGCCCCGATGCCCATGCGCATTTCTGCCTGGGGCATCTACGACGTGTTCGATGTGGCCGACGGGGAACAGATTTTCCTGGCGGCCGTCAGCGATGCACAGTGGAAGGGCTTCTGCGAGGTGCTGGGTTTCGACGATCTGCTGGCCGACCCCACCCTCACCACCAACAATGATCGCGTGCAACGGCGCGAGTGGCTGCTGGCCACCCTGCGTCCGCGACTGGCGGTGTTCCGGGCGGCCGAGCTGGCCGAGCGCATGGAGCGGGCGGGCCTGCCCTACGCGCCCATCCGCAAACCGGAAGAACTGCTGGAGGATGAACATCTGCTGGCCACGGGTGGTCTGGCCGATATCGAACTGACCGATGGGCCGAAGGCGGGGGAAACGGTGAAGACGACGCTGTTGCCCATGACGATGAATGGTGAACGGCTGGGAGTGCGCAGCGGCCCGCCGCACGTCGGTGAAAACACGGCCGAGCTGCTGGCGGAACTGGGGTATTCGGCAGCCGAGATCGACGCCCTGCGCAGCAGGAACGTCGTCGCGTGAGCGCACTGCCCGTGTGGCAATCCCGGTCGTTCGCCGGGGCGCCGTTCACGGGCGGTTCAGACATACCGGGGTGACCGGCAGGCGGGCGGCTTTCAAAGCAGCTTCATGCGCTGCGGCCGCCCCTTGATCAGAATGTCCCGAAGGCGGGGGAAGGCGCGACGGGCGACGTCGCGATCAATCGCCACGTAGGACACCTGGTCGGTGATGTGGATCTTGCCGACCTGTTCGCGGGTCAGCCCGCCATCCCCGGTCAGCGCGCCAAGCAGATCGCCCGCCCGCAACTTGGCCTTCTTCCCGCCCAGCACCAGCAGCGTCGCCATCGGGGCCCTGCGGGGCCGGCCGTCGGGGCGGCCGCGGGGCAGGGCGAACCACTCCAGTGCGTTGCCCTGCTGCTTTTCCAGCCGGTCCGCGACGTGTCGTTCTTCCGGGCTGCACAGGCTCAGGGCGAGGCCGCGTTCCTGCATGCGGCCCGTGCGCCCGATGCGGTGGATGTGCACGGCCGGCTCGCGCGCCAGTTCCACGTTGATCACCATGGGCAGGGCGGGGATGTCGAGCCCGCGCGCCGCGACATCGGTGGCCACCAGCACGTTGCAGCTCTGGTTGGCGAACTGAGCAAGCACATCGTCACGGTCGCGCTGATCCTTGTCGCCGTGCAGCGCCAGGGCACTGAAGCCCTGGTGCGACAGGTAGTCGGCCAGGTCGGCACAGGCCGCCTTGGTGTTGCAGAACAGCAGGGCGGATTCCGGCTGAAAATGTTGCAGGAGCAGGGCCACGGCCTCCAGGCGGCGGCCCTCTTCCACCTCGAAAAACTGCTGTGCGATCTGGCCCTCATGGTGTTCCACGTCAACCTTCACCATGGCCGGTTCGCGCAGAAGCCGTTCGGCGTCCCGGCGGATGGTGTCGGGGTAGGTGGCGGAAAACAGCAAGGTCTGACGCGTGTCGGGGCAAGCGTCGGCGATTTCAACGACGTCGGCGAAAAAGCCCATGTCCACCATGCGGTCGGCCTCGTCCAGCACCAGCGTATGCACGGCCGACAGCGACAGCACGTCGCGGCCCATGAGGTCCAGCAGCCGGCCCGGGGTGCCCACCACGATGTGGGCGCCGTGCGCCAGGGATTCGACCTGCGGGCGGGCAGAAGCCCCGCCAGTGAGCGTGAGCACCTTGATGTTGCCTTCGGAGCGCGCCAGGCGGCGCAACTCGGTGGCCACCTGCTCGGAGAGTTCGCGGGTGGGGCAGACCACCAGAGCCTGGATTTCCCAGCGCTGCGGGTTCAGGCGATGAAGAATGCCCAGCCCGAATGCGGCTGTCTTGCCGCTGCCGGTCCGGGCCTGGGCGATGACGTCGCGTCCTTCAAGAATGACGGGCAGGCTCTGCGCCTGGATGGGCGTCATGTGGGTGTATCCCAGCTGAGCGAGGTTCTCGAGCTGGGGCGCCGCGAGGGGGAGTGTGGAAAAGACGGGTGCAGTCACGGTGAACGGAAAAGGGTGCAGAAGAAGACAGTCTAGCGCATGCTTGGGACGCCATCGCTCGATGAGGCCGCCCGCCAGCGAAGGCCGGCTTGTGAGATGATCATGTTCGCCCGCTCCAAGGGCATTCACTGATGCTGAGTCTTAGAGGAAAGTGCAAACACCATGACAACCGACCATCCGACAGGCGGGCACGGCCCGCAGCACGACTGCATTTTCTGTCGCATTGCCGCCGGCGAGATTCCTGCCCATGTCATCCATGAAGATGATCAGCTCAAGGCCTTTCTGGACATCCATCCCATCCGGCCCGGCCACGTGCTCATCATCCCCAAGGCGCATTACGACTATTATGAATCGTTGCCGGCCCAGCTGGCTGCAGCCATCGTCCACCTTGGGCAACGGCTGGGCAGGGCCATGAAGGCCGCGTATGGGGTGGAGCGGGTGGCCTTCCTGTTCACCGGAACGGACGTCGCCCACGTTCATGCGCATGTGGTGCCCATGCACGAGAAAACCGACATCACTTCGCCGGTCTACATCGAGCAGCAGGGCCTTTCCTTCAGGCTGGCGCCGCGCGCCGACGATGCGGGCCTGCGCGAAACGGTTGAACTGTTGAACGAACATCTGAGTCATGCCCCTGCGGCAAAATGAAGTCGAAGCGGTGCGGCGGCGGATCGCCCACCTGGATATGGACGCCTTTTACGCGTCGGTGGAGCTGCTGCGCTACCCGGAACTCAAGGGCCTGCCGGTCGTCATCGGCGGCCGGAGTGCGGCCCACCCGACCCTTGCCTCGGACGGCACCCGGCTGTATTCCCGGGTGGGTGATTACGTGGGCCGCGGGGTGGTGACCACCGCCACCTACGAAGCCCGGGCTCTGGGCATCCATTCCGCCATGGGCATGATGAAGGCGGCCAAGCTGGCGCCCGAGGCGATTCTGTTGCCGGCCGATTTCACGCGCTACCGGGAATATTCGCTGCGCTTCAAGCAGGCGGTGGCGGAAATCGCGCCGCGCATGGAAGACCGGGGCATTGATGAGATCTACCTGGATTTGAGCGACCTGCCCGAGGACAGCCTGACGCTGGCCACCACCCTCAAGCAGGCGGTGCGCGAAGCCACGGGTCTGAGCTGCTCGATCGGCATTGCCGCCAACAAGCTGCTGGCAAAGATTGCCTCGGACCTCGACAAACCCGACGGCATCACGCTCATCGAAGAGGGCGACCTGCAGGCGCGCATCTGGCCGCTGCCGGTGGGACGCATCAACGGCATCGGCCCGAAGGCGCAACAGCGGCTCAACGGCATGGGCATCCACACCATCGGTGAACTCGCCGGCACGCCCCTGCCACGCCTGCGGGAGCAGTTCAGCGAACGCTATGCGCATTGGCTGCACCAAGCCGCGCATGGCCGTGATGAGCGCCCCCTGGTGGTGGAGTCCACGCCGAAATCGGTGAGTCGCGAGACCACCTTCGAACGCGACCTGCATGTGCGGCGGGACCGCGAGACACTTGCCGGAATTCTGGATTCCCTTTGTCAGAGGGTGGCGGGTGATCTGGCTCGCAAGGGGGTGGTGGGCCGCACCATCGGGGTGAAAGTGCGCTTTGACGATTTTCGCACCGTCACGCGGGACGTCACGCTGCCCTGGCCGGTGGCGGATGCGGCGGCCATCCGGCTGGCGGCGGGTCGTGGGCTGGCCCGCATTCCCATGCAGCGCCGCCTTCGTCTGCTTGGTGTGAGAGTCGGAGCGCTGGTGCCGCCGGGCGAGCAGGGTGAGGCCGACAAGACCTCCGAAGCCCTGCAGCTGGACCTCTTTTCCTGAAGCGCGCTCAGATGTCGAGCTCGGGCACCAGCTGGTCGCCCACGCTCAGGACGGAATCGGCCTGGGTGCCGGCAATGACGGCATTCACGCCAAACAGCACGCCGCTTTCGAAGCTGCGGTAGCTCTGCAGGGTGTGCATGGGTTCTTCGCTCGTTTCGGCCGTGAGCGGGTCCACATTCGGTACCGTGCAACGCGGGCAGCGCTTCACCAGCGCGAGTGTGAGCGGGCCGATCTGCAGGCTGCTGACGTAATCTTCCTCGTATGCCTCCAACCCCTGCACGACGATGTTGGGGCGGAAGCGGGTCATGCTGACCGACTCCTGGCCTCGTGCCAGCAGGCGTGTGTTCAGATCTTCGAGCGACGCCTGGTTGGCAATCAGGAACGGAAAACCATCCGCAAACCCGACCAGGTGTTCCTCGGGGAAGGTGGTCTGCCCGGGATTGCGTTCGCGCCACTGGCTGATCCGGTTCGGGTCGGCCAGCCGGCGTGCCTCGGGGTGAGTGCGATACAGACGACACGGCAGGCCCAGGTAGTCGCTGAACCAGCGTCCGGCCAGGTCGCCTTCGTCCTGCCCCAGGGTGGGGCTGTTCCAGATGTGCAGCGGTACCGCGGCCTTACGGGGTTCGGTGGGGCGCAGGCTGATGCGCAGGGTGGGCATTTCCGGGGCATTCAGGAACAGTGCGCTGGCGTCCAGGGCGGGTTGCACGAGCGCCATGCGCGGGTGGGTGCGCTGGGTCAGAAAATGTCCGTTGTGGTCGACCACCACCCATTCGCGATCATGTGCCAGTCCCGTTGCGGAAACGCCGATCTGAGTGTGGGTTATGCTGCCGCAGGACTTGACAGGATAGGTATGCAGGGAGAGGATGCTTATCGTCATCTGGGTCTCTAGAAGGCCTGGTGGCACTGTTCCGGCATGATAGCGCGCCCGCTTGAGCTCACACGCTTGTTTTCGCAGGGCGCGCTAAACTTTTATCTGCTTTTTTGGCGTCACACTGGCGGCCACTTTCATCTTTACAGGGAACTGATATGGAATTTGATAGGGCGGGGATGAACGCGCTGATGGATATCGTCGCGCGCCCGGAACTGGTGTTTGTGCGGGGTGAGGGCTCCTGGATCGAGGACCACAACGGCAAGCGCTACATGGACTTCATCCAGGGCTGGGCCGTGAACAGCCTGGGGCACTGCCCGCCTGTCATCCGACGAGCCCTGGAAAAACAGGCCGGCCTGATGATCAACCCCTCGCCGGCGTACTTCAACGAGCCGGCCATGGCCCTGGCGCGTCGCATCACCGGCGCCTCGTGCTTCGACCGCGTCTTCTTCGCCAACAGCGGCGCTGAAGCCAACGAAGGGGCGATCAAGCTGGCACGCAAGTGGGGTCAACTGAACCGCAAGGGCGCCTACAAGATCATCACCATGCAGAACGGCTTCCATGGCCGTACGCTGGCCACCATGTCGGCGTCCGGCAAGCCGGGTTGGGACACCCTGTTCGCACCGCAGGTGCCGGGTTTCCCCAAGGCGGTGCTGAACGACCTGGATTCGGTCAAGGCCCTGATCGACGACGAAACCGTGGCCATCATGCTCGAGCCCGTGCAGGGCGAAGCCGGCGTCATGCCCGCCACCCGCGAGTTCATGCAGGGCCTGCGCGCACTGGCCGACGAACACGGCCTGCTGCTGATCGTTGACGAGGTGCAGACCGGCTATGGCCGTACCGGCACCCTGTTCGCCTACGAGCAGTTCGACGTCCAGCCCGACATCATGACGCTCGGCAAGGGCATCGGCGGCGGTGTTCCGCTGGCGGCCCTGTGTGCGCGCGAAGCGGTTTCCGTGTTTGCGCACGGCGACCAGGGCGGCACCTACAATGGCAACCCGCTCATGACGGCCGTCGGTGTGGCCGTGTTTGACGCGCTCATGGCCGATGGCTTCCTGGAAGGGGTGCGGTCCCGTTCGACCCAGCTGTCCGAGGGCTTGCAGGCGCTGTGCCAGAAATGGGGCCTGAAGGGTGAGCGCGGCCTGGGCCTGCTGCGCGCGCTGGTGCTTGACCAGGACGACGCGCCGGCGATTGTGAAGGCGGCCATGGCGCGCGACCCGGAAGGCTTGTTGCTGAATGCTCCGCGTCCCAACCTGCTGCGCTTCATGCCGGCGCTGAACGTGTCGGAGGAAGAGGTGGCATGGACGCTGGCGCGTCTGGACGAACTCTTCGCTGAAGTTCGCAAGTAATCGCATCCTGCTGCGATTCGGGGTGGGTGCAGGTCGTTCAGTGAACCGGACGACCTGCACCCACCCCTTTTTCATGCTCGCCAGCCCGCTCAGGCCGCCTTGGCCTTCACGACCTGACGCCACTTGTGCAGCAGGGGTTCGGTATAGCCGTTGGGCTGTTCCAGCCCCTTGAATACCAGGTCGCAGGCGGCCTGGAAGGCGACGGAACCTTCGAAGTCGTCCGCCATGTTCTTGTAGAGCGGGTCGCCGGCGTTCTGGCGGTCCACCACGGCGGCCATGCGCTTCATGGTCTCCATGACCTGGTCGCGCGTCACGATGCCATGACGCAACCAGTTGGCCATGTGCTGGCTGGAGATGCGCAGTGTGGCGCGGTCTTCCATCAGGCCGACGTCGTGGATGTCGGGCACCTTCGAGCAGCCCACACCCTGGTCGATCCAGCGCACCACGTAGCCGAGAATGCCTTGGGCGTTGTTGTCGAGTTCCTGCTGGATTTCCTCGGCCGACCAGTTGGTGTCGGTGGCCACCGGCACTGTCAGGATGCCGCGCAACAGGGGCTCATTGCGCCCTTCCATGGACAGCTGGATCTGCTGCACGTCGACCTGGTGGTAGTGCAGGGCGTGCAGGGTGGCGGCCGTGGGCGAGGGCACCCAGGCGGTGTTGCCGCCCGCCTTCAGGTGGCCGATCTTCTGTTCCAGCATGTCGGCCATGAGGTCGGGCATGGCCCACATGCCCTTGCCGATCTGGGCGTGACCGCGCAGGCCGCACGCCAGGCCGGTCTGCACGTTGTTGCGCTCGTAGGCGTCGATCCAGGCGGTCTTCTTCATGTCGCCCTTGCGCACCATGGGGCCGGCTTCCATGGAGGTGTGGATTTCGTCGCCGGTGCGGTCGAGGAAGCCCGTGTTGATGAAGGCCACCCGTTCGCGTGCGGCGGCAATGCAGGCCTTGAGGTTCACGCTGGTGCGGCGTTCTTCGTCCATGATGCCCATCTTGAGCGTGTTGCGCTCCAGACCGAGCACATGCTCGACGCGGGTGAAGATCTCATTGGCGAAGGCCACTTCCTCGGGGCCGTGCATCTTGGGCTTCACGATATAGACCGAGCCGGCGCGCGAATTCTGACGGCGCTGGAGATCGTGCATGGCGATGAGGGAGGTGATCATGGCGTCCATGATGCCCTCGGGGATCTCCTGGCCGTCGCCCAGCAGGATGGCGGGGTTGGTCATCAGGTGGCCCACGTTGCGCACCAGCATGAGCGAACGACCGGGCAGGGTTTGCTCGCGGCCATCCAGGCCGGTGTAGCGGCGGTCTTCGTTCAGCGTGCGCGTGAAGGTCTTGCCGCCCTTGGTGACCGGTTCGGACAGGGTGCCCTGCATCAGCCCCAGCCAGTTGCGGTAAGCCAGGGTCTTGTCTTCGGCGTCCACGGTGGCGACGGAGTCTTCACAGTCGATGATGGTAGTGACGGCGGCTTCCAGAACCACGTCCTTGACGCCGGCCGGATCCTGGCTGCCGATGGGGTGCTGGCGGTCGATCTGCAATTCGAAATGCAGGCCGTGGTGCCGGAAGACGATGGCTTCCGGCGCGTCAGGCTGGCCGCGGTAGCCCTGCAGCAGGGAGGCATCCTGCAGGGTGGTGGTCTTGCCGTTCTGCAGGGTGACCTGCAGGCGGCCGTCCACGACTGCGTAGGCGGTGGCTTCGGTGTGCGAGGCCTGCTCCAGCGGGGCGGATTCGTCCAGGAAACGGCGCGCGAAGGCAATCACTTTCGCACCGCGCACCGGGTTGTAGGCGCCGCCGCGCTCGGCACCGTCGGTCTCGGGAATGGCGTCGGTGCCGTACAGGGCATCGTACAGGCTGCCCCAGCGCGCATTGGCGGCGTTCAGGGCATAGCGGGCATTGGTGACCGGAACCACCAGCTGTGGGCCCGCCTGTTGCGAGAATTCGGTGTCTACGTTGCGCGTGGCCAGGCTGACGGACTCGGGTTCGGGCAGCAGGTAGCCGATCTCGCGCAGGAAGGCCTCGTAGGCGTCGGCATCGGTCACCGGGCCCGGGTGGGCGCGGTGCCACTCGTCCAGACGGGCCTGAAGCTCGTCGCGCCGGGCCAGCAGTTCACGGTTGCGAGGCGCGAGGTCGTGCACCAGGGCGTCGAAGCCGGCCCAGAACGCATCAGGTGCCACCCCGGTCCCGGGCAGGGCTTCAGACTCGATGAACTCAAGCAGTTCGGCGGCAACCTGCAGCCGATGGCGGGAAATGCGTTCTGTCATGGTGAATCCTCAGTTGAATGGTGAAGAATGCGAAGCCTTGGGGCATGGATCTATTATCCATGGGCACAGCGTGGCCTCCAATGCACTCGAGGTCACAATACCTTATACAAAAAGTACAAGATGGGGCAAAAATTACCGTTTATTGGGTAATGGATTGTTCTGAACAGAACGCTACATCAGGCCGACCAGAATCGACACCGTGATGACCGAAAGCACCGTGGAGAGCAGGGTGGCTTCCGAGGTGACCGCCGGTTCGCGATCGTAAAGCTTGGCCACCATGAACGGGCCGGTGCCGACCGGCAGGGCTGCCAGCAGGACGGCGGCGCTCGCCCACATCGGGGGCACGCTGAAGACCCAGGTGACGAGCACGAAGGCCAGCAACGGGTGGATCAGCAGTTTGAGCCAGACAATGCGCCAGACGGTGCCGCGGTGATGGCTGGTGCTGCCCTGGGACAGAAACAGGCCGATGGTGACGAGCGCACAGGGGCTGGCCGCAGCCCCCAGCAGGGTGGTGAACTGCAGCACCGGGGCAGGCAGGGTCAAGCCCAGGCCGGACACCACCAGGCCGGCGACGGGCGCGAACACGAGGGGGTTGCGGGCCACCGAGACGCCCACCTTGCGCAGGGTGGCGCCCACGGTGGCGGAACGCTGCAGGTCGAGCTCCACCAGGATGATGCTGAAGGCGAACAGCACGCAGGCCGTCAGCAGGGTGATGAGGATGACCGCGGGCAGGCTGGCTTCGCCCAGCACCATGATGCACAGGGGAATGCCCATATAACCCGCATTGCCGTAGGCCGCGGCGAGGCTCGTGATGCTGGCGTCCGCCAACCGGCGTTTTTCCTTGCGTCCCGCCAGGAAAGAGACCAGAAAAACCACTGCCATGGCGATCGCCGAGGCCGCGATGAAGCCGGGCTGGTGGAGTTCTTCCCAGCTGATCTGGGCCATGGCCTGAAACAGGAGGGCGGGCAGGGCCATCCATACCACGAAGCTGTTCAGGCTGTCGGTGGCACTGGCCCCCAGCAAGCGACGCCGGCCCGCCAGATACCCCCCGAGAATCAGGGCAAACAAAGGCAGTACGGCTTCGAGAATCAGCGACATGCGGGGCTCGGGTCAGGGCAGACGTATTATTAAAGCAATTAAATGTCACGGTAGCCATGCTTGTCACGGAAGCGAGGCTATGCTTGTTCCATTCAGGCAGAATTCCGGTCCGCGGACCGGCGATAACGACGAGATGAATATGGATGATGGCATCGGGCTGGTGCGCCAGCCGCCCCTGATCCCCTTCACGGGGTACACGGACGCGGAAAGCGCCGTGCAGCAGCTGATCAACATCTATGAGCGCAACACGGCGTTCATCCGCGAGAACTTCGCCGACTATCTCAAGAACGACCTGCCCCCCAAACACCGGGTGCGGGCCTGCTACCCCGCGATCCGCATCCGCGTGGACACCTGGCAGGAAGTGGACAGCCGGCTTTCCTACGGGCACGTGGTGGAACCGGGCACGTACATGACCACGGTCACCCAGCCCCGCCTGTTCTACAACTACCTGATCGAGCAGATCGGCCTGCTGCTGCGCAACCACGGGGTGCCGGTGGAGATTGGCGAGTCGGACATGCCCATCCCCCTGCACTTTTCCTTCATGGGCGGCGAGTACGTGGAGGGTGTGTACGGCGAAGACCCGCGCGGCATCTCGCTGCGCGACCATTTCGACGTGCCCAACCTGGCGGTGACGGATGACGCCATCGTGAACGGCACCTGGCAGGGCCGCCCGGGCGAGCCTCTACCGCTAGCCCCTTTCACCGCGCCTCGGGTGGATTATTCCCTTCACCGGCTACAGCATTACACCGCGACGGCGCCGGAACACTTCCAGAGCTTCGTGGTCTTCACCAACTACCAGTTCTATGTGGACGAGTTCTGCCAGTGGGCGCGCGATGTGCTCAAGCGTGGCGAGGGCGGCTACACGGCGCTGATCGAACCGGGCAATGTGATCACCCCGGCGGGGCCGGAAGCCCGCAGCACGGGCCTGCCGCCGGTCCGGACGCCGCAGATGCCCTCCTACCATCTGGTGCGGGGGCGCAATACCGGCATCACGCTGATCAACATCGGTGTGGGGCCGTCGAATGCCAAGACCATCACCGACCATGTGGCCGTGCTGCGCCCGTCGGCATGGATCATGCTGGGACACTGTGCCGGTCTTCGCACCACGCAGCGTCTGGGTGATTACGTGCTGGCCCATGGCTATGTCAGGGAAGATCACGTGCTGGACGCGGACCTGCCCTTATGGGTGCCGGTGCCGCCACTGGCGGAAATCCAGGTGGCGCTGGAAGAGGCCGTCAAGGACGTGGCCGGCATGTCGGACTGGGAGCTGAAACGCATCATGCGCACGGGTACCGTGGCCAGCATCGACAACCGCAACTGGGAGCTGCGCGACCATCGCGAACCGGTGCAGCGCCTGTCGCAGTCGCGGGCCATTGCGCTGGACATGGAGTCGGCCACCATCGCCGCCAACGGCTTCCGCTTTCGGGTGCCTTACGGCACGCTGCTGTGCGTGTCGGACAAACCCCTGCACGGGGAGCTGAAATTGCCGGGTATGGCCAGCGACTTCTATCACACTCAGGTCACCCGGCATTTGCGCATCGGCCTGCGGGCCCTTGAAAAACTGCGAGAAATGCCGCCGGAAAGGCTGCACTCACGCAAGCTGCGCAGCTTCATCGAAACCGCATTCAAGTAAGGGAAGAAACATGGACAATGCAGTCTGGGGCCGAACCAGGACCCTTTACCTGGCAGGATTTGATGTTTTCCGGCCCGACGCCGTCGCCCATGGTGAACAGCTGAAGATGCTCTGCGCGAAGTATGGATACGAGGGCCGTTACCCCATGGACAAGCGCGCGCCCCGGAATCTGTCACCGCAGGATCAGGCTCGCTGGATCTGCCGCAGCAACCTGGAGGTGCTGCGCGAATGTGATCTGATCGTGGCCAACCTCAACCCCTTCCGTGGTGCCGAGCCGGATTCCGGCACGGTGTTCGAAGTGGGCTATGCGGTGGCTCTGGGCAAGCCGGTATGGGCCTATACCAGCCGGGCGGATTCGCTGGTGGAGCAGGTGGCCGTACAGCGTTTGCCGGGAGGCCGTGGGCATGTGGATGCCCTGGGCTACACGGTGGAGGATTTCGGCATGAATCTGAACCTGATGCTGGCCTGTTCCATCAATGTGGTGACCGGCACGATCGAGGACTGCCTGCGCGAGATCGACGCGAGCGAACTTGCGCAGGCAGAATGACCGCGTTCAGAACTTGCCGGGCAGCCACAGTGCGATGGCCGGGAACAGGAAGACCAGCACCACACCCACCAACTGCATCACCACGATGGGCGTGACCCCCCGGTAGATATCGGCCGTGGTCACCCCGGGCGGCACGATGCCCTTCAGGTAGAAGAGGGCATAGCCAAAGGGCGGGGTGAGGAAGGACGTCTGCAGATTCACCGCCACCAGCACGGCAAACCAGATCAACACCTGCCCGGAATTGTCGAAGGCGTCGCCGAAGTCGAGACCGGCCACCACCGGCGCGAACAGGGGCAGAACCAGGAAGGAGATCTCGATCCATTCCAGGAAGAAGCCCAGCAGAAACACCAGCAGCATGATGATGAGCACCACCATGTAGGGGTCGGAGCCCACCAGGCCGACCGCGCTTTCGATCATGCTCTGCCCGCCAATGCGTTTGAAGATCAGCGAGAAGGCCGTGGCGCACACCGCCAGGATCAGGATCATGGCCGTCATGAGCGTGGTGACGCGGACGCTGTCCTTGAGCATCCCCCAGCTCAGCTGGCGCTTGGCAGCAGCCAGGATGGTGGCTCCCAGTGCACCGATGGCTGCACCCTCCGTCGGAGTGGCCAGACCCACCACGATGGAGATCAGCACGCTGGCCATGAGCAGCGCCGGGACCACCAGGTTCTGCAGGACGCGCAGCAGGGCGGCGGCGCGGTTGCCATCCGTCTGCCGAGGATTGGGGGGCACTTTCTGCGGCTTGAAAATGGCGGTGAACACCACGTAGAGCGCGTACATGGCACCGAGCATCAGGCCGGGAATGAGAGTGGCCGCGAACAGGCTGCCGATGGGCACCTGCATGATGTCGCCGAACACGACGAGCATGATGCTGGGCGGGATGAGTATGCCCAGGGTGCCCGACCCGAGCACCGTGCCGATGGCCAGCGATTTGTCGTAGCCCTGATTGAGCATCAGGGGCAATGCCAGGGTGCCCATCAGGACGATGGAAGCGCCCACGATGCCCGTGCTGGCGGCCATGACGATGCCGATGAGCACGACGGCCAGCCCCAGGCCACCGGGCTTACCACCGAACAGCACTTCCAGCTCGAGCAGCAGGTTGTCCGCGATCTTCGATTTCTCGAGCATGATGCCCATGAAGATGAACAGCGGAATGGCCGCGAGAATCCAGTTTTCCAGAACCGCGCCGAAGACCCGGCTCACAATGAGGGAAAAGGCCAGAAGTGGGACGTCGCCCAGCCACATGAAGATTACCGACAGCCCGGCCAGCAGGAAGGCAACGGGATAGCCCGAGAAAATCCCCAGCATCAGGCCCAGAAGCATGAGCGAGGGCAACAGATAGGTCATGCCGTTTCCTTGGAGAGGGGGTCCGCGCCTTCCGGCCACAACAGCAGGCCCACGTTGCGCAGAATGCGTCCCGTACCCGCCAGCAGCAGGAGACCGCAACCGATGGGCAGGATGGCCTTGACCAGATAGCGGTCGACCAGGCCGCCGCTGTTCGATTGCTCACCAAAGTTGAACGCCGTCTGTGTGGACTTGAAGGAGAACCACATCAGAAGTGCAAAGAACGGCAGCAGGAGGAACAGGTCGCCCAGCGTGTCGATGATCTGACGGGTGCGAGGCGAGAATCGGCTGGAGAAGAGGTCGACGCGGATGTGGGTGTCCTGCCGCAGCGCGTAGGCACCGGCGAGCATGATGATCACGGACAGCAGATGCCATTGCAGTTCCGACAGCCCGGTCATGCTGAGCCGTTGCCCCAGCAGGGGCAGCCGGGTTTCCCAGGTGGCCAGGACGTTCACCTGCAGCTGCGCGCCGATCACGCCGACGACCGCCACCAGGACCAGTACGAGAACGAGCCAGGCGCTCCAGCGGCCAGGCGCCGCACTGATGTCCATCAGTGCATTGCCCAGCCTGACCAGTGCGCGGCCGACAGCCTGCTTAGCCACCCGTCTTCTCGAAAGTCATGCGTTGCAGGTCGCGCCACTGGGCATTGTTTTCCATGTGGCGGGTCAATGATTCATAAGCTTCCTTGAAGATGGGGTCCTTGGCCGCTTCTTCGGCCACGACCTCGTCGGTCGCCTTGCTGAGGGCCGCCAGCACTTGATC
>JAJUFT010000081.1 GCA_029263615.1 Alcaligenaceae bacterium | reverse complement strand
GTCAGATGCGTTGCAGGGCCTGAAGTGCGTAAATGCGCGACTCGATCGGCGGGTGCGACGCAAACAGGGCGCTGATGGCCTTGCCGCCTGCAATCCCTGACGATTCAAAATTCTTCGGCAGGTTGCCCGGCTCGAGGTTGCCCAGGCGGGCAAGAGCATGAATCATGGGTTCACGCGAGCCCAACAGCACGGCCGAGCCGGCGTCGGCACGGTACTCGCGCTGGCGCGAGAACCAGGCCACGATGATGGACGCCAGCACACCGAAGATGATTTCGAAGACGAAAGCGGTGACGTAGAACCCGATGCCTGTCTCGCGTTCGTTCTTGAGCAGCACGCGGTCGACGAAATAGCCCACGACGCGCGACATGAAGATCACGAAGGTGTTGACCACCCCCTGAATCAGCGTAAGGGTGACCATGTCGCCGTTGGCGATGTGGGCGACTTCGTGGCCCAGCACGGCCGCCACTTCTTCTTCCGTCATGGACTGGAGCAGGCCGGTCGAGACGGCCACCAGGGCGTCATTCTTGAAGGCGCCCGTGGCGAAAGCGTTAGGCGGCCCTTCGTAAATGGCCACTTCCGGGCGCCCGATACCGGCGCGGTCAGCCAATTGATGAACCGTGTCGACCAGCCAGGCTTCGCGCGCATTGGCCGGCGCCTGCGGGTCGATCACCCGTGCGCCCGTGCTGGCCTTGGCCATGGGTTTGCTAATCAACAGCGAGATGATGGAACCCGTGAACCCGACGATGGCGGCGAAGATCAGCAGCTGTGTGAGGTCCAGCCCCTGTGCGGTCAGGTAGCGACCCACGCCCAGAACGTTCATCGTGGCGCTCAACACCAGCAGCACGGCGAGGTTGGTCATCAGAAAAAGGACGATGCGCTTCATATTTGGAGAATCTCCGATTGCGAGCAAGAGGATCTTTTAGGTATATGGGGGCCGTTTCCCCACTGAAAAGGGTCAGACCGCTGCGGAATCCGTTGGTTTCCTGCAAGCGCGGCCAAATGGCCCAGGCAGGGGAGTATAGTATTCGCTTTTAGGGTTTTCACGGGCGCCTGCACCTCAGAAAGCGTTGAACCGTCGGGTGCCATCGTTCACGTTCAACGCTTTTCCAAATCGATTCCGGTTCAATCAATGCAGTCTCTATGGATGCTCCTCGCCAGCGTAATGTTCGCGATTATGGGAGCCTGTATCAAATTGGCATCCGACCTGCAGGCAAGTCTCTCGCAAATCGTGGTGTTTCGCGGCGCGCCGTCCGTGTTTCTGCTATTGGGTTGGGCGTTGTCCACGCGCCGCTCCCTGCGCCCCAAAAGCTGGCGACTGCACATGGTGCGCAACATCATGGGCGTATCGTCGATGTGGATGGGGTTCTTCGCCATCTCCACGCTGCCGCTGGCCACTGCCGTCAGCCTCAATTACACCGCGCCTCTCTTCATTGCGGGCTGGATGCTCGCGCGCGATTGGAAACAACGTGATGGCATGCGCACGCTTGCCGTCCTGCTGGGGTTTGCGGGGGTGGTGGCGATCCTGCGGCCCAGCATTGGTGCGGAGCAGACGGTCGGTGCCCTCGTGGGCCTGATGGCCGGGGCCAGTTCGGCAGTCGCCATGATGCAGGTGCGCTCGCTCGGAAGAATCGGCGAACCGGAATGGCGCACGGTGCTGTTTTTCTCATGTTTCGTCTGTCTGACCGGCGGCGTGGGCGCCTTTGTGGAAGGCTGGCCGCAGGTGGGCCTCGACGGCTGGCTCATGCTGACGGCCGTGGGCGTGACCGGCCTGGTGGGGCAACTGGCCATGACGCGTGCCTTCGGCATGGGGTCCGCCCTGCTGACGGCCGCCCTGCAGTACAGCACCATCATCTTTGCCGCCTTGCTCTCTGCCCTCGTCTGGGACCAGATCCCCGACTGGATGGCCTGGTCGGGAATGGGCCTGATCGTGGCCGCAGGGCTGCTGTCGACCTGGCGTACGTACCACGAAACCCGCGTCATGCAGGGGAGCAACCCGGCCGCGGGCAGCCCGGCCGAAAGCGCCGAGCGCCGCGTTTAGCACGGCGGGAAAAGAACACGCCCGGCCTCAGGGGCCAGGCGTGTGAACGGCAAAACGGGGAGCCCCCCGTCTCAGTGTGGGATCACAGGGCAGGCGGCGGAGTTTCCGCCTGACCCACGCTGGATCCCATGGTGCGGCGATACCACTCATGGAAGTGCTGCATGCCATCTTCCATGGGCGATTGGTACGGCCCGGCTTCACTGACGCCGCGATTCATCAGGGCACGACGGCCGGCATCCATGCGTTCTGCAATTTCGTCGTCCTCGATGGCGGTTTCCATGTAGGCGGCCTGTTGTGCCTCGACGAATTCGCGCTCGAAGGCGGCGATTTCCTCGGGATAATAGAACTCGACGACGTTCAGCGTTTCCTGCGGGCCGATGGGGTGCAGGGTGGAGAGTACCAGCACGTGCGGATACACCTCGATCATGTGGCCCGGGAAGTAGGTCACCCAGATCGCGCCGAAATCGGGCTCCTGGCCACCGCGGTAGTCCAGCAGGCGTTCATGCCATTTGCGGTAGATGTCGCTGCCGGGCTGACTGAAAGCCTGGTTGATCCCGACATATTGCGCGCTGTACCAGTCAGAAAACTCCCAGCGCAGATCGTCGCAGGTCACGAAGTGGCCCAGGCCCGGGTGGAAGGGCGCGACGTGGTAGTCCTCGAGATAGACCTCGATGAAGGTCTTCCAGTTGTAATTGCAGTGGTGCAATTCGACGTGATCCAGCACGTAGTCGGAAAAGTCGAATTCCGGCCTCTGGAACAGCGCCGCCATGTCCGTGGCCGGGTCGCGTGCGCCCTCGAACAGCAGGCCGTGACAGTTTCGCAGCGGGAACCGCTGCAGGCTGAGGCAGGGTTTTTCGGGGAACTCGGGGGCGCCGATCAGGCGGCCGTCGGTTTCATAGGTCCAGCGGTGGATCGGGCAGACGATCTTTCCGCCCGTGTCGCGCAAATTGCCACTGGCCAGCTGAGGGTCGGTGACATGGCCGGCCCGCCCGCCCAGCATGATGGCCTGGCGGTGGCGGCAGACATTGGAAATCAGCGAGACGCCCTGAGCGTCGCGCAGCAGGGCGCGCCCCGCCTTCTCGTGGACAAGGGTGCGCCAATCCCCCGGGTCGGGGACCATCTTCTCGTGGCCGACGTATACTGAAGACTGCTTGAAGATGCGTTCGCGCTCCTGCGCAAACACGGTTTCATCGAAATAAGTATGTACTGGAATCTGGGTCAGCGCAGGCGTGACGTGCGCGTGGCGACCGATATCGGTCATGATTCTTCCCCCCGCGGTGAAAATACCGGAAGCCATGGCCTTCCGGTGCGAAGAAACGGACTGGCCGATGAGAAAGGTCCGAAATTGTACCCCACTTCAAACGGGCGCCCGGGCGCATCCCGAGCCTTCCCGGCGCACTTCCTTGATAAATTACAATAGACTGACGGCGTCTTTTGCCGCCCGGCATCCGCGAGCCTCCTCACCCCGACCCAATCGGTCTCAACTCAGTATTCAGGAACACTTACCGCACCATGTCAGCAGATCAATCGCTTCAGCCAGGCAAGAATGAAGAGCACGCAGCGGACCTGCCCCGCGATTTCGAATCCGCGCTGGCTGAACTCGAGGCCCTGGTTGTGAAGATGGAAGGCGGCGCGCTGTCGCTGGACGACTCCCTGCAGGCCTATGAGCGCGGCGTCGAACTGGCCAGAATCTGTCAGCAGCGCCTCGACGCAGCGGAAGAACAGGTCAGGGTGCTGCAGGGCAGCCTGCTCAAGCCGCTGGACGACGCGTCCCAAGAGGCAGATGCATGATGGGCCACGTGGTGACGCTTGACCCCGTCGATTTTCAGGCCTGGTTGCGTGCGCGAGTGGGGCAGGTCGAAGACACGCTGGAGCAGACCCTGCCGGCGGCCAATCTGCTGCCCGGTCGCCTGCACGAGGCCATGCGCTACGCGGTGCTGGGAGGCGGCAAGCGCATTCGTGCGGCACTGGTGTACGCGGCCGGGGAAGCCTCCCTGCAGGCAGGCGTGGCCGCGCCGCCGGCTCAGCAGATTGCCCTGGACCATGCGGCCGCGGCTGTCGAGTTGGTGCATGCGTATTCGCTGGTGCACGACGATCTTCCCTGCATGGACGACGACACGCTGCGGCGCGGTCGCCCCACCGTCCATGTGCAATTCGATGAAGCCACTGCCATGCTCGCGGGCGATGCCCTGCAGCCACTGGCTTTCGAGGCACTGGCCTCGATGCCGATCGCACCCGCGCTGGTGGTGCAGGCCATCCAGCTGCTGGCCGGCGCCATCGGCAGCCAGGGCATGGTGGGCGGGCAGGCCATCGATTGCGACAGCGTCGGCCGGGTGCTTGCCCAGGACGATCTGCAGCAGATGCATCGCATGAAGACGGGCGCGCTGCTGGAAGCCTCCGTGCTGCTGGGGGGCATTGTCGCGGGGGCCAGCTCGAACACCCGCGAGGGCCTGACGCGCTACGCCGCCGCCATCGGCCTCGCCTTCCAGATCGCGGATGACATCCTCGACGTCACCGCCGACACCGCCACACTGGGCAAGACCGCCGGCAAGGATGCGGCCGAGAACAAACCCACGTATGTGTCGACGCTGGGCCTCGAGGGGTCGCGCCAGCTGCTGCAGGAACTGCGTGAAGAAGCGCGCGCCGCTCTGTTGCCGTTGGGCCCGTCCGCGGCGTCGCTGTCCTGCCTGGCGGATTTCATCGTCGGGCGCGATCGTTAAATTTGTTTACGGTTCAAACTTCTGCGTGGACGCCCAGCGAATACAATGCCGTCTGAACCCGGATCATGAATGGTATGAGCAACGTCAGCCTCGAACAGATTCAATCGCCTGCCGATTTGCGTCGGCTTGACCGCCGCGAGCTCAAGGAGCTGGCTGATCAATTGCGCCAGTTCGTGCTGGAATCGGTATCGCGTACAGGCGGTCATCTGTCCTCCAATCTGGGGACGGTGGAACTCACCATCGCCCTCCATCACGTCTTCAACACCCCTGACGACCGTCTGGTCTGGGATGTCGGACACCAGTCCTATCCGCACAAGATCCTCACCGGGCGCCGTGAAGCCATGGCACATCTGCGTCAGGCGGGCGGCATTTCGGGCTTTCCCAAGCGCAGCGAATCGGAATACGACGCCTTCGGCACCGCGCATTCCTCGACCTCCATTTCCGCCGTGCTGGGCATGGCGGTGGCCTCGCGCAACACCGGCCGGCGCCAGCGTCAGCACATCGCCGTGATCGGCGACGGCGCCATGACCGCGGGCATGGCCTTCGAAGCGCTCAACAATGCCGGCGTCACGCCTGATGTCAATGTGCTGGTCGTCCTGAACGACAACGACATGTCGATCTCGCCGCCGGTCGGGGCGCTCAACCACTACCTGGCTCGGCTCATGTCCGGCCGCTTCTATGCGGCGGCCAAGAATGTCGGCAAGGCGGTGTTGCAGCGTGTGCCGCCGGTGCTCGAGATCGCCCGCCGCATGGAAGGCCATGCCAAGGGGTTGATGTCGCCTGCGACCCTGTTCGAAGAACTGGGCTTCAATTATGTCGGCCCCATTGACGGTCACGACCTGGACGCCCTGATCCCGACCCTCGAGAATCTGCGCGAACTCGGCGGCCTGCAATTCCTGCATGTGGTGACGCGCAA
Source organism: Alcaligenaceae bacterium (assembly GCA_029263615.1). Lineage (GTDB taxonomy): Bacteria > Pseudomonadota > Gammaproteobacteria > Burkholderiales > Burkholderiaceae_B > Yanghanlia. The sequence continues at coordinate 6,344 of JAJUFT010000081.1, read as the reverse complement.
GGGGCAGGGCTACAAACTGGCCGAGGCCGACCCGGTTCTCTACCATGGCCCCGGGAAGTTCGACCCCAGTGTGGGCATCCAGAAACCGGCCACGGCACCGCGCAAGACCTTCACCCAGGTGTTTGGTGACTGGATCTGCGACATGGCGCAGAACGATACCCGCCTGTTCGGGATCACGCCCGCCATGCGCGAGGGCAGTGGCCTGATCGAGTTCGAACGACGTTTTCCCAACCGTTATTTCGACGTCGGCATCGCGGAACAACACGCGCTGACCTTTGCGGCCGGTCTGGCCTGTGAAGGGCAGAAACCCGTGGTGGCCATTTATTCGACTTTCCTGCAGCGCGCGTACGACCAGCTCATTCACGACGTTGCCCTGCAGAATCTCGATGTCACCCTGGCTCTCGATCGTGCCGGTCTGGTCGGGGCAGACGGCGCGACCCACGCAGGCAACTACGACATCGCCTTCCTGCGCTGCGTGCCCAATATGGTGGTGGCCACGCCGTCGGACGAAAACGAAGCCCGCCTGCTGCTGTCGACCTGTTTTCAGCACCCGGGGCCGGCGTCGGTTCGCTACCCGCGGGGCGCAGGCCGGGGCGCGGCGGTCGAGCCCGGGCTGGACACCGTTCCACTGGGACGGGGCGTGGTGCGCCGCCAGGGTAGCGGGCTGGCCATCCTGGCCTTCGGCACCCTGCTGACTGCGGCGCTGGAAGCGGCAGAGAAACTCGATGCCACTGTCGTCGACATGCGCTTCGTCAAGCCGCTGGATGAAGCCCTGGTGAAGGAACTTGCCACGAATCATGAAGCCTTCGTCACCCTCGAGGAGGGCGCCATCATGGGAGGCGCGGGCAGTGCAGTGCAGGAATGCCTGAACGCCCATGGAATCGTCATGCCCGTATTGCAACTGGGGCTGCCCGATCGTTTCATCGATCATGGTGAGCAGGCAGTCCTTCTGAGTGAGCTGGGCCTGGATGCTTCCGGCATCCTGAAGTCCGTTCAGCAGCGCTGGGGAAGCCGTTTTGGCAGCGCCGGCAAGGTGGTGCAGCTGAGCAGCCAAAACCGTTGAGGAAATAGAGAACCAAGATGAATACCGTTACCGATCCTGTCGTCGCCATGCCGGATGTGCAGAGCAGCGTCGATACACGTCACGTTGCCATTCAGCGCGTGGGTGTGCGCGGTGTCAGGCACCCGATGCTGATTGCGGCGGGAGACGAAAGCCAGCCCACCGTGGCCGATTGGGAAATGACCGTGGCGCTGCCCGCCCACGAGAAAGGCACGCACATGTCCCGTTTTGTGGCGCTTCTGGAAGCGCATCGCCGCGAGGCGATGACCCCGGTGCTGTTCTGCAAGATGGCCCAGGGCATGCTGGAACTGTTGGGCGCGGAACAGGGCGATATTCGTGCGCGCTTCCCGTACTTCCTGACCAAGGTGGCGCCAGTTTCCGAGGTCAGCAGCCTCATGGACTACGAAGTGTCCTGGAAATGTGTCGCCCGGTCCGCGCATGGCGACGCCGCCGCTACGCAGGCGTTCGAGCTGACCGTGCTGGTCCCCGTCACCAGCCTGTGCCCCTGCTCGAAGGCTATTTCCGAATACGGTGCGCACAACCAGCGGTCCCACGTGAGCGTGACGCTCACCTATTCCGACCCGGCCCTGGTGGATGTCGACCATCTCATTCGCAGCGTCGAGGCCCAGGCTTCCTGCGAGCTGTGGGGGCTGCTCAAGCGGACCGACGAAAAATACGTCACGGAACGCGCCTACGAGAACCCCAAGTTCGTGGAAGATCTGGTGCGCGATGTCGCCACTACGGTGCGCGGGCTGTCCGGTGTGACCGGCTATCGCGTCGAAGCCGAGAACTTCGAATCCATCCACAACCATTCCGCTTACGCGGTAGTGTACGGCTAAGCACGAAACGTGCTAAAATTTTCTGTTTCTTTGCTCGACCCGGTGAACTTTTGCCGGGCGGGCTGAGTCCGCCCGGCACGGCCTGCTTTGCTTTTTGAGCCGGCTTTGCCTTTACGGGAATCATCCACAAGGAGTTATTACCCATGCGCCACTACGAAGTAGTGTTCATCGTGCATCCCGATCAAAGCGAGCAGGTGCCCGCCATGATCGAGCGCTATTCCGCCCAGATCACCACTGGCGGCGGCGCCATTCATCGCGTCGAAGATTGGGGGCGCCGTCAACTGGCCTACCCGATCCAGAAACTGGTCAAGGCTCACTATGTGTGCATGAACATCGAATGCGGCCAGGCCGTGCTTGATGAGCTTGAGCACGCATTCCGCTACAACGACGCCATTCTGCGCCACCTGACCCTCAAGACCAAGAAGGCGCCCAGCGGTCCTTCCGTCATGATGAAGTCCGTGGAACGCGAAGAGGCCCGCAAGGCCAACGCCGAAGCGGCCGCAGCGCAGTCGGAATAAGGTGAAAAAGGGCAGCCTGGCGTGAATCGGGTTCAACTGACGGCTTCGGTCGTCGAACTCCAGCCACTCAGGTATACCCCCGCCGGCGTACCCGCCCTGGAATTTTCGATCTCTCACGAGTCCGAAGTCCAGGAAGCAGGGCAGAGCCGCCGTGTCAGTTTCGAGGCACGTGCGATCGCCCTCGGAAACATCGCCCATCTGCTGGCCGACATTCCTCTGGGAAGTCAGCTTCAGCTGGAAGGGTTTCTGGCAGCGGCGCGTCTGGGCTCCAGCAGGTTGATCCTGCATGTCCAGAAGGCGGAACGCCTATTTCCCGGCAGCGGCAGCGCAGTCGTATAGCAAACACACCAGACGCTCGAGCGCCGACGCTCGATGCACGTAGAAACATTCACCGGGCACAGCCCGGATACCCAAGAGGCACACATCATGGCTTTCAAGAAAGGAAAGGACAGGAAGCGCAGGTTTTCCCAACAGAATCCGCTGTTCAAGCGCCGCAAGTTCTGCCGCTTCACGGCAGCGGGCGTTGAAGAGATCGACTACAAGGATCTCGACACCCTGCGTGATTTCATCCAGGAGAACGGCAAGATCATCCCCGCTCGCCTGACCGGCACGAAGGCACACTATCAGCGCCAGCTGGACACCGCGATCAAGCGTGCCCGCTTCCTGGCCCTGTTGCCTTACACCGACAACCACAACTGATCCGGGGCCTAAAGTCATGCAAGTCATTCTGCTCGAAAAAGTCGTCAACCTGGGCAACCTTGGCGATGTCGTGCGTGTGCGCGACGGTTACGCCCGCAACTACCTGATTCCCCAGCGCATCGCCCGTCGTGCCACCGAAGCCGCCATCAAGGAATTCGAAGCACGCCGTGCTGAGCTGGAAAAGGCCCAGGCTGAAAAGCTGGCTGCGGCTCAGGCCGTCGGCGAGAAGCTCAACGGCTACACCCTGACCCTGGTCGAGAAGGCCGGCGTTGACGGCCGTCTGTTTGGTTCCGTCGGCACGCTGGACATCGCCAACGGTCTGATCAAGGCGGGCTTCGAATCCGTCGTGAAGAGCAACGTCCGCCTGCCGGACGGCGCGCTCAAGGCCGTGGGTGAATACCCCGTCACCATTGCACTGCACCCCGATGTCGTCGTCGACATCACGGTTGTGGTTCAGGGCGACGTCGCCTGATCGAAGCGTCCGGCATGGTACATTCTTCCTTCTAGGGTGTACCGTCAGACCTTCCTGAATCAAGTTGCAAGGAAAGCCGGTTCACACCGGCTTTCCTTTTTTTGCTGTGCCGCTCCATAAGGCGGTTCCTGCGAAATGGAGTCTCCGTTGGACAACGCCATCATGCAAAGCGACCCGCAGCTCGATTACTTGCGGGTTCCCCCCCATTCCATTGAAGCCGAGCAATCCGTGCTCGGTGGCCTGCTGCTGGACAATGCCGCCTTTGACCGCGTCAGCGACGTGCTGGTGGAAGACGACTTCTATCGCTACGACCACCGCCTGATCTGGCAGCATATTTCGCGGCTCATCAATCTGTCGCGCCCCGCCGACGTCGTCACGGTGCACGAATCCCTGGCCACCAGCGGCAAGTCGGAAGAGGTGGGCGGCCTGGCCTACCTGAACGCCCTGGCACATAACACGCCTTCCGCCGCCAACATCCGCCGCTATGCGGAAATCGTGCGCGAGCGTTCCATGCTGCGCAAGCTGGTCACCATTGCCGACGAGATTTCCGCCGCCGCGTTCAACCCCCAGGGCAAGGAAGCCCGCCAGCTGCTCGACGAAGCGGAAAGCAAGGTCTTCCAGATCGCTCAGGAAGGGGCACGGGGCACGAAAGGGTTCCAGGAAATCCAGCCTCTGCTGGCGCAGGTGGTGGAACGCATTGACGAACTCTACCATCGTGAAGGCGATTCCGACGTCACGGGCGTGCCGACCGGGTTCACGGATCTGGATCGCATGACGTCCGGACTGCAACCCGGTGACCTGGTCATCGTCGCAGGGCGGCCCTCCATGGGCAAGACGTCGTTCTCGATGAATATCGGCGAATATGTCGCCATCGAGCAAGGCCTGCCGGTGGCCGTGTTTTCCATGGAAATGGGGGCGGTGCAACTGGCGCAGCGGATCATCGGTTCCGTGGGCCTGCTGGATCAGCATCGCATGCGCACCGGCAAGCTCACGGCGGAAGATTGGCCGCGCCTGACTCATGCCGTGCAGAAGGTGCAGGACGCTCAGCTGTACATCGACGAAACCCCTGCGCTGTCTCCCAACGAGGTGCGTGCCCGGGCGCGCCGTCTGGCGCGGCAATGCGGGCAGCTTGGGTTGATCATCATCGACTACCTGCAGCTGATGTCCGGCAGTGGCGGCGGTGAGAACCGCGCCACCGAAATCTCAGAAATCAGTCGCTCGCTCAAGGGCCTGGCCAAGGAATTGAACTGCCCGCTCATCGCGCTATCCCAGCTCAATCGAAGCCTGGAGCAGCGGCCGAACAAGCGGCCGGTCATGAGTGACCTGCGCGAATCCGGGGCCATCGAGCAGGATGCCGACGTCATCCTCTTCATCTATCGCGACGAAGTCTACAACCCCGATTCTCCCGATAAGGGTACTGCCGAGATCATCATCGGCAAGCAGCGAAACGGGCCGATCGGAACCGTGCGCCTGACCTTCCAGGGTTCCAGCACGCGGTTCCTGAACTTCACGTCGCCGATGAGTTGATGGGGGCTCCGGGCTTCAAGCTGTCGGAGCAATGACCGTGTTCGTGAGTCTGCCGATTCCCTCGATTTCAATCTCGATGCGGTCGCCCGGGGCCATGGGACTCACGCCTGAGGGTGTGCCCGTGATAATCACGTCACCCGGTTTGAGCGTCATGATGCTGCTGATGAACTGCACAATCTCATCAATCGGGAAGATCATGTCGCTGGTACGCGAAGACTGTTTCAGCTCGCCGTTCTGCCAAAGCTGGATGGCCAGGTCGCAGGGGTCAAGCTCTGTCTCGATCCATGGGCCCAGGGGCTTGTAGGTGTCAAAGGATTTTGCACGGGTGAACTGGCCATCCTTGCGTTGCAGATCACGGTTCGAAACGTCGTTGGCGCAGGTGTAGCCGAAGATGTAGTCGGCTGCCTGCTCCTTCTTCACGCGGCGGGCCGTGCGTCCGATGACGATGGCGATTTCCGCTTCGAAGTCGATGCGCTTGTCAAGGCAATCGAGTTCGATTTCCTCGCCGTCTGCAATGACCGCCTCGGTCGAACACATGAATATCATGGGTTCATCAGGCACCGGAACCCCGGATTCCTCGGCATGCAACTTGTAGTTGAGGCCCACGCAGACCAGCTTGCCCGGGGCAACGGGGGCCAGCAGTTTTGTGTCCTGCAAGGGCAAACGGGTCGTCGTGAGTTTGAGGTCTTCAGTCAGCGACTCAAAGCGGGTGTTCTCCAATAACTGCAGTTCCTCGTTCTCGACGATGGCAAAACGCGGGTTTCCTTCGTGCAGGACGCGGGCAATTCTCATCTTCTCTTTACTCCGTGGGTTGCGCGGGGCAAAAATGGCCTGCCCCGCCGTCTCATGTGTTTTATGCAGCGACCCGAGGGCTGAAATAGGGTTTCAGGTGGTCGTAGCTGGCTTGTGCAGCGTAGGCTGCGCTGGGGATCTGGAACGTTTCCACTGTGACGTAAGCGTCATAGCCTGTACTGCGCAGGGCGTCCAGTATGGGAGCGACGTCGTACTGGCCATCGCCCAGGGGAAGCCGCTCGGAATCGGTCACGTGGAAATGCCAGAGCAGCTCACCGGCGGATGCAATCGACTGGGCGATATCTTCCTGTTCGACCAGCATGTGTGCCATATCCAGCATGATGCCGACTGCAGGCAGATTCACCTCCCGCACGAAATGGAGCATGTCGGCCGTACCCATCAGGCAGTTTGCGTACAGATGATTGACCGGCTCCATC
>JAJUFT010000015.1 GCA_029263615.1 Alcaligenaceae bacterium | reverse complement strand
GGGCGCTCAAGCGGCAATTTTCTCGGGCGCCGGCCAGAGCTGTGTGTCGGGTTCCCGCTTGCTGGTCCAGCGCAGTGTCCACGACGCACTCGTCGAGAAACTGGTCAAGGGCGCGTCACAGATCCGGGTGGGCGACCCCCTTGATGAGGCCACCGAGGTGGGCCCCATCTGCAACGAACGCCAGTTCCGGCATGTCCGCCAGTGTGTGGAAGCGGCGCTGGCAGAAGGCGCCACCCTGGCCCTGGGCAGCGAGCGCGCCGAGGGAGCCGGTTATTTCGTGCCCCCCACGGTGCTGACCGGCGTGACCAACGACATGTCGGTGGCGCAGAATGAGATCTTTGGCCCGGTGGTGGCCGTCATTCCCTTCGACACGGAAGAAGAGGCCATCGCCCTGGCCAACGACAGCCGCTTCGGTCTGGCCGGTGCGGTCTGGACCCGCGATGTCGGGCGCGCCCACCGGGTGGCGGCCAAGGTTCAGGCGGGCACCTTCTGGATCAACGGTTACAAGACCATCAACGTCGCGTCCCCCTTCGGTGGCTACAAGCAAAGCGGCTATGGACGCTCCAGTGGCGTCGACGTGCTGAGGGAATACACTCAGGTAAAAAGCGTCTGGGTGGAAACCGCCGTCGACCCGGTCGCGCCCTTCGGCTATCTGTAGGACTTCAAGGAATGACCATGATCGAACTCGGCAGCGAGGCATTGCAGGATCTGCAAGATTGGCGCCATGATTTTCATCGCCATCCGGAAACCGCTTTTGAAGAGCATCGCACGGCCGCCCGGGTGGCTGCCCTGCTCAGGGAATGGGGGTTGGAGGTGCACGAAGGCCTGGCCGGCACCGGCGTGGTGGGCGTGCTGCGAGGGGCGCTGGGCGAGGGCCCGGCGATCGGTCTGCGCGCCGATATGGATGCCCTGCACGTGACGGAGCTCAATGAGGTCGACCACGCCTCGACCCATGCGGGGCGCATGCACGCGTGCGGCCACGATGGGCACACCACCATGCTGCTGGGAGCGGCCCGCCATCTTGCTGCCAACCCCGATTTCCGGGGCCAAGTGGTGTTCATTTTCCAACCGGCGGAAGAAAACGAGGGTGGTGCGCGGGTCATGATGGAAGAGGGCCTGTTCGAACGCTTCCCCGTCCAGGCAGTCTATGCCCTGCACAACTGGCCGGGACTACCGGTCGGCGTGGCGGCCGTGCATGGGGGGCCGGTCATGGCGGCCTTCGACATCTTCAAACTGACCTTGCGCGGCAAGGGGTGCCATGCCGCCATGCCGCACCTGGGCAAGGACACCCTGCTGGCGGCGTGTCAGCTCGTCACGCAACTGCCTGCGCTCATTGCCCGTGAGCAGGAGGCGCACAAGCCCGCCGTGCTGAGCGTGACCAGTTTCCATGCCGGCGACACCTTCAATGTGATGCCGGAAGAAGTGAAGCTACTGGGCACGATGCGCTGCTACGACATGACGCAGCGTGCACGCATCGAACAACGCCTGCGCGATACCGTGGCGGCCTTTGCGACGCTGCACGGCCTGGAAGCCGATCTCGACTACCAGGTCAGATATCCGGCCACGGTGAATGACCCGGCCCATGCCGACGCCTGTGCCGCCGTGCTGTCGGACCTGCTGGGTGACGACCATGTCCGGCGCGACCTGCCGCCCAGCATGGCGTCGGAAGATTTCGCCTTCATGTCACAGGCCTGCCCGGGTGCCTATATCTGGATGGGCAACGGCGAACAGAGTGCCTCGCTGCACAACCCCAAGTACGACTTCAACGATGCGCTGCTGCCCATCGGGGTGCGCTACTGGGTGAAACTGGTGACGTCCCTGCTCAAGGACGGCAGGTTGCCTCCCGCCAAGGCCTGATGCCGGGCGGGGGAGCGCCGCTCCCTCCGTTGTCTTATTCCAGCGGGGCCTCCACCCGCGCGAAACGGTCCTGGGTCAGTCGTTGCAGACTGGCCCGGTATTCCCGTTCCAGTTTCTCCACGATGTCGGCGACCGGCATGACGGCGTCGATATTGCCCACCCCCTGGCCGGCCCCCCAGATGTCGCGCCAGACCTTGCCCCGTGTATTGCCGAAATCGATCCCGCCCGCTTTTGCGACGGGCAGGTGGTCGGGATCCATGCCGGCCGCCACAATACTGGGCTTGAGGTAATTGCCGGGAATGCCGCTGAAAGCGGGGGTATAGAGAATGTCCCTGGAGGCCGACGCCACAATCATTTGCTTGTACGCATCGACGGCGCCGGCTTCTTTGCTGGCAATGAAACGCGTGCCGATATAGGCGAAATCCGCGCCCATCGCGCGTGCCGCCGCGATATCGTCGCCGCGTGAAATCGAGCCTGACAGCGCCAGTGGGCCATCGTAGAAGCGTCGGATCTCGCCCACGAGGGCCAGGGGGTTGGTGGTGCCGGCGTGGCCGCCGGCCCCGGCCGCCACCAGAATCAGTCCATCCACCCCGCCTTCCAGGGCCTTCTCGGCGTGGCGCACCGTCGTGACGTCATGGAAGACCTTGCCGCCCCAGCCATGGACCGCATCCACCACCCGGTGAGGCGCGCTGAGACTGGTGATGATGAGGGGAACCTTGTGCTGGGCGCAGACTTCAAGGTCGGGTTCCACCCGGTCATTGGAGGCATGAATGATGAGGTTGATGGCGTAGGGCGCGATGGTGCGTCCGGGGTCGCTGGCCCGGATCTCGGCCAGGCCGGCCTCGATGCGGCTCAGCCAGGGCGAGAGTGCTTCCTGAGGGCGCGCGTTGAGGGCGGGCATGGCGCCCACCACGCCCGCGGCACATTGGGCGATCACGAGCTCGGGCGTCGAGACGATGAACATCGGCGCAGAGATGACCGGCAGTCGCAGCTGGTCGTAGAGTTCGGATACGGTTGGGTGCATGCGCTCCTCCTGTCGGGTATTTGAATGGGGTATTCGTTCTTCTTGCGCGGTTGTTTCCCCGTCGGGGCCCTCACGCCGCCCGCGGCTGCGGGAGGGGCTGACCGGGCAGGGGTAGGCGCAGGGACACCGCCGCAGCCACGAGCAGCAGAACGCCGGTGCTTCCGAAGGCGATCCAATGGGTTCCGAAGGTTTCGTAGGCCCAGCCCCCCAGCCAGGAGCTGAGCATGCCGCCGACCTGGTGACCCAGATACGTCCAGCCGTAAAGTACGCCGACCAGCCGCACGCCGTATACATCGGCAAGGATGGCGGAGGACAGGGCGATGCTGCCGGCCCAGACGATGCCGCCGACGATAGCGACGGTATAGAGTTCGATATGGGTGCCGACCAGAAGCAGGGCGAAGAAGCCCAGGCCGCGAATGAGGTAGATCGCGGCCAGCAGGTTGCGCCGAGGCATTCTGTCGGACAGCCGGCCCAGTACGATGGTGCTGAAGATGGCGGCGAAACCGATCAGGCCGATGCCCGAGGCGGCCACCAGAGGGTCATAGCCGTGGTCGATCAGCATCGGTACGCCATGTGCGCCCAGCAGGTTCATGCTGTAACCGCAGGCGAAGAGCCCCAGCACGACCTGCCAGAACGGCCGGCTGCGAATCGCGTCGCCCGCACGCAGGGCCGGGCCGGCGGCCCGGGCAGCGGGCGCAGAGGCGGAACGGGCCGGCGTCTCGGCCGCTTGGGCCAGGGTGTCGGTCCCCTCAGGCGGGTCTTCCCGCATGATCCAGATCGCCAGGGGAACGGTGATGAGCGTCAACAGCAGGCCATAGCCGACCAGCGATTCCCGCCACCCCCAGACGGGAATGGAATGGCCCAGGGCGGGGGTGGCCAGGGCAATGCCGGCCATGGATCCGGTGGACAGAAAGAACAGGGCGGCGCCGCGCTGCCGCGTGAACCAGCGGGCAATCAGCGGGGTGAAGGTGACCGGACTGACAAAGGAGAGCCCCAGCGATAGCAGGATGCCGAAAGAAAGCAGGAAGCTGACCGGGCCACTGGCGTTGATCGTCCAGAAGATGGCGCCCAGGATCATCACGGTGCCCAGCAGCAGAACGTTGCGGGTCCCCCATCGGTTGACCATCTGGCCGACAAAGGGCATGCCGATGCCGTAAAACAGCATGCCAACCGCCACGATGCTGGCGAGCAGGCTCCGACTGAAGCCGAGGTCCTGGGCAATGGGGAGAAAGAAGGGGCCGATGCCCATGCGCAGCCCCACCGTCATCAGGGTCAGAACGGATGAAGCGGCAACGATGTTCCAACCGAAATACCATCTGCCAGCGGGGGAAGTGCTCAAGCTTGTCTCCTGTCTGTATTGCGCCAGGCGACCGCCTGCAACCGCGGCTTTATTCTACTCACTGCAGCCCGGAACCGTGGTACGCAAGGCGAGCGCAACCGGGAAAAGCAATGATCGACTCAGGGTTGTCCCTGCAATCAGTACCAAAATAGTTCACAATTGAGACATCTCAATTGGAGTTGGTTTGATGGCACGTATTGTTTTATTCGAGAACATCCACCCCAGCGCGCGCGAGGTTTTCCAGGCCGCCGGCTACGACGAAATCATCACCCATGCCTCGGCCCTGGCGCCGGAATCGCTGCGGGAAGCGGTACGTGGCGCCGAGGTGCTCGGCATCCGCTCGCGCACCCAGATTGACGCCGAGCTGATCGCGTCCAACCCGGATCTTCGCGCGATCGGCTGCTTCTGCATCGGCACCAACCAGGTGGACCTCGACGCCGCCCTGAAACATGGCGTCGCCGTCTTCAATGCGCCGTTTTCCAATACGCGTTCGGTGGCTGAACTGGTGCTCGGCGAGGCCATTCTGCTACTGCGCCGCATTCCGGAAAAGAATCACCGTGTGCACCAGGGGTTCTGGGACAAAACGGCAGACGGCGCTTACGAGGCGCGCGGAAAGACGCTGGGCATTGTCGGCTACGGCAACATCGGCTCGCAAGTGGGAACCCTCGCGGAACTGGCCGGCATGAACGTGCTGTTCCACGATGTCGAGGCTCAGCTCCCACGCGGCAACGCCAAGCCGGTCGCTTCCCTGAAACGTCTGCTGGCCCAGTCCGATGTGGTGACCCTGCACGTCCCCGGCGGGAAGGCGACGCACAACCTGATCAACGCCGACACGCTCGCGGCCATGAAGCCGGGCGCCATCCTGATCAACGCCTCGCGTGGTACGGTCGTGGATATCGATGCCCTGCATCAGGCCCTCCTGAGTGGTCATCTGGCGGGCGCCGCACTGGACGTGTTCCCGACAGAACCCAAGAGCCGCGATGAGGCGCTGGACAGCCCGCTGCGCGGCATGCCCAACGTCATCCTGACACCGCACATCGGAGGCAGCACGCAGGAGTCACAGGAAAATATTGGTCGGGAAGTGGCCGAGAAGCTTGTGAGCTACCTGAAGGCGGGCGCGACCAAGGGGTCGGTAAACTTTCCGGAAGTCGCCTATCAGGAACGCGCAGGCACCGCGCGCATCCTGCATGTCCATCGCAACGTTCCCGGGGCCATGGGCGCCCTCAGCAGCGTGGTGGCCGACCACGGCTTGAACATCGTCGCGCAGCACCTGCAGACCAAAGGCCCGATTGGTTACGTAATTTCCGATGTGGAAGGGGAGGTGAAGGAAACCGTCATCTCGGTCTTGCGTTCGCATCCGGTCACCGTGCGCTGCGAGCTGCTCTGATGTCCCCCGGCCGGCAGCACGTCGGCCAGGGTATGACGGTCAAGGTGCCCGAGGAACTGGTCCAGGGCACCTTGCATGATGCGGGTCAGGCCGCACTGGCCCACCAGAATGCATTCCGGGTTCTGCCCGCCCAGGCAGGCTACGACCGCCAGGTCATTTTCCATGTCACGCACCACGGCGCCCAGCGGAATGTCTGCAGGTGCCTTGGCCAGACGCATGCCCCCATTCTTCCCGCGCACGGTTTCCACCCACCCGGCCTGCGCCAGCCGGTGCGTGATCTTCATCAGGTGGGGTTCGGAAATGCCATGTGCGCGCGCGATTTCGGCGATGGTGCAGAGCCGATCCGGATGGCTGCCCAGGTACATGAGCAGACGCATGGAAAAATCGGTCATTGCAGTGAGGCGCATGGCAGGCTCCGGAAGGAAGCGGGCGGGCCGGCGGCAATCAGCCGGGCGGCGTGTGGGTCGGGCGTTTACGGTTGTGGCGTGGCGCGCGGCGGGGCGGGCCGCGCTGTGGATTTTGGCACGGCGTCGGCGCGTGGGCGAATCAGGATGGGCACGTATCGGTACAGGTACAGGCCCAGGCTGATTATCCAGGCGGTGGCAGTGGCGTGCAGCAGGGGGCCTGCGAATGCGCTGGGCAACAGGGCCGCCAGGCGGAGCCCCACAGCCAGGACCATGAACACGTAGCTGGCCAGCATCAGGCTATCCAGGGCGAGGGGCCGTCCGGTGTGGCCCAGCGCCGTGCGCGTGACCATGCCGATGATCAGCACCGCAAAGCCCCCCATCCCGACGATATGTACGTGGGTGGCATCACGCGCGAGGAAGCTGCCACCCAGCCCCAGCAAGTGGGCGGCGGCAGCCAGTAGACCCAGAGACAGGCCCAGATAGCCCAGATACAGGATCCACAACATGGGCTTGTGAAGCACGGCATGCGGCTTCCAGCGCCAGAGCTGATAAAGGCCGATCAGTCCGACCACGGCCAGGGCAGCAGCCATGGGTCGTTCGAATCCCGCCAGGCCTGCGAGAATGGCCACGCATCCCAGCACCAATTGCCCCCGGCCGCTACCGGCCAGCATGGGAATGTCCAGACCCGGCACCATGCGGCCCGCGAAAAAGGGGATGACGCGACGCGCAACCAAGATGGTGAGGACCGCCATGAACAGCATGCCGGTGTTGAAACGGTCGATGACGCGCAGATAGTCGCCTTCCAGGGTCGCCAACAGGAAGAGCACATTGCTGAGCCCCAGCCCCAGCACCAGAAAGGGGACGCCGTAATTGCGGCGGCTCCTGCCCTTCACCATCACGTTCAGGAGGGTGAGCGCGCTGTACCCGAAGAACAGGCTTTCCAGCACCAGGCCGGTCATGAAGGCCGGCTCGCCACCCGTCAGGTAGGCCAGGCGGGCGCCGATCCACAGTACGCAGACCAGGGCCAGAGGCAGGCCCTTCATGGGATTGAAACCTGTCCAGGTGGCACTGGCGGTCAGCAGGAAGCCAACGGCAATCGTGGCGATAAAGCCCCAGAGCATTTCGTGGGCGTGCCAGGCCACGGCGAAGAAGGGTGCGGGCACAAGGGCGGGTGTGAAGATCCAGATCGCGACGGAGATCAGGGCCCAGGCGCAACCCAGAATGTAGAGGGGACGGAAGCCCAGGCTGAGGAACACCTCAAGATTGGGGGGCGACGTGGGCGGCCCGCCGGCAGTTCGTTCATGCATTGTCCAGCTCCCGTGGCATGCGGTTGGGTTCCCGATGCATTTGATAGCCGAACCACAGGCTGCGTGCGATCCGGCGGGCCAGTTCATCCGCCTGGTTGGCCATGTCGCGATTGCTCAATTCAGCCGTGGTCTCGTGAAAGAGCGACAGCCAGTGTTGAAACATGGAGGCGTCCAGCCCCGGCAGGGCGATGTGCTTGGGCATGGGCGTGCCACTGTACTCGCCCGAGCCCAGCAAAAGCGAAGACCAGAAGCGCACCATGATGTCCAGATGCGTGGGCCAGTCATGAATGTGGGCGTTGAAGACGGGCCCCAGCACGGCGTCGGACCGGATGCGACCGTAGAACTGGTCGACGAGCTGGCGGATTTCTTCGGGGGTGCAGAGGTCGGGACGGGCCATGGGCGGGATCGAGAATTATAAGATAACTATAAAAGTAATCTTATAAGAAAGCAGGGGAGTGCGTCAACGAAACGGAAAGAGGGCGCAGCGACACCCCTGCCCGTGGCAGGGGATCGGGAGGGAACCGCTCAGTCGTCGGCGGGCGGCAGGGTGTTGCCCGGGCCCAGTGCGCGCTGCATGAAGACCACGTCGATCCACTGACCGAACTTGTAGCCCGTGCCCGGCTGTGTGCCGACATGATTGAAGCCCAGCTTGCGGTGCAAACTGATGGAGCTTTGATTCTGGGTGCCGCCGATGACGGCAATCATCTGGCGCCAGGGCCCCTGTTCGCAACGTTCCAGCAAGGCGGCCAGCAATTGCTGACCAATGCCCTTGCCGGATTCGCCGTCCGCCAAGTAGATGGAGTTTTCGATGGTGTATCGGTAGGCAGGGCGAGGGCGATAGGCGCTCGCGTAGCAGTAGCCAAGCACGCGTCCCTCTTTTTCGGCCACCAGCCAGGGCAGGCCCAGGGACCACACCTTTTCCATGCGCTCGCGCATTTCCTCCTCAGTCGGGGGCACCTCCTCGAAGGTGGCGGTGCTCGAGAGCACATGAAAAGCATAGATCTGCTGGATCTGGGGAATGTCTTCCGGCCGTGCGTCGCGAATCAGAGCGGGCACTTCGGGCTCCGCACCGGGCGCCGCTTGCGTACCGGGCGGCACAGTCATACTATTTTCCATGATTACCCCCTTCTCATCATTATACGGAAACGCAAGATGTCTCTGCCCTACACGCCCCTGACCGAAACCTTTGCCGTCGCGCCCCAGCTCGGCCCCGAGCACATGGAGGCCGTGGCCCAGGCCGGGTTCAGGAGTGTGATCATCAATCGGCCCGACGGAGAGGGGGGTGCGGAACAACCCACCTCGGCCGAGGTCATGGCCGCCGCCAAGTCAGCGGGGCTGGCCATTGCGTACCAGCCGGTGGTCAGTGGTGCCATGACGGAACAGGATGTTGTCCGTTTTCGTGAGCTGTTGAACACGCTACCGGCACCCGTGCTGGCGTATTGCCGCAGCGGCACGCGGTGCACGCACCTGTTCCACGCCGCCACGCAAGCTTGAGTTGTATCAAAGACAGCGTAAATGCTGATTACAAATCGTCGGTCCACCGGGTAAGCTGAACGCATCGAGATTCAGATCAGGCGAACAGTCCCCCGGGCTGGGAGCCATACAACTTGTTAGGGGCAAATAATGTTCAAAAAAATCCTCATTCCTACTGACGGTTCCCCGCTCTCCGCACAGGCGGCAAATAAGGGGGTCTGCTTCGCCCGTTCCATCGGTGCAGAAATCGTGGCGCTCTATGTCACCCAACCTTTTGCCGCCACCGTCGGCTTCGATGGCATGGCCGCGGCTTATGCCATCACCAACGAAGACTACGAAAAGACGGCCAACGAGCAGGCACAGAAGTACATCCAGCAGGTGCTCGACCGCGCGGACACTGCCGGCGTCAAGGCCACCGGCAAGGTCGTGTCCAATTTCAACGTGGCCGATGGCATCGTTCAGGCGGCAGAAGAAAACGGCTGCGACCTCATCTTCATCGGCAGCCACGGCCGCAGCGGGTTGTCTCGCCTGCTCCTGGGCAGCGTGACGGTCAAGGTTCTGGGCCTCGCCAAAACCGCCACCCTGGTGTATCGCGTCAAGGAAAACGGCTGATCTCTGGCGCCTCCTTCTTTTGGCCGTATGATTGAGCTTTCCACGTCATACAAGAAGGGGGAACCATGAGCATCAAGATCGGCGACCGTATTCCTGACGGTACCCTGTACGAATACTACGACGAGCCCAGCGGCGCCTGCGCCGTGGGGCCCAATCCCGTTCAGGTGGCCGAAGCCGCCCGCGGCAAGACCATTGCCGTCTTTGCCGTGCCCGGCGCCTTCACGCCCACCTGCTCGGAAAAACATCTTCCCGGCTACCTTGAACTGCGCGACGCGCTCCTCGAGAAAGGCGTCGACGAAATCTGGTGTCTGTCGGTCAACGACGCGTTCGTCATGGGGGCATGGGGCCGCTCTCAGGGCGTGAATGGCCGCATTCGCATGCTGGCGGACGGCAGTGGGGAATTCACTCGCAAACTCGGGCTGGAATTCGATCTCAGTGCTCGCGGCATGGGCATGCGTTGCCAGCGTTTTTCTGCACTTTTGCGTGATGGCGTGGTCGAACAGCTGAACCTCGAACAGCCCGGAAAGTTCGAAGTTTCGGACGCACGCACTTTGCTGAACCAGCTCTCCTGAGCCCGTCACTGCGCGCGTGATGTCCGTCGCCGGCTGATCCGTCCACGGCCCCGCGCGCACCAGGTTTCGGGGCTGCAGGCTATTTCGTTCACCTTCGAGGCGCTGTCGGCGCCTCCCATCACGTTTTGCCATGGTAAAGACGATCGGGGCGTTCTCCTCTCTCTTCCTGGCCACCCTGCTGCTCCTGGTCGGGTCGGGTCTCTTCAACACCTATCTCGGCCTGCGCCTCACCGCCGAGTCCGTCTCCGAGGTCTGGGTCGGGGCCATCATTGCCGCCTATTACATCGGCCTGGTCTTCGGCGCCCGGGTGGGGCACAAGCTGATCATCCGTGTGGGGCACATTCGCGCCTATGCGGCCACGGCGGCCGTCGTCACGGTGACGGTGCTCACCCAGGCGCTGATCGATATCCTCGTGCTCTGGATCGCCCTGCGATTTGTGGCAGGCATCGCCATGGTCACTCAGTTCATTGTTCTGGAAAGCTGGCTCAACGAGCAGACGGAAAATCGTCTGCGAGGGCGGGTCTTCGCCTTCTACATGGTGTTCTCCAGCATGGGCACGGTTCTGGGGCAACTGTCGGTCAGCCTCTTCCCGCGTCTGGATACTGGCCCCCTGATGTTCGTCGCCCTGTGCTCCGCGGCCTGCCTGATTCCGGTGGCCGTGACTCGGCGTGTTCACCCGGCGATACAGGTGCCGGTCCCCCTGCATTACCGGTACTACATAGCGCGGGTCCCCATCACCCTGACCGTCATGTTCATGGCGGGCATGATGTCGGGCTCCTTTTATGGCCTGGCCCCCGTCTACGGGGTCGCGCAGGGTATGAACACCAGTCAGGTGGCTGTGTTCGTGGCTGCGGCGGTGGCCAGTGGGCTGGTCTTCCAGTGGCCGATCGGCTGGCTCGCCGATCGCATCAGCCGGGTCGGGCTGATCCGTTTCAATTCCATCCTGCTGGCCCTGATCACCTTGCCCCTGTGGGGCTGGTGGCCCCTGCCTTATCCGGTGCTCGTGGTGTTTTCCTGCCTGTTCGGCATCATCCTGTTCACCCTCTATCCGGTGGCCGCGGCGTTTGCCAACGACAACGTCGAACCCGAGCGTCGTGTGGGCCTGAGCGCCATCATGTACATGGTGTATGGTCTGGGGGCGGGGGTCGGGCCACTGCTGGTGGGCTTTCTCATGCGTGAACTGCAGGCGGGCGTATTTTTCGTGTTTGCCACGGCTTGCGCCGTTTTCCTGGTGGTTTTCGTCCGTCCGCAACGCATCACCGGCACTCACCTGAGCGAGGACGCGCCGACCGAGTTCGTGCCCATGCCGGAATCCTCGCAGACCCAGAATGTCGTACCTGCGTTGGATCCGCGCGTGGACATGGAAACGGATATTTCCTTCACGCCGCCGCCCGAAACGCCACCTGTGCCGCCCGCTGAGACGGACATCGCCACTGGCGTGCCGGCGGGAGCCGCGATCGAGTCGGAGGCAGCAAGTGTCGACGGAGCGGAATCCGCAACAGAGGTCCAGCCCCTCGCGGCAGGTGATTCCACGGCCTCGGCTGAATCCACGGCGGCGAGTGATTCCGCGGCCTCAGATGAAGTGATGGCGGCGACCGAATCCACGGTCGCCCCGGCGATCTCGGCATCGGCCGAGCGCATGGAGCCCCTCGATTCGACGGCGGAGGTGGAGTCGACGGTCACGGCAACACCGCCTGTGGAGGGCGAGGCGAGCACGGCTGCCGCGCCGGAGGGCAGTCAACCGGGCGGTGGCGACGCGCCGGTCATCGAGATCGTCCAACCCCCAGCACCGCCCAGTGGCGTGCGCCCCAGCGACCTCAGGGTCATTGCGGCGGCCGATGGGGCCCACCCCGAACTGCCGGCGGATCGACCGTCTGATTCGCCCGTCGACTCCCCGGCGTCGGGCGTGCCATCAGAAGACCCGGCGGACGCGCCGCCAGAAACGTCTGCGCCGGGCAATCCCGGCAAGCAATAGGACGCGTCAGCGGGGGAAAAGAATGAAGATTGCCAGAATGGCCAAGGCCACCCCCGCTGCGTTCACCCAGTTGATGCGTTCCCGGAAGACCCCCGCGCCCACCAGTGTACCGAGCGCGATCACCCCGATATTCATGGCGGAAAACACCAGGGTGGGATTGTCGGAATAAACCTGGTGCGCCCGCACATAGAAATAGATGTTGCCGAAGTTCAGCAGGCCCAGCGCCAGGCCGGCTGCCACACTGCGCACGTTCCACGCGGCCCGACGCAGAAAGAGGTAGGCAAAGCTCACCAGTCCCGCGAGCATGAAGGCGCCGAGCAGGGTGGTGGGAAAGGCGGAGCCCATTTTTGCCATCTGCTTGAACAGGATGTCGATGGTGCCGTAGCCGAACCACACCCCCAAAAGCAGCGCGACGGTCAGCAAACCGCCGCCTTGGCCCGGGCTCTCTGCATGACGGTTGCCGGGGCGCCAGAGGAGGGCGGTGAGTGCGCACAGGGCGATCGCAATTCCCAGCAACTTCTGCTGACTGGCGGGCTCCCCGAAGATCGTGAACGCCGCAATGAGTGGCAGCAATAGAGAAAGGCGCTGTGCAACGTCGCTCAGCACAATGCCTGCCTGTTGAACCGCCTTGGCCATCACGAGAAAGATGCTGGGCAGAAGCAGGCCGAGGGCCATCAACAGAGGCCAGGGTGAGGCCGATTGAAACAATGCCTGTGGCTGAGGGCCCAAGAGCAGCCAGCACAAGCTGCCTGCCATGACGTAGTTGAAAGCAATGGCCTGGTCAATCTGGATGTCATGGCGGCGTGCCACCTTTAGAAGGACGGATACTGCCACACTACAGGAAATGCTCAGGATCAACGTGTACATGCGAAATCCCCCGTGAATGCGGCACGATGTTACGGATCAGCCCGATGTCGTGGCAAATTCCGGGCGAGTACCCATGACACGATCAAGCTTTAACGTTCGCTAAAAATGCGTCATCGTCACTCAAAATGACGTTTGGCCTCCGAAATCCAGTGGTTTGGCGCGTCGCGAGAAAATGTATCCATATGTGAACATCGCCCACGTGCTTCCGGCTTATTGTTTTCACAGCTCCGTTTCGCGGCGCAACTGATTTTTATATCGTGGTGCACAGGCCGCCTGTGCAGGCCACCGTTCAGGCACCCAACGAAAAAAGCCTGATGACGTGGAAGTCATCAGGCTTTTGGAATTCTTTGGCGGAGCGGACGGGGCTCGAACCCGCGACCCCCGGCGTGACAGGCCGGTATTCTAACCAACTGAACTACCGCTCCGCAGCGGTGTGCCACACTGAAGTGGCGTCCCCTAGGGGATTCGAACCCCTGTACCCACCGTGAAAGGGTGGTGTCCTAGGCCTCTAGACGAAGGGGACCCGGAACAACAAGCTAAAAATTATAACACACTAATTTTTTGCTTGCAAGCACTTTTCAGTGCTTCTTCGTTTTGGTGGTGGAGGTAAGCGGGATCGAACCGCTGACCTCTTGCATGCCATGCAAGCGCTCTCCCAGCTGAGCTATACCCCCATGTACCAACCGCAGAAACAAGCATTATACAGTATCTTGAGCTGTTTGTGTAGTGCCTTTCGGCTCTGCACCGTTTGCCCCAAGAGGCTGTTCGCTGTTTGTTAGTGCGTTTAGCGAAGAAACAGAATTATGCACAAGTTTTTTCCTGTGTGCAAGACCCTGTTGCGTCAAATCCGCATCTTCGGCCAAAAGTTTGATAAAAATCAAAAGTGCAGTGTCCGAGGCTGTCTCATCATCATGGCAATGGAAAAGAAGCCCCCCCCCAGATTGCGTTATTTGGCACGCATTCATCCTTCGCATCTCGGCATTGCGCAGAAGATTGGTCTGGTCTTCCTCGCATTGTTTCTGATCGCGGTCATGAATGTGGTCTTGGTGGAGCGCATGATGACGCGCTCCGACCAGATCGCCGATACCGTCAACGTCGCCGGCAAGCTGCGCATGTTGGGCATGCGCATCGCCATGCAGTCCGTGAGCTACAGCCACGGGGTGGGCGTCGGCATTCCCGAAGTGCGGCAGCTGATGACCGATTTTGAAACGGCACTCAAGTCCCTGAGTGAAGGGGGGCACGTCTTCGGCCTTTATTTGAATGAGCTGGGCGACATGCATGATGGGCGTCTCCATCGGGTAACCGAACAGTGGCAGCTCTACCAGCAGTCGGTGCAGCGCCTGCTGGACGAAATCACCGCGCGCATGTCGAATACGAACGTCCATTTCCATACGCAGCCCGAACCGGATTCCACCGTCCACGTGCTGGTGGAGCAGGTGACGGGGCATTCCGCTCTCCTGCTGGAGCGGACCGAGGCTCTGATGACCGGCATTCTGGGCGAGGTGAAGGGTGCTCGTGCGGACACCATGTACCGCCTGTACTGGCTGGTGGCCTTCGATGCCATGCTGGTGTTGCTCGCCTTTCTGGCGGTACGCAAACAGATTGTCGTGCCACTGCGCGATCTTTCCACTCACTGCGTGGAGCTGGCCGAAGGCAACTACAACACGCGGTTCGTCGCCCCCACGCAAGATGAAATTGGCCATCTGGCGAAGGTCTTCAATGAATCTGCCCTTCGCATTGGTCGCCTGGTGGACCAAATCGAGACCGACCGACTGGACCTGCAACGCGCCGAAGCCATGTTCCGTGGAATTGCCGAGAACTCCATGGTCGGCGTCTACATCTCGCACAAGGGCCGCTTTCTGTATGTGAATCAGAAGCTGGCAGACATGTTCGGCTACTCGACACAGGAAATGATTGACGAAACTGCGTCGGGCATGCTTTTTCTTGACGTGGAAGACGGAAATCCGGATGCGTCTGCGTGTCGTCGGCGCCTTGAAGGCGACACCCCGGGCCTGTGGGTCGAGAAGCAGGGGCGACGCAAGGATGGCAGCCTGGTCGAACTCGAGATCTACGGGTCGCTGATGTTGCTGGATGATGAGCAGGTCACCATCGGCATTGCGCTGGACATCACGCAGCGAAAGGAAAGCGAAGCTCAGGCGCGTCTGGCCATGCTCGTCTTCCGTCACAGCGGAGAGGCCATGGTCGTGACCGACCCCGATGGCAAGTTGCTGAGCGTGAATCCCGCCTTCACGCGCATCACTGGCTATGAGGAAGAGGAGGTGATCGGCAAGCGGCTGAACATTCTCAGTTCGGGGCGCCACGACGAGAATTTCTATGAAGAAATGTGGGCCTCCATTGATGCGACCGGCAGCTGGGAAGGGGACATCTGGAATCGGCGCAAGAACGGCGAGGTGTACGCAGAGCGCCTGGTGGTGAACACCTTCTTCGATACGGAAGGAGCGCCACGCTACCGGATCGGCCTATTTTCCGACATCACCAAGCAGAAGGAGGCCAATGCCTTCGTCTGGCGGCAGGCCAATTACGACTTCCTCACCGGCTTGCCCAACCGGCAGCTTTTCCATAGCCGGGTGGAACAGGAAATGGGCCGCTGTGACGCCACCGGCAAGGCCATGGCGCTGGTCTATCTGGATATCGACGATTTCAAGGAAGTCAATGACACGCTCGGCCATGGCGTGGGCGACCGCCTGCTGGAAGAAGCGGCCCGCCGCCTTCAGGCCTGCGTACGACCGGTGGATACGGTGGCGCGCCTGGGCGGCGATGAATTCATGTTCATCCTGAGCGATCTGTCCGATCTGACACTGGTGGACGACATCTGCCGACGGGCGCTCGACAGCCTGGCTTCACCCTTTCTGCTGGAAGGAGAAAGGGCATCCATCTCGGCCAGCATGGGCATCACCTTCTATCCGCACGATGCGGGGTCTCTCAGGGAGCTCATGCAGAATGCCGATCTGGCCATGTATGCCGCCAAGGAACGAGGCAAGTACCAAGTGGCACACTTCCAGCCTTCGATGCAGGCACGTGCCATTTTGCGCCGCGAGCTGGGACGCGATCTGGCCGTGGCGCTGGAAGAAGACCAGTTTCACCTGGTCTACCAGCCCATCGTCAGGCTGCAGACCGGGCGCATCGAGAAAGTGGAATGCCTGCTCCGCTGGGAACACCCGCAAAAAGGGGCGGTCAGCCCCGGCGTGTTCGTTCCCTTCGCCGAGGACAGCGGCCTGATCAGCCGCATTGGCGAGTGGGTCTTCCGCTCGGCAACGCAGCAGGTGGCGACGTGGCGTCGCATCTGCCCGGGGCTGCAGGCCAGCATCAATGTGTCGCCCGTGCAGTTTGCCGGGCAGAACCTGGATGCGGCTGCCTGGCTCGAACATCTGGCGGGCATCGACATGGCGGGCGATCAGATCGTTGTGGAAATCACCGAACGCCTGCTCATGGACGCAGATGTCGAAGTGACGCAGAAGCTGATCGCGTTCCGCGATGCGGGGGTGCAGATTGCCCTGGACGATTTTGGCACGGGCTATTCGTCCATGTCCTACCTGAAGCGCTTCGACATCGATTACATCAAGATCGATCAGAGCTTTGTGCGCAATCTGGGCCGCAATGTCGACGATCTGGTGCTGTGCGAGGCAATGATCGGCATGGCGCATCGTCTGGGCCTGGAAGTGGTGGCAGAAGGCGTCGAAACGCCTCTGCAACGCGAGCTGCTCCTGAAGGCCGGTTGCGATTTCGCCCAGGGTTATCTGTTCTCGGCGCCGGTGGGAGCCGACGAGTTCGAAGCGCTCCTGCGCCAGGGGATGATCAGCACGGCCAGCCATAGTGCACACCACAGCAGTGTGGTGGAGTTGCCCCAGCGCACGTAGGGCGTCAGCCCCGAGGTTCCCTGCACTTCCACATCCAGCACGCCCTTGACGTGCGGCTGCAGGACGGCCCGCACCATTCCGTTGGGGGCGATGGCGGCGGTCATGCCGGTATTGGTGGCGCGCAGCATGGGCCGTGCGGTTTCCAGCGAGCGCATGCGTGAGATCTGCAGATGCTGGTGCAGCGACCAGGAATCGCCGAACCAGGCGAGATTGCTGACGTTCACCAGGATGCTGGCACCGCCGCCCACGACGTCCGGGCGCACGCTTTGAATGATCTCTTCGCCGAAAACGTCTTCGTAGCAGATGTTGGGGGCCACCTGCTGCCCCGCAATGGACATGGGCGGCTGGCCGAGGGTGCCGCGATTGAAGTCGCCCAGCGGGATCTGCATCATGTCCACGAACCAGCGGAAGCCCGTGGGAACGAATTCCCCGAAGGGCACCAGATGCACTTTGTCATAACGCAGGGGCAGGCGCGCCTGCACGATGTCGTTCAGGTCGGCGTCACCGTCGAAGGCCACGGCACTGTTCGTGTAGCGTTCCTGCCCCGCGATGCGGTCATGCAGAGGCAGGCCCATCAGCAAGGTGGTGTCTCGCTCGCGGGCAACCTCCAGCCAGCGCGACCAGACCTGCGGATGCACGCGGTTCTGCAACAGCGGCACCACGGTTTCGGGCAGCACCGTGATGGCCGGTTCCTGACTTTCCTGCTTGGGTTCGAGCCGGGCCAGCATCATGTAGTCGGCGATGCCGCGGTCGATATGTTCGGGGTCGAATTTCTGGGACTGCGGAATATTCCCCTGGACCAGCCGGACCAGAATGGGGTCGCCGTGCGGACGCGACCACACCGAATGGGAGAGGGCGATGCCCACCAGTCCGGTCAGGAGACTGACGGCCAGTGCCGCAGCGGCCTGCACGTCCTTGCCGGAATTGCGACCCAGGGCCATGAGGGCGACGGCGGCGGAGGCAAACGCGGCCAGCCAGGCCACACCGTACACACCGACCAGGGCAGCCCAGGGTGCCAGCACCCCTTCTACGTGGGCATAGCCGATGTTCAGCCAGGGGAAGCCGGTGAAAAGGGTGCCGCGCAACCATTCCCCGAGGGTCCAGCACGCGGCCCAGCCTGCAGCCACCCCTACGACGGCCAGAGGTTCCGGGCGGACGCGCTCGCGCAACACGCGCCAGGCGAGCAGGCAGGCGGCCATGCCATATAGCGACATGGCGGCCGCAAACAGCAGCAGGGCGAGAATCGCCAGGGGCAGGGGCATGCCGCCGAACTGGTGCATGCTGATGGTCAGCCAATAGAGGCCGACTGAGAACTGGCCGAAGCCGAACAGCAACGCATTGGCTGCGACGCTGCGTGCGCCCGGCGCCTGCAGGGTATGGCGGGCCAGAAAGGCCAGGCACGCGATCTGGACGTAGGGCAGGGCCCAGGCAGGTAGCGGCCAGGGGGCGAATGACAGCGAATGGACAGCCCCCACCATGAGCAGCAGCGCGTGCCGCAAGGCGGAGGGGCTTTGGAAATAGGAACGCAGGGTCACCGTGAGCGAGCCTCGAGTTGGCGCATGCGACGCGTCAGGCCTCGGCCACACGCTCGTTGGCAGGAGCGGCGTCTTCGCGCTGGATGTGCAGCCAGAGGGCGCGGCGCGCGTCGGCGCCCACCACCGTGATGTTCAGACCGGCGTGGCTGATGCTGTCGCCCCGGCGAGGAATGCGCCCGAGCTCTGCGGCCAGCCAGCCGCCGACGGTGTCGTAATCGTCGTCGGGCAGTTCCGTGCCGAAAGTCTTGTTGAAGACGTCGATCTCGGTGATGCCCATCGCACGCCAACTGTTGCTGCCGGTCTGGAAGATCGTCTTTTCGGCGTCCTCATCGTATTCGTCTTCGATTTCGCCAACGATCTGTTCGAGCACGTCTTCCATCGTCACCAGGCCGGCCGTACCACCGTGTTCGTCGATGACGATGGCCAGATGGTTGCGACTGCTGCGGAAGTCGCGCAGCAGGACATTCAGGCGTTTGGTTTCCGGGATGAACACCGCCGGACGCACCAGCGGTCGGAGATCAAGCTGCGGGTTGTTGATGGAAAGAAGCAGGTCTTTGGCCAGCAGAATGCCGACGATGTTGTCGCGATCACCCTCGTAGACGGGAAAGCGCGAATGGCCGGTTTCGATGATTTCGGGCAGCACCTCGGAAAGCGGACGACTGATGTCGAGCATGTCCATTTTCGAGCGCGGCACCATGATGTCGGCCACCGTCTGGTTGGCGAAATCGAGCGCGCCGGAAAGCATGGTGTAGGCTTCGCTGTCCAGGACTTTCTTTTCGTGCGCCACGTCCAGAAATTCCCGTACGTCTTCGCGGTCTTCCGGCTCGATGGGCCGCATGAAGGCAGTCAGGCGGGCAAAAAGGGATTTGGAACCTGGTTTATGTTGTCGAGGTTCAGGATCGGGTGAGTTGGGGTCTGACATTGTCCAGGGGACGTGTTTAGGGAAGGTTTAGGATAACTCAAATCTTGCAGAATGGTGGCCGGATTTCCCGAAGGGGGAACGGGCTCCCCGGCCAGGCCGTCTGCTATTGGTAGGGGTCGGGAATGCCCAGTCCGGCCAGGATGCGGGCCTCGAGGGCTTCCATTTCCAGGGCATCGTCTTCTTCGATGTGGTCGTAGCCCAGGGCGTGCAGCACCCCGTGCACCGTGAGGTGCGCGGCATGGGCCAACAGGGGCTTGCCCTGTTCAGCCGCTTCGCGGTGCAGGACGGGCACGCAGAGGACGATGTCGCCGCTGGCCGTGCCGGATTCGTCCACACCGTACTCGAATGTCAGCACATTCGTGGCATAGTCGCGCTGCCGATACGAATGATTGAGGGCCTGGCCCTCTTGCGCATCGACCAGTCTCAGGGTGAGCTCGGCGCGCTGGAAACGGGGCGTTTCTAGAAGCTCGGCTTCCTCGCGGGCCACCCATTCCACGGCCCGCTGCACCCAACGGCGCAAGCGCCAGCGTGGCAGTTCGGGAGCCTCGGTGGCGTACTGAACGGAAAGACCCAGGCCCACGGGCGGGACCACGCTGTCCGGCATGACGGGTTCACGAGACATGGTCGCCCGCCTTTTCATAGGCTTCCACGATACGGGCCACCAGCGGATGACGCACGACATCACGACTGGTGAAGCGTGTGGTGGCAATGCCCTGCACTTCGTCCAGCACCTCGACGGCATGCGCCAGGCCGCTGCGCTGGCCCTTGGGCAAGTCGATCTGCGAAGGGTCGCCGTTGATGACCGCCTTGCTGCCGAAGCCGATGCGGGTCAGGAACATCTTCATCTGTTCCGGCGTCGTGTTCTGCGCTTCATCGAGAATCACGAAGGAGTGGTTGAGCGTCCGCCCACGCATGTATGCGAGCGGGGCGATCTCGATGGTCTGTTTCTCGAACAGACGCTGTACCTTGTCGAAGCCCATGAGGTCGTACAGCGCGTCATACAGCGGGCGCAGATAGGGGTCCACCTTCTGCACCAGGTCGCCGGGCAGGAAGCCCAGGCGCTCGCCGGCCTCGACGGCGGGACGTGTCAGGATGAGACGCTGCACGCTTTCCCGCTCCAGGGCATCGATGGCACAGGCCACCGCCAGCCAGGTCTTGCCGGTTCCGGCAGGGCCGATGCCGAAGGTGATGTCGTGCTTGAGAATCTGGTTCAGGTAATCACGTTGCCGGGGTGTGCGCGGCCGCAGGTCGCTGCGCCGGGTGCGCAGGCTGAGGCTCATGTCGTCCACGGGGGGCAGGTCGGGAATGGCCGACGGTTCGACAATGGGCTCGGCTTCTTCGCCGGGAAGACGGCCGGCCCCCAGTTCCACCAGCCCGAGCTGGACGTCGTCCACCGAAAGGGGGCCCTTGAGCGCGCGATCATGAAACCATTCGAGTGCGCGGGCCGCTGGTAGGGCGTTATCGCCCTTGAGCGTGACCTGACTCCCACGGCGGGTGAGGCTGACATTCCAGCCGTCGGCAATCTGCCTCAGGTTTTCGTCCAGCGGCCCGCACAGATTGGCCAGCTGGGTGTTGCCACCCTCCAGCCGGACGGTCGCAGATTTGCCATTACGTGCCTGTACGCTCATGCAAGATCCTCATGCAGGGGGCGAGCCGCCGGATCGTGCATCACCAGCCGCCCGCGCAGGGAATTCGTCATGGTCTGGGTGATGACCACGTCCACCATCTGACCCACCAGCCGTGGGTGCCCTTCGAAGTTCACGATACGGTTGTTCTCGGTTCGTCCTGCAAATTCCTTCGGATTCTTGCGTGAAGGGCGCTCGACCAGAATGCGTTGTACGGTGCCGACCATGGCCTGGCTGATGGCCGCTGCCTGTTCGTTCACCAGGGCCTGCAGCCGGTAGAGACGGTCGAGCTTCTGTTCCTGCGGCGTCTCGTCGGGCAGATCGGCTGCCGGTGTGCCCGGGCGGCGCGAATAGACGAAGGAGAAGGATTGGTCGAAGCCCACGTCCCGGATGAGATCGAGCGTTTTCTGGAAATCGTCTTCCGTTTCCCCCGGGAAACCGACGATGAAGTCGGAAGACAGCACCATGTCGGGCCGGGCCTCGCGCAGGCGGCGGGCAATGGACTTGAACTCCAACGAGGTGTAGCCGCGCTTCATGGCGGCCAGCACGCGGTCGCTGCCGGCCTGCACGGGCAGGTGCAGGAAGGGCACCAGTTTGGGCAGTTTGCCGTGGGCCTCGATCAGGCGCGAAGTCATTTCCTTGGGGTGCGACGTCGTGTAGCGGATGCGCTCGATGCCGGGAATTTCGTGCACATATTCCAGCAGCATGGCGAAGTCGGCGATTTCGCCGTTGTCGCCCACGGGACCGCGATAGGCGTTGACGTTCTGGCCGAGCAGGGTGACTTCCCTCACCCCCTGGTCGGCCAGGTCGGCAATTTCCACCAGCACATCTTCAAACGGGCGGGACATCTCCGGGCCGCGCGTATAGGGCACCACACAGAAGCTGCAATACTTGCTGCAGCCTTCCATGATCGACACGAAGGCTGCGGGGCCTTCCACACGGGCGGGCGGCAGGGCGTCGAACTTCTCGATCTCGGGGAAGCTGATGTCGACCTGCGAATGGCCCGACTGGCGGCGTCTGGCAATGAGTTCCGGCAGGCGGTGCAAGGTCTGCGGCCCGAAGACGACGTCCACGAAGGGCGCGCGCGCCACGATGGCATCGCCTTCCTGACTGGCCACACAGCCGCCCACGCCGATCACCAGGCCGGGTTTGCTCTGTTTGAGATGGCGAACCCGGCCGAGGTCGGAGAAAACCTTTTCCTGTGCCTTCTCACGAACCGAACAGGTGTTGAACAGGATGATGTCCGCTTCTTCCGGCGTGTTGACCCGCTCGACGCCTTCGGACTGACGCAGGACGTCGACCATCTTGTCGGAATCGTATTCGTTCATCTGACAGCCGAAGGTACGGATGTAGACCTTCTTGCTGCCACGGGCCTGCCCCGTCGAAGTAGCGGCCGCCCCCGCCCCGTTGCCCTCGGACGGTTCGTCGGCGTCGCCTTCAGCGCTGTCGGACGGCGTGGACGCGGTGGGGGCTTCGTCGGGTTCTTCGGGAAGGATGAGGCCGGAAGGGCGGGGAAGCTCGGTCGGAACGGATGCCGGCGTGCCTCGTGAGGGGCGTTTGATGGAAATTTCTTGCATGTTCAATGGCCGTGACGGGTGTTCATCCCGCGGGCGATAAAAGGATAGGGGAGCCCTTATTGTACCCGGGCGGTGTGCAACGGACGGAAAAACGCCGGCCCGAAAAGGGCCGGCGTCGGATGGTTGCAAGAGCGCAGCGCGAGGCGGAAGACGCGGTCAGGCGATTTCTGCGCTCGGGTCTTCCTTCTTGGGCGCCTTGACCAGGTCTTCTCGTTTCACGCCCAGCCACATGGCGATGGAGGCGGCAACGAAGACGGAAGAATAGATGCCGAACCAGATGCCGATGGTCAGGGCCAGTGCGAAATAGTGGAGGGTGGGGCCGCCGAAGAAGTACATCGAGAGCACCATCATCTGGGTGGACCCGTGGGTGATGATGGTCCGCGACATCGTCTGCGTGATGGCGCTGTCGATCACCTCGCGAACGCTGGTCTTGCGCTGCTTGCGGAAGTTCTCCCGGATCCGGTCCATGATCACGACGGACTCGTTCACCGAGTAGCCCAGCACGGCCAGCACCCCTGCCAGCACCGAGAGCGAGAACTCCCACTGGAAGAAGGCGAAGAAGCCCAGGATGATGATGACGTCGTGCAGGTTGGCAACCACCCCGGCGATGGCGAACTTCCATTCGAAGCGCATGCCCAGGTAGATCATGATGCCGATGACCACGACCAGCAGGGCCATCAGGCCGTTTTCCACCAGCTCGCGCCCCACCTGCGGGCCGACGAACTCCACCCGGCGCAGTTCGACGTCGGGCGAGGTGGCCTGCAGCGCCCCCAAGACGGCTTCGCTCTGCATGGCGGAGGTTTCGCCTTCGCGCACGGGCAGGCGGATCATGACGTCACGCGAGGTGCCGAAGTTCTGGACCTGGAAATCTGTGTAGCCCAGGCCACCCACGGCACTGCGAACTTCTTCCAGCTGAGCCGCCTGCGGGTAACTGACTTCCATCACGGTGCCGCCCGTGAACTCAATCGACAGATTGAAGCCGCGGGTGGCGATGAAGAATACCGCTGCCACGAAAATCACAAGGCTGATGAGATTCAGCACCAGCGAATGGCGCATGAACGGGATGGTGCGGCGAATTCGGAAAAATTCCATGTTGCTTTCTTACCTTAGAAAGGGCAGCGCCCCGATCAATCCTTGGGTTTCCAGACCTGACCAATGGAGATGCTCTGCAGCTTGCGCCGTGAGCCATACCAGAGGTTGACCATGGCTCTCACGCCGACGATGGACGAGAACATGGATGTCAGGATGCCGATGACGTGCACGACGGCAAAGCCGCGTACCGGGCCGGTTCCGAAGGCCAACAGCGCCAGACCGACGATGAGCGTGGTCAGGTTGGAGTCAAGAATCGTCCCCCAGGCCCGTTCGAAGCCCAGCGCGATGGCCTGCTGCGGAGAATGGCCGGCACGGAGCTCCTCGCGGATGCGTTCGTTGATGAGCACGTTGGCGTCAATGGCCATGCCCAGTGTCAGTGCGATGGCCGCGATGCCTGGCAGCGTGAGTGTGGCCTGCAGCATGGAGAGCGCAGCCAGCAGCAGCAGGACGTTGAACAGCAACCCGAGCGTGGAGAAGATGCCGAAGAGCTGGTAATACAGCACCATGAAGATGGCGATGGCAATGAAACCATACAGGGTGGAATCAAAGCCCTTCTTGATGTTGTCTGCACCCAGGCTCGGGCCGATGGTGCGTTCCTCGATGATCTCCATGGGCGCCGCCAGGGAGCCGGCGCGCAGCAACAGGGCGATGTCGGCTGCTTCCTGGGCGTTCATGCTGCCGGAAATCTGCACTTGGCCACCCGGAATCTCGCTGCGAATGACGGGCGCCGTGACGACCTGGCCCTTGCCCTGCTCGAACAGCACGATGGCCATGCGGCGACCAATGTTGTCACGGGTGACGTCGCGGAATATTCGAGCGCCTTTGGCGTCCAGGGTGAGGTTGACAGTGGGCAGCTGGGTCTGCTGATCGCGCCCCGGCTGGGCATCCTGCAGGTTTTCACCGGTCAGGATGACCTGGCGGCGCAGCAGCAGGGGGCGGCCATCGGTGTCTTCGAAGCGTTCCAGGCCGAAGGGCACAGTGCCTGCCGCCAGGGCTGCGGTGGCGGAAGGCGAGTCTTCGACCATGCGGATTTCGAGCGTGGCGGTGCGACCGAGGATTTCCTTGGCCTTGGCAACGTCCTGCACGCCCGGCAGCTGAACGATGATGCGGTCGTTGCCCTGCTGCTGGATGACGGGTTCGGCGACGCCCAGCTCATTGATGCGGTTGTGAAGGGTGGTGATGTTCTGGCGCAGAGCGTTGGTCTGGACCGTGTTGATGGCCTGCTCGGTGAGCTGTCCCCGGGCGGTGAAATGTCCGCCGGACTCGCCCGTGGCGGTGAAGGTGAGGTCGGGCAGGGCACGACGCAGTTCGGTGATGGCGGCATCGCGCTCGGCTTCCGTCTTGAACGAGGCGACAACCGACAGGTCGCTGCGTTCCACTCCGGCCAGCGGCACGCGCGCTTCGCGCAGCACCGCACGCACGTCGTTGCCCAGCGTGTCATAGCGGGCGGTCAGGGCACCACGCATGTCGACCTGCAGGAGGAAGTGCACGCCGCCGCGAAGGTCGAGGCCCAGGTACATGGGGTTGGCGCCGATCGAGGTCAGCCAGTTCGGAGAGGCAGACAGCAGGTTCAGCGCAACCGTGTAGGAGGGGTCGTCCGCCTTGGGGTTCAGGCTGCGTTCGATAAGGTCCTTGGCACGCAGCTGCACGTCGGTGTTGTCGAAGCGCACGCGTACGGTACCTGTGGGCCCATTCTGTTCGAAGAAGGCGCCGGTGGTCTCGATGCCGTTGTCGCGCAGCAGCGTTTCAACCTGGTTCAGCATGGACACATCCACCTTGACCGTGGACTTGGCCGGGGCAATCTGGACCGCGGGGGACTCGCCGAAGAAGTTTGGCAGGGTGTAGAGCAGCCCGATGATCAGAGCCACCGCTACGGTGAGGTACTTCCAGAGGGGATAACGGTTCATTCTCGGTCAGCAGGCGGGAGGACAGAGGGACCCCGGAGCGCTTGCCCCGAGGCCGGACTTCGGGCGATCAGAGCGTCTTGATCGTGCCCTTGGGCAGCACGGAAACGACGGCATTGCGCTGAATGACGGTTTCCACCTGCTTGTCGGTGTTGCTGGAGATGTCGATCGTCAAGTAGTTGTCGCTGACCTTGGTGATGCGGCCCAGGAGCCCACCCTGCGTAATGACCTCGTCACCCTTGGACAGCCCTTCCACCAGCTTGCGGTGTTCCTTCTGACGTTTCATCTGCGGACGAATCATCAGGAAGTAGAGAATGACGAACATCAGAATGATGGGCAGCATGCCCATCAGTGCATTCCCTTCGCCGGGGGCGGCCTGGGCGACGACGAGTGACAGGGTATCGGTGAACATCAGGTGCTCCTGTGATTTTTTGGGTTTAACTCTTTATTGTAGCGACATGGCCCGGAGAGTGAGCGAATTCATCACTCCGTGCCCCGGGCACGGTCGGCGGCAAACTGTTCTCGCCAGGCCTGAAAGCGGCCCTCGGCGATCGCTTCCCGCATTTCTTCCATGATTTTCAAGTAGAAATGCAGGTTGTGCAGCGTGTTGAGCCGTGCGCCCGTGATCTCGTTGGCGCGCTGCAGGTGGTGCAGATAGGCACGCGAGAAGTGCCGGCAGGTATGGCACTCGCAGCTGGAATCGAGCGGGCGCGTATCGTCGCGATGGCGCGCATTGCGGATCTTGATGTCGCCATAGCGGGTGAACAGCCAGCCGTTGCGCGCATTGCGCGTGGGCATGACGCAGTCGAACATGTCGACGCCGCGGCTCACGCCTTCCACCAGGTCTTCCGGGGTGCCGACCCCCATCAGATAGCGCGGTGAGTTGACCGGCAGGCGCGGTGCGACATGCGCCAGCACGCGCAGCATGTCTTCCTTGGGTTCGCCGACCGACAGCCCGCCGATGGCGTAGCCTTCGAAGCCGATGTCCAGCAGACCGGCCAGCGACTCGTCGCGCAGCTGCTCGTACATGCCGCCCTGCACGATGCCGAAAAGGGCATTGGGGTTCTCCAGCCGTTCGAACTCGTCACGGGAGCGCCGTGCCCAGCGCAGCGACATCCGCATGGAGGTAGCGGCTTCCTCAGTGGTGGCGGGGCGGCCGTCGATCATGTAGGGCGTGCACTCGTCGAACACCATGGCGATGTCGGAATTGAGGGCGTGTTGGATCCGCATCGATTCCTCGGGGGTGAGGAACAGGCGGGCGCCGTCGATGGGCGAGGCAAAGCGCACCCCTTCTTCGGTGATCTTGCGCATGCTGTTCAGGCTGAACACCTGGAAGCCGCCCGAGTCGGTGAGAATGGGTCGGTTCCATTGCATGAAGCCGTGCAGCCCGCCGTGCTTGCGCATGATTTCCGTCCCCGGCCGCAGCCAGAGGTGGAAAGTGTTGCCAAGCACGATCTGGGCGCCGATTTCCTCGAGCTCGTGGGGCAGCATGGCCTTCACGCTCCCATAGGTGCCGACAGGCATGAAGATGGGGGTCTGCACCACACCGTGGTTCAGGCGTACCTGCCCGCGGCGGGCGGCACCGTCAGTCGCCAGCAGGTCAAATTGGAGTCGGGTCATGAATGTTCTGGAGATTCGATGAACATGGCATCGCCGTAACTGAAGAAGCGATACCGGGATTGCACGGCGTGGGCATACGCCCGCCGTATGGGTTCCATGCCGGCAAGCGCCGACACCAGCATGAGCAGGGTCGATTGCGGCAGGTGAAAGTTGGTCACGAGGGCGTCCACATGTTGAAAGCGATAGCCCGGCGTGATGAACAGGCGAGTGTCGCCACGTATGTCACTGCCCGATGCCGCATCGGCGATCTGCGTCGCCGCGGATTCCAGCGCACGCACGCTGGTGGTGCCCACGGCAACCACCCGGCCTCCATTGGCGCGGGTCTGGCGCAGGGCGTCGAGAGTTTGTGCGCTGACATGGAAGCGCTCGGCATGCATGACATGCTCGCTCAGATTCTGCACCCGCACCGGCTGGAAGGTGCCGGCCCCGACGTGCAGGGTGACGAAGGCGGTGTTCACCCCCATCTCGGTCAGGCGCGAGAGCATGGCTTCATCAAAGTGCAGTCCGGCGGTCGGGGCGGCCACGGCCCCCGGTTCGCGCGCATACACGGTCTGATAGCGGGTGTCGTCGTGTTCGTCGGCAGCGTGGGTGATGTAGGGCGGCAGCGGCGTGCTGCCATGGGCATCGAGCAGACCCAGGACCTCGTCGGGGAAGCTCAGCTGAAAGAGCTCGCCCTCGCGTCCGGTGACATCCACATCAAAGGCGTCGGCCAGACGCAGACGCGCCCCGGGTTTGGGAGACTTGCTGGCTTTGACGTGGGCCAGGGCCGTGCAGGGGCCCGTCACGCGCTCCACCAGCACCTCGACTCGTCCGCCGCTCTCTTTCTGCCCCCGCAATCGGGCCTTGATGACGCGCGTGTCGTTGAACACCAGCAGATCGCCTGCGCGCAACAGGGCGGGCAGGTCGCAAAACTGTCGGTCGTGCAGCTGGCTGCAGCGATCAAGATGCAGCAGGCGGCTGGCGCTGCGTTGCTCGGCCGGGGTCTGGGCAATGAGTTCGGGAGGCAGCTCGTAGTCGAACTGGGAGAGCTGGAGGTCGGGATTCACAGATGGTCTGGCCTGCCGATGACAGGTGGGGTGGATGATTGACGCGTCTATTTTAGCGGCTGCAGAATTCAGACCTTCGACGCATTGGTTATGCTGATGACTTCACGAACCGTCTCGCCCTTTTCTTCGATGAATTCCCTGCTTCCGATTCCCTCGTTCAGGCTCCGGCGGCGCCGCTCGTCATGGCTTCCTGCCTCGGCGCTGGCAGCAGCCCTGATCTGCTTCCCGGCCGTGGCGCCCGTCCAGGCGCAACAGGCGGTGGTCGCGCAGTCCCTGCAGGTACTGCCCGCAGAAGTGCAGCAGGCCTGGCGCGCCTCCAAACTGCCCGATTCCAGTCTGTCGCTCGTTGTGCATGAGCTGGGGGGCGGGCGTCTGGCGGCGATCAACCCGAGCCTGCCGCGCAACCCGGCCTCCGTCATGAAAATGGTGACGACCTGGGCCGCGCTGTCGGGGCTGGGGCCGGAATATAGCTGGCGCACCGCGTTTTATGCGCGGGCGGACGCCTCGGTGGATGCCGATGGCACGCTCACCGGGCCACTGTACCTGAAGGCGGGCGGCGACCCCTTCATGACGATGCACGAGATGTGGTCCCTGCTCAGGGAGTTGCGCCTGCGTGGGGTGAAGAACCTCACCGAGGTGGTGGTGGATCGCAGTCGCTTCGGCAATGTCGCACTCGACCCGGGGGCCTTCGACGGCGCGGCCGACCGTCCCTACAACGCCAGCCCGGACGCCATGATGGTCGGCCTGGGAACCGTGCGTCTGCTCTTTATGCCCGACCCTCAGGCAGGCAAATGGATTCCCATTGTGGACCCCCCGATGCAGGGCATCCGGGTGCAGGGTGAGGTGCAGTGGAGCAATGCTCGGTGCCCCGGCTCGCCCAATGTCAGCACCCAGATCCGGCCCAACGGCAAGGAAACCCTGATCGAGGTGGCCGGTACCGTGGCCGGTTCCTGCGGGGAGTTCTCGCTCTACCGGCTGGCCCTGCCCCAGAAGCAGCATTTCGAAGCCTTGTTCCGCATGCTCTGGAAGGAACTTGGCGGCACGCTGGGACGGGGCATCACCGAGGGTCAGGTACCCTCCAATGCGCGCCTGCTGGCCTGGCACGATTCGGAAACCCTGGCCGATACCATTCGTCTGATCAACAAACAGAGCAACAACGTGATGGCGCGCATGCTGCTGCTGACGCTGGGGGCCGAGCAGGGCGCACGCGGTGCCACGGCACAGACGGGCGCGGCGGCCGCGCTGAATGTGCTGCGCGAGCAAGGTGTGAATGTGGCGGGCTGGGTGTTGGAGAACGGTTCGGGCCTGTCGCGCGAGGAGCGACTCACGGCCGAAGGGCTGGCAGGCATGCTCGAACTGGCGTGGCGTTCACCGCTCATGCCGGAGTTCATGTCCTCATTGGCGATTGCCGGGGTGGACGGCACGCTGCGTCGCCGCATGCGTTCAGATGAGACGCGGGGCGTTGCGCACCTCAAAACGGGCACGCTGCGCGATTCGCGTGCGCTGGCGGGGTATGTGTTGGGGGCGAGCGGGCGCCGCTATGTGCTAGTGGCCCTCATCAATCATGAACGGGCCCCGACCACCGGCCCCTTCCTCGACAGTGTGGTGGCCTGGCTGGCAAAGCGCTGATGATTGGCAAATAACAAGTCAGAGCAGGGAAAGTCGGGGCATAATTCAGGCGTGTCATCTTCGTCATTGCAGGAAGTCCATCGATGCCAGTCCATGAAATCCGTCATCCCCTGATCCGTCACAAGCTGGGTCTGATGCGCAGGGCCGATCTCAGTACCAAGAATTTCCGGGAAATGGCCCAGGAAATCGCCGCCTTGCTCACCTATGAGGCGTCCAAGGATCTTCCTCTGGAGCCGATGACGATCGAAACCTGGCGCGGCCCGCTGGATGTCGAGAAAATTGCTGGCAAGAAGGTCACGGTGGTGCCCATTCTGCGGGCAGGCATGGGCATGCTCGATGGCGTGCTGACGCTCATTCCCGGTGCCAAGGTGAGCGCGGTGGGCATCGCGCGAAACGAGGAAACCCTGGAAGCAAAAACCTATCTCGAACGCCTGGTTGGCCAGCTGGATCAACGCCTGGCCCTGATTGTCGACCCCATGCTCGCCACCGGCGGTTCCATGGTGGCCACCATCGACCTGCTCAAGAAGGCCGGCTGCCGCAATGTGCGCGCCCTGGTTCTCGTGGCGGCGCCCCAGGGCATCGCCGAGGTCGAGAAGTATCACCCGGACGTGCACATCTATACGGCATCGATCGACAGTCACCTGGATGAAAACGGCTACATCATTCCGGGGCTG
Source organism: Alcaligenaceae bacterium (assembly GCA_029263615.1). GTDB lineage: Bacteria > Pseudomonadota > Gammaproteobacteria > Burkholderiales > Burkholderiaceae_B > Yanghanlia. Next base: position 9,808 of record JAJUFT010000015.1, on the reverse strand, counting down.
GGCGATGCGGGTGACCGAATCTTCGGGACGAAGCAGAAGCACACTTAGTCCCGTTGCAAGGCTGGCGGGTACACGGCTTGCCTGCCAGTTCCCGGCCTGCTGATGCAGTAGACCCACACTACAGGAGTTGTCACATGAATGAAAAAGATATCCGCGAACGGGAAGAGGAATTCGTCCAGAAGGTGAAGGAAAGTCTGGATGAAGCGGAGCGCATGTTGCAACAGGCTGCTGAGGCCACCGGCGAGAAGGCGGAAGAGTTGCGCGACAGCGCCATGCGTTCTCTGCGTCGCACGCGTGAACATCTCTACTCCACGCAAGATGAACTGATGCTGCGTGGTCGCCGCGCCATTCGGGCAACCGACGACTACGTGCATGACAACCCCTGGCGCGCCATTGGCGTAGCGGGTCTCGTCGGCGTCCTGATCGGCGCCCTGATCTGCCGCCGCTGAGCCCGTTTTCATGGCGCTCCGTGAAGCCGTTGGCGGGCTTGCCGCCACGCTGCTCTCCATCGCGCGCACCCGCTTCGAGCTGTTCACGCTCGAAGCCGAGGAGCAGAAGGCCAATGTGCTGGCCATGCTGCTCCTTGCCTTGGGTGCGCTCCTCTTCCTCACGCTGGCCCTGCTGGTCTTCACCACCACGGTGGCGCTGTATTTCTGGCCCACCGAAGACCGCTACCTCGCCTTGGGCATTCTCGCCTTCATTTATTTCGCATTGGGCCTTGGCCTGTTGGTGGCCGTACGCAGTCGCTTGTCGAATGGCCCGGCACCGTTTTCCGCCACGCTCGAAGAGCTGAAGCGCGACATCGAACTGGTGGAGCGCCTGAAGGAACCCTCTGCGCGCGGGGTGCCGCCCGAATGGATGCCACCTCCGGGAGATCGTCCATGAAACGTCGAACGACTTCTCGCGATCGGGCGGTTCGCATCGAGCTGCTGCGAGCGCGCGCAGCGATTGAACGGCAAAGCGTTGCCCATAATTTGCAGGATCTTGGCCAAACGCTGACACCCCGGGGCCTGCTGGACACCTTTTTGCCGCGCTTGCGCCTGGGTGGCGGGCGCCGCCGGGGCTCCGACCTGCTCACTCAGGTGTTCAGCATGAGCGGCCGATACCCCCTGCTGCTGTCCATGGGGTCGGCCCTGTTGTCGACCGCTGCCCGCCGCAAGCTGCGCTGGTGGAAACTGGCGGCAGGCGCCGTGCTGGCGTGGCAGGCCTCGCGCACCCTGAGGAAGTGATCCCTAGAGCCCGAGCGACCCCCACATGGCATCCACCCGCTGGCGAACCTCGTCGTCCATGACAATGGGGCGTCCCCATTCGCGTGTGGTTTCGCCTTCCCATTTGTTGGTGGCGTCCATACCCATCTTTCCGCCCAGCCCGGAGACGGGCGACGCGAAGTCGAGGTAATCGATGGGGGTGTTTTCCACCAGCACGGTGTCGCGCACCGGGTCCATGCGGGTGGTCATGGCCCACACCACTTCCTGCCAGTCCCGGATGTTCACATCCTCGTCGACGACGATGATGAACTTGGTGTACATGAACTGCCGCAAAATGCTCCAGATGCCGAACAGCACGCGTTTGGCATGGCCGGGATATTGTTTGCGGATGGACACCACCGCCAGCCGGTAGCTGCAGCCTTCCGGGGGCAGGTAGAAATCGGTGATCTCGGGCAGCTGGCGCTGCAGCAGCGGCACGAACACCTCGTTCAGGGCCACGCCCAGCACCGCCGGTTCATCTGGCGGTTTGCCGGTGTAGGTGCTGTGGTAGATCGGGTTGCGGCGCATGGTGATGCGCTCGACCGTGAAGACGGGAAACCAGTCCTGTTCGTTGTAATAGCCGGTATGGTCGCCGTAGGGCCCTTCGAGCGCCATTTCGTAGTCGCTCCGCGGGGGCGGAGGGGCACCCTCCGGGATTTCCGGCGCGCACGCACGTGGGTCGCTGGCGGGCAGTATGTGACCTTCCAGCACGATCTCGGCAAAGGCGGGAACGGACAGCTCGCTGCCCAGTGCCGGGGCGACTTCCGTCCGGGATCCGCGCAGCAGGCCGGCAAACTGGTATTCCGACAGGCTGTCGGGCACCGGGGTGACGGCAGCCAGAATGGTGGCGGGGTCGGTTCCCAGCGCCACGGCAATCGGGAAGGGCTGACCCGGGTGGGCCAGGCAGTGGTCGCGGAAGTCGAGTGCGCCGCCGCGATGCGACAGCCAGCGCATGATGAGCTTGTTGCGGCCGATGAGCTGTTGCCGGTAGATGCCCAGGTTCTGGCGCCGGGCACGCGGGCCGCGCGTGATGGTCAGCCCCCAGGTGAGCAGGGGAGCCACGTCCTCCGGCCAGCAATGCTGCAGGGGAATGCGGCTGAGGTCAACGTCATCGCCCTCGATGACGACCTCCTGGCAGGCCGGCCCACGGATGCGTTTCGGGCTCATGTCCCACAGGGCCGATTTCAGCGTATTGACCGTGCCGATGGCCTCACGAAAATTACGGGGCGCTTCGGGTTCACGCAGGCTGGCCAGCAGACTGCCAATGTCGCGTAGTGCAGAGACGTCATTGGCGCCCATGCCCCAGGCGACTCGCTGGGGGGTGCCGAAGAGGTTGGCCAGCACGGGCATGCCGGCAGGGCGATTCCCCTGCATCGCCTGCTCGAACAGCAGCGCCGGCCCGCCCTTGCGCAGCACGCGGTCGCTGATTTCGGTCATCTCCAGGCGAGTCGACACAGGCGGGTTGATGCGCTTGAGCTCGCCCTTCTTCTCGAGCTGCTGCATAAAGTCTCTGAGGTCGCGGTATTTCACGGCGGGTGGCAATTCCGGTTACAGTCCTTGTGAGAGGCAAGGTTAACATTCCGGGGGACCGTTTTCAGGGAGTCGACATGGCGACAGACCAAGATCCGTCGCGTGCCGGTGCGACGCGGCCGGCGCGTGCTGCTGCCGCACCTGTGCCCGACCACTGGAGAGCGCATCTGCGGCGCAATGCCGAACCTTCGCGCCCGCCCGTCGGGCCGCTGGCACAATTTCTCACAGGAGTCGGCCATCGCCTGGCGGAGCTGCTGAATGTCTGCGCGGCGTATCTGGGCATTGCAGCGCTGGTCACGCTGGGCCTGGTCCTGACCCTGTCGCCGCTACGCAGTCAGCTCGGGCAGATCCATCAATCGCTGGTGATGGCGCTGCGCCCCACCAATGTGGACGACGTGCTGTTCGCCATGCTGGCGATCGACGAAGACAATCTGTCCCTGCTGGAGCGCCTCTCGGGCACCACCGGCCTGCCGGCCTCGGCCACGCTGCCGCCAGGCAGTGCCTCTTCGAATGCAGGGACGCGGGAAGAGGCAGCGGTGAACCAAGCGGCCCGGGAAGACGCCATCAATTTTGCGCGGTTGCTCAAGGACTCGGCTCAGCAGGGCAGGGTTGAAGGCATTACGGCGGCCCAGGAGGAATCCCTGCGGAAGTACCTCGCACGCAAGTACCGCATCGCCTCGAGCGTGGCGGGGGCGCTGGTCAACGCCGCCTTTGTCGTGGGCAGGGAAATGGACCTCGATCCCCAACTGATTCTGGCCGTGATCGCCATCGAGTCGCGCTATAACCCGTATGCGGAAAGCCATGTGGGCGCGCAGGGCCTCATGCAGGTCATGACCCGGGTCCACCAGGACAAGTTCACGGAGTTTTCCGACGGCACGATTGCCGCGCTGCACCCCATCGCCAACATGCGGGTGGGGTCGCGCATTCTGCGCGACTGCATCGACCGGCGCGGCTCGATTGAACGCGGGCTGGCCTGTTATGTGGGTGCGACCGGCCCCAAGGATGGCGGATACGGCGCCAAGGTGCTGGCCGAGCAACGGCGCATTGCCCTGGCCTCGGGGATTCCAGTGCGCCGCTGAGCGCCCAAGGCTTTTCCCCGGGGCGATTCCTATTCCCCGGGGCAATTCCTTTACAGCGCTTCGGCCTCCGCCCATTGCGGCAGCCACGCTTCCAGACGGCTCATCGCTTCTTCCAGGCGATCGAGCCGGGTGGCATACGAGAGCCGCAGATGCGTGGCGGCGTGGGCAGGGCCGAAATCGCGCCCGGGCACGGTGGCGATGCCGGGGCCGTGCAGCAGCGCCTGGGCAAAGGCGTCGCTGTCCTGGCTGTAGCGGCTGATGTCCAGGTAGATGTAGAAGGCACCGTCGGGTTTGACGGGGACATGCAGGCCCAGACGCTCGAGCTCGGGCAGCAGGTAGTCGCGACGCTGCTTGAAGGACAGGCGGCGCTTTTCGAAGACCTCGAGCACGTCCGGTTCGAAACAGGTGATGGCGGCATGCTGCGCCAGACTGGGCGCACAGATGCACAAGTTGGACGCCAGCTTGTCAAGGGCCGGCAGCATCCATTCCGGGGCTATCAGCCAACCCAGGCGCCAGCCCGTCATGTGGAAATACTTCGAGAAGCTGTTGATGATGACGATGTCGTCATCCAGCGTCAGGGCGCTGAGCGGTGCCTCTTCATAGTAGAGACCCAGGTAGATTTCATCCATGATGATGAAGCCGCCACGGGCGCGCACTTCGGCCACCAGCTCGCGCAGGGCCGCGCGTTCCATGCTGGTGCCCGTCGGGTTGCTGGGCGAGGCGATCAGCACGCCTCGGGTGCGGCGCGACCAGTGCTGGCGAACGTCTTCAGCCGACAGATGGAAGCGCTGCTCGGCGTGGGTCGGAATCAGGCGCGGCACGCCACCGGCGGCGATGATGAAATTCTGGTTGGCCGGGTAGCAGGGGTCGGGCAGCAGGACTTCGTCACCCGGATCGACCAGCGCCATCGCCGCCAGCAGCAGGGCGCCGGACGCGCCCGAGGTGACGACGATGCGGGACGGGTCGACGGTGGCGCCGTAGCGCTGCCCGTAATGATGGGCAATGCTTTCGCGCAGCACGGGCAGCCCCGCGGGCGAGGTATAGCCGCTCAGGCCCGCCACCGCGGCACGGTTCAAGGTCTCGACAACCTGTGGCGGGGCCGTAAAATCAGGCTCGCCGATACCGAGACTGATGATGTCGCGCCCCTGCGCGCTCAGTGCCGCCGCCTGCTTGAACATTTCAACGGCATAAAACGGCATGACGGATTCGGTGCGCTTTGCGAGTGAAGACATGGTTGGCTTGATACGGGTGATGATTGACCGGGACGTCTGGAATTGTAGCCCGCCCGGCGCCCGTCCATCGTGAGGAGTTTCATACATGCAATCGGAAGGACGCCGCGCATTTCTGAGGGGTCGGCGCCCGCCCTCCAGCCCCTGGGAATTGTTTTGCAGCCGCCTGCGCAATGTCGTGGCCGGCACGCTGACCCCGCTGGATGTGGGCCCTGATCGACAGGCCGCGCGTCTTCTACTTCAGAAGCCGGCCGATGCCCATCATGCGCGTCGGCTGTGTGCCGAGTTCGGCGTCTGCATGGCGCTGGAGGGCGTGTCCTCCGCGGCGTCTCACGAGGGGCCCGTGCTCTGGTTGCGCCCGGGGCGCGACATGGCGGCCTGTCGGCCGCTCGAACCGGGCAGCAGCCGTTGGTTCGTGCAGCCCGGCTGCCTGCTGGGTGAGCTTGAAGCCGCCGGGCTCACCTGTTTCGCGGACATGCCGGCCCATCTGACCGTGGCAGCGTGGCTGGCAGATCGCAGCCTGTGCAATTGGGCCACCGGCCACACCGCCCAATCGGGAGTGGTGCACGCCTCGGCCCTGCTGGCGGATGGGGTGTCGGTGAGTCTGGGCGCCTTCGGCACCGATAACCGCAAGGCGCTGGACAACCTGCGCCTGCAGCAACTCATTCCTGCCCTGTTCAGCCTGTCCGTGGGCGAAGACGCCCGCCACTGTGCGCAGTGGCGCAGCTGGCCGGCCCGCTATCGGCTCGACGCTCTGCAACCGGCGCCCGGGCGTACTGTCAATCTCGCGCACCTGCTGCTGGGCCATGGCGGGGACCTCGCCTGGCTGGAGTGGGTGGTCATCGACAGCGAGCAGGCGCAACCCGCTGCCGGCACGGCCTTGCCTCTGGAATTGCCGGGAGCGAACCTCGATCTCTTCGACGAAGGGCAGGGGGGGAGCGACCTGGGGGGCTCGGTCCCGTGTGATGCGGTGGCCATGGCCCGCGCCGCCCAGGATCTCGACGCCGCGGTCAAGCGCTTGTTCGACCCGCAGGGCGTATTTCCCCATCCCGGGCAAATTTTCTGACATGCTGCGGCGCCGGCGCTGCATCCGCAGGCGCCGGTTCACGGCTAGAATGAAGGGTCCTGTTTCACCACTTAAGAAATCGAATCATGGACGCCAATCTGCGCAAGGCCGCTCTTCTGTACCACAAGCAAGGTCGCCCGGGCAAAATCTCCGTCACGCCCACCAAGCAACTGTCGAACCAGCGTGATCTTTCGCTGGCCTACTCTCCCGGCGTCGCGGCTGCCTGCGAAGAGATCGTCAACGATCCGCAGAATGCGTTCGAATACACCGCTCGCGGAAACCTGGTGGGTGTGATCACCAACGGCACGGCCGTGCTGGGTCTCGGCAATATCGGTGCGCTGGCGTCCAAGCCGGTGATGGAAGGCAAGGCAGTGCTGTTCAAGAAGTTCGCCGGCATTGACGTCTTCGACATCGAGATCAACGAACAGGATCCCGAAAAGTTGGTGGAGATCATTGCTGGTCTGGAACCCACTTTCGGCGGCATCAATCTTGAAGACATCAAGGCGCCGGAATGCTTCTACGTCGAGCGCACGCTGCGCGAACGCATGAAGATACCGGTCTTCCACGACGACCAGCACGGCACCGCCATCTGCGTGACCGCGGCCTTCATCAATGGCCTGGAAGTGGTCGGCAAGGAAATCGACAAGGTCAAAGTGGTGGTGTCGGGCGCGGGCGCGGCGGCCCTGGCCTGTCTCGATCTCATGGTCGACATGGGGCTGCCCCTGGAAAACATCTGGGTGTCGGACATCGAGGGCGTGGTCTACAAAGGCAGGCCCGTGCTCATGGACGAAGTGAAGGAACGCTTCGCTCAGGAAACCGACGCGCGCACCCTCGGCGACATCATCGACGACGCCGACGTATTTCTCGGCCTGTCGGCGGGCGGCGTGCTCAAGCCGGAGATGGTCAGGCGCATGGCCCCCCGGCCCCTGATCCTCGCCCTGGCCAACCCCAACCCCGAAATTCTTCCCGAAGATGCACATGCGGTCCGTGACGACGTGGTCATGGCCACCGGCCGTTCCGACTACCCCAACCAGGTGAACAACGTCCTGTGCTTCCCCTACATCTTCCGTGGGGCATTGGATGTCGGCGCGACCACCATCACCCGCGGCATGGAAAGGGCCACGGTGCAGGCCATCTGTGAGGTCGCCAAAGAAGAGCAGAGCGACGTCGTGGCTGCGGCCTATGGCACTTACGGTGTGTCCTTTGGGCCGGAATACTTCATTCCCAAGCCCTTCGACCCGCGCCTGATCGTGCGCATCAGTTCGGCGGTTGCCCGCGCGGCCGTTGCAGACGGCGTGGCCACGCGACCCATCACCGACTTCGACAACTACGAGGCGCAGCTGGAACAATTCATCTACCGTTCGGGGGCTTTCATGAAGCCGCTGTTCCCGGTGGTGAAGAAGATGGTGCGCGACGGGCTCAAGAGCCGCATCGTGTTCGCCGAGGGCGAAGACGAACGTGTGTTGCGTGCGGTGCAGATCATCGTCGATGAAGGCCTGGCACGTCCGATTCTGGTCGGCCGCCCGTCCGTGATCGCCGACCGCATCCAGAAATTCGGTCTGCGCCTGCGTCTCGACCAGGACTACGAAGTCACCAACCCCGACTACGATGAGCGCTTCAACCGCTACTGGACCACCTACTGGGAGCTGATGTGTCGCCGCGGCATCACCAAGGAAATGGCACGCGTGGAAATGCGCCGTCGCCTGACCCTGATCGGTGCCATGATGGTGCGGCTGGGCGACGCCGACGGCATGATCTGCGGTACGGTCGGTTCTTACGGCAACCACCTGCAGTTCATTGATGAAGTGATCGGCAAGAAGCCGGGCGTGCGCACCTACGCCGCCATGAACATTCTGCTGCTGGCCGACCATACTCTGGCGCTGGCCGACACCCACATCAACGACGACCCCGATGCCGCCCAGGTGGCCGACATCACCTTGATGGCCGCCCGCCGCATGCGGCGCTTCAACATCGTCCCCAAAGTGGCGCTGCTGTCGCGCTCCAATTTCGGCACGGGCAGCTCCTCGTCCGGCGAGAAAATGAAGGAAGCGCTGGCCCTGGTGCGCGAGGCCGATCCGGAACTGGAAATCGACGGTGAAATGCACGGTGACTGCGCGCTGGACGAAGAGCTGCGTCGCCGCATCCTGCCCACCACGACCCTGTCCGGTGCGGCCAACCTCCTGATCTGCCCGAGCGTGGATGCCGGCAACATTGCCTACAACCTGCTCAAGACGACGGCCGGCGGCAATGTGGCAGTGGGGCCCTTCCTGCTGGGTGCCAACGCGCCGGTGCACATTCTGACCTCCAGTTCGACCGTGCGCCGTATCGTCAACATGGCGGCCCTCACCGTCTTCGATGCCAACACGCCCATCGAAGATTGAGCCCCACTGTCTGTCCACCCGCCCCGTCGGTCTGATCCTCACCGGGGGCGGGGCGCGGGCCGCCTATCAGGCGGGCGTGCTCTCCGGGGTCATCGAGCTGCTCGACCCCGAGCACCGCCGCGGTTTCTGCAACCCTTTCTCCATTCTTTGCGGCACATCGGCAGGCGCCGTCAATGCGGCGGCCTACGCCTGCCATGCCGATGATCCGCGTGCCGCCGTCGAGGGCATGGTACGCATGTGGTCGGGCCTGAGCACGGGCATGGTCTACCACGCCGACGCCCTGCGGCTGTTGCGAACCGGCCTGCGCTGGTTCGGTATGCTGGCCGCGGGCTGGCTGGCGCCGTCGCTGCGCAGCCACATGCCGCGCTCGCTCCTGGACAACGAACCGCTGGGTGAGCTGCTGGAGCGACTGCTCGACTTCGACCGGCTGGAGCGCAACCTGCAGAAGGGGGTGCTGGATGCGCTGGCCATCACGGCGTCCGGGTACAGCACGGGCGAGCACCTCACCTTCTATCAGGCCCGGGGCGGCATCAAGCCCTGGCGGCGCTCGCTGCGCCAGGCTGTGCCGGCCACCATCGGCGTGGACCATCTGCTGGCATCTTCCGCCATTCCCTTCATCTTCCCCGCCAAGGCAATGTTGGTTCATGGACACACTGAGTGGTGTGGCGACGGTTCGATGCGCCATCTGGCGCCCATCAGTCCGGCCATACATCTCGGCGCGGAAAAAATCTTTGTCGTGGGAACGGGTTACCGCGATGAGACCCATCCCGAACGGCGCAGTCCCGACCCGAATTACCCCTCTCTGGCGCAAATCGGTGGTCACGTTTTGTTCAGTATTTTCCAGGATGCGGTGGCCAGCGATTTCGAAAGCATGGAACGCATCAATGACCTGCTTGCGCAGCTTCATCCAAATGTATTAAAAAGCCAGTCTCTGCGGCCGGTCTCAACATTGGCAATCACGCCAAGCCGTTCGCTCGATGAGTTGGCGATGGCCCATCTCGACCGGATGCCTCGAGCAGCCCGTACCCTCTTCTCAGTTCTCGGTGTATCGTCTAGATCCGGAAGCGGGGCGGGTGCTGCCTTAATTTCCTACTTATTGTTCGAAGGAAGCTACACTCAGGCACTGATTGAGCTAGGCCGTGCCGACAGCTTTCGTCGTGCAGAGGAAGTGCACGCTTTTTTCAAGGAGACGCCCGGATGAGCCAGGTGCAATCATTGCAGGAACAATTGCAGAAAGGTGGCTTGGTGGACGTTTCGTCCTCAAAGCAGGATGAAG
>JAJUFT010000158.1 GCA_029263615.1 Alcaligenaceae bacterium | reverse complement strand
GGTAGCCCGCCGTGACGCCCGACAGGCTCAAAGCCTGGCTGACTTCCGGAAGCAGGACTGAAAGGCTGGAAAACAGGGGGCGCAGGTTGAAGGCGATCAACAGCAGGCATGCCCCCAGGAACAGCCCGCCCCGGACAGTTGCCGCGGATGGCATGTGGGTGTCCCGGGCATGATCGCCGTCGTTTGTCTCGCTCGCGATGGTTTTTGTTGTCATGGCGGCATCATAACGCCGGCACCGGCCCTACTCCAACGTGCTGCGGTGCAAGGTGAGGGCCTGAACAACGATGGCATCCAGCCCTTCCCCCTGCGTCTGATCCAGGTGCTCAAGAATCTGCTTGCGCATGCGCGGTTCCCAGAACTTGCGGATATGGGTTGCAATGTCCGAGAGCGCCTGGTCGCGATCGGGCATGGCCTCGAAGAAGGTTCCGATCTGGTTGGCCATGCGCACCAACGTTTGAATGTTCATCGACCCCCCGCCTGTTCCAGCAGGGCGTCCTGACGGCGCCGGAAGCGCTCGTATCGGCACTGCCATTCGGACGGTTCATTCACCCGGCTGACCTGCACGGCCGTGACCTTGTATTCCGGACAGTTGGTGGCCCAGTCGGAGTTTTCCGTAGTGACCACGTTCGCTCCGGATTCCGGGAAATGAAAGGTGGTGTATACCACGCCCGGTTGCATCCGTTCGCTGATGCGTGCCCGCAAGACGGTATCCCCGGCCCGGCTCACAACCCCCACCCAATCGCCGTCGACGATGCCGCGATCTTCGGCATCCTGGGGGTGGATCTCCAGTTCGTCCTGGTCATGCCAGACGGTGTTGGCCGTGCGCCGCGTCTGGGCGCCCACGTTGTATTGCGTGAGGATGCGACCCGTGGTGAGCAGCAGCGGGAAGCGACGCGTGATCTTTTCCGAGGTCGGAACGTACTTGGTGATGAGGAAGCGCCCCTTGCCACGCACGAAGCCGTCGGCATGCATGATTTCCAGGCCGGCTTCCGGGGTGTGCTCATTGCAGGGCCACTGCACGCTGCCCAGGCGGTCGATTTTCTCGAAGGACACGCCGCGGAAGGTGGGTGTGAGGGCCGCGATCTCGTCCATGATCTGGGAAGGATGCTCATAGTGCATGCGCAGACCCAGCGCATTAGCCAGCATCTGTGTGACTTCCCAATCTGCATGGCCGGCGAGCGGCGCCATCACGCGCCGCACCCGGGAGAGCCGGCGCTCGGCATTGGTGAAGGTGCCGTCTTTCTCCAGGAAGGAAGAACCTGGCAGGAACACATGGGCGTAGCGTGCGGTCTCATTCAGGAAGATGTCCTGAACAATGATGCACTCCATGGACCGCAGCGCCTCGGCGACATGCTGGGAGTTCGGGTCGGACTGAACGATGTCCTCGCCCTGGCAGTACAGGCCGCGGAAGCTGCCAGCAATGGCTGCATCGAACATGTTGGGCAGGCGCAGCCCCGGCTCGGGGTCGAGATTCACCCCCCAGGCCTGCTCGAACTCGGCGCGCACCGTACTGTCGGAAATGTGGCGGTAGCCGGGCAGCTCGTGTGGGAAGGAGCCCATGTCGCAGGAACCCTGGACATTGTTCTGCCCACGCAGAGGGTTCACGCCCACCCCTTCGCGGCCCACGTTGCCGGTGACCATGGCCAGGTTGGCAATGGCCATGACGGCGGTCGAACCCTGCGCGTGCTCAGTAACGCCCAGGCCATAGTAGATCGCCGCATTGGGCCGGTGGGTGGCCAGATGGGCGGCCGTGCCGTCGCTGCGCCCGGTGG
>JAJUFT010000046.1 GCA_029263615.1 Alcaligenaceae bacterium | reverse complement strand
GTGACGCGATACCCCGAGGCCCGCAGCCAGCGCTGGACGACGTCGAAGCTCACAAGCATGCGTGCGTGGCCCAGGTGACAGAAGTCGTACACCGTCATGCCACAGACATACATGCGCACATGTCCGGGTTCGACCGGGCGCAACACTTCTTTGTTGCGTGTGAGGGAGTTATGAATTTGCAGCATCTGCCGTTCTGATCTTCGAGTAGCGCAAGCCGTGGTCATGCAACGCACCAGACCGGGGGAAGGCAGCTATCGCCCCCGAAAATGGGCCTCAGGATGAAAGCACGGCTAAAATGGTGGTCTTCAAGTATAGCAAGACGACTCCAGGAACCGTGTCCGTGAGCCCCACGTCCTTCTCCAAATCTTTGTCTGCCTGCCTCGCCGCAGCGGTTCTCGCTCTGGGCGGGTCGCCTGCGCCGGCCCAACCGCTCAGCGAGCAGGACCGCGAGCTTTTCCCGAACGAACGGCATGAAGACAAAGGCTGGAAGGGCCTGGCGAAGATGCTGGAATCTCTGGAACCTGAAGTCGATACCAGCATTCCCCTCACGCCGTCCGAGATCACCGACCGCATTTCCGCCATGCTCGACCAGGGCCGCGCCGAAGAAGCACTGCAGGTCATTGAAAAGCGCAAGGCACAATATGCGGCACGGCCCGACCCGCTCGGTGAAGACGTTCAGTTGCTGTTTCTCAACGCACGGGCTCTGGCCGCCCTTCAGCGGCACGACGAGGCCATCGTCATCTACCGTGACATGACCAACCGTTTTCCCGAGTTGCCCGAACCCTGGAACAATCTGGCTGCCGAATACGTCAAGACGGGCCGGCTTGACATGGCGCGCCACGCACTCGAAATGGCTCTGCACGCCAACCCCCAGTATGCCGATGCCTTGCGCAACCTGGGGCGCGTGCAGCTGCTCATGGCCGAAGAGTCATTCCGCGCTGCGGAACAAGCGGGCCAATGAGGCCTGAATCCTCTCCAACCACATGAGACCCACATCCATGGCTGATATTTGCTCGCCTTTCCTCCGTCCGGGCCTGCGACGGCTCGGCACCGCCCTGTTCGCCTCGGCCCTGCTTGTTGCGGGTTCGAGCGCGGCAGCCGCCAATTCCACTACAGAAGGTAAACCCACCATGACCACCGAAACCCGCGTCAAGCTCCAGACCAACCATGGCGACATCGTCATCGAGCTGAACGCCGAGAAGGCACCCAAAACCACCGCCAACTTCCTGGAGTATGTACGCGAAGGCTTCTACGACGGCACGATCTTTCACCGCGTGATCAACAATTTCATGATCCAGGGCGGTGGTTTTGAAGCCGGCATGAAGCAGAAGAAGACGCGTCAGCCCGTGGAAAATGAAGCCAACAACGGCCTCAAGAACGATCGTTACACCATCGCCATGGCGCGTACGTCCGACCCGCACTCCGCAACGGCGCAGTTCTTCATCAACGTGGCCGACAATGACTTCCTCAATCACACTGCCCCCACCAGCAACGGCTGGGGCTACGCCGTGTTCGGCAAGGTTGTGGAGGGCACCGAAACGGTCGACAAGATCAAGAGCGTGAAGACCGGTAGCCGCGGCTTCCACCAGGATGTTCCCGCCGAAGACGTCGTCATCGAGAAAGCCACCGTCGTTGAATAAACTCGCGCTGCCGGGCCGCATCTGGATCGCTTCCGACGTCCATCTCGGCCCGGACTCCCCCGCCACCGCGGCGGCTTTCCACGCTTTTCTGGAACAGGCTGCCGGGCAAGCCGACACCCTGATCCTTGCCGGGGACATCTTCGACGCCTGGATTGGCGACGACGTCATCCGGCAACCCCGCCCCTGGCTGGAAACGTCGCTCCACGCCCTGCAGACCGTGGCCAAACGCATTCCCCTCTGGGTGGGGCGAGGCAACCGCGACTTCCTCATCAGCCCGCACCTCACCCATGCCATCGGCGCCCGGCTGCTGCCCGAACCCGCGCTGCTGGCCACCGATGCCGGTGAAATCCTGCTTGCACACGGCGACGAATATTGCACCGCAGATGCCCGCTATCAGCGCTTTCGCCGCATCGTGCGTCACCCGGGTGTGCAACGCGCCTATCTTTCCCTGCCCTTGCGGGCCCGCCAGTCCATTGCCGACTGGGCGCGTCGGCGCAGCATGCGTTCGAACCGCTACAAATCCGCAGAGATCATGGATGTGACGCCGCAGGCCGTTGAGCAGGCCCTGAGGGAATCCGGCAGCGCCACCCTGATCCACGGACACACCCACCGTCCGGCACACCACACCTTGCAAGTTGACGGGCGCCGCTGTGAAAGATGGGTGATTCCCGACTGGGACTTCGACCACGCCACCCCATCCCGGGGCGGCTGGGTGGAGGTCAGCGTCCGAGGCGTGCAGATCGTCCGCCACCCTGCCAGCCAGGCGCAGGTTCAGGCATCGAAGTAGAGATCGAGCTGGCAGCGGCCATCTCGCACACTTGAGTGCACCCGCCGCGCAAGGCGGCTCAGCAGGTAGCCGGACAGTCGGGCCGCCGCTTCAGGGTCTTCCAGCATGGCTTCGGGTGACGGCGGGGCATCTCCCGCCGCCGGCAGAGGCACCCCTTCGTAAACGAAGCGCACCCGCAAGGCAAAGTCGTCGAATCGCGTCGATACCTCGAGCCAGGGCGGAGACGCCATGATGTGACCGCTGTGCGCAACCAGATCGAAGGCTTCCCAGACCGTCTGCTTGACCCGCAGCACGGCATCACGACGGGCACCCCACAGGCGCCCCTGGGCTTCCATGAAGCGGTCGAGGTCGTCGGCGGTGGTCGCCTCGACCGTGAACCGCCGACGTGCTCGCGAGGTGGCACCGATCCGGAAAATGGCCATCAGACACAGAGCGACCAGCAATCCATTGACGCCCCCTGCCACCCGCATGAAATTGGCCAGCGACGGCATGACGCCCTCGATGCCCCAGATGATGTACTGGTTGGCCACCCCGATCATCAGCCCCAGCCCCACCGCCATGGACCGCCGGTTGTCCAGCATGCGCGACGCGATCAGTCGCAGACCGGTCATGATGAGCAAGGCGGCCAGATACATCATCAGGGCCGCGATGACGGGGCCCGGCACCAGATACCAGAGCATGATGAGCTTGGAACACAGGGCCATGAAGACCAGCGCGCCGGCCACCCAGTAGCCGAGATGACGGCTGGTGCAACCTGCGCTGGTGGCCAGCCCCACCGCGCCGCCGCTGGCCGCTTGCGGCATGGCATTGAGGAAGGACCCCACCATGTGGACCACGCCCTCTGCGCGCAGCCCCCGTGCATAGGCGCGGAGATCGGGAATGTGCCAGTCGGCGTCCACCGCGCGTTGCGCCACCGTTTGCGTTCCCAGGGAAACCAGTGACAAGGACAGCCCCATCAGGGCATAGAGCCAGATCACACTGGGATCGAACTCCCACCCGATACTGCCGACCTGGGGAATGCGCACCCAGGGCGTGGAATGGATGTCTTCCCAGATGCTGTCGGGAATCATGCCCAGATTGAAGGCGATCAGCGTGCCGGCGAGGATGCCCGCCAGTGTCGTGAACGCCTGAAAGCGGGCGCGCACCCAGATATTGCAGAACACGAGGACGGCCAGGGTTACCCCCGCCACGAGCACATCGTCAGCCGTCACGGGGTTCGAGTCCACGGCAAAGAGCACTTCCAGCCCCACCTTGCCGGTGACGATGCCTGTCAGCATGACGGCCAGGCCGGCCACTTCCACAGTGAAGATATTGCGCAACCGCAGCAGCACCCCGCTGAGCAGAACCTGGGTCACCCCTGCAAAGAAGACCATGCCGTACGCCAACGCCATGCCGCCATGGCTGCCGGCCATGAGCATGAAGGCCAGAACGGTGGGCGTCGACTGCTGGGGATAGTAATACCCAGCCCCCAGCCCCCAGCGTGCGGTGACCTGCAGCATGACTCCCAGGGCGCACGCCAGCAGCGTGGCCGCCGCGACATCGAGGAATTGATGCGAGCCCAGCGCGACCTGGCTATTGTGAGCAAACAGATTGGGCACCACGAGCAAGGCGCCCAGAAACAGGAGCTGTTCCAGCGAGAGGCCCAGTGCCGTCGGCACGGGCAAACGATCATGAACCCAGAATTCTGTGCTGTCGGGCCTGCGCATGGCGGACCGTCAGAGAACCGGCATGAGGTAGAGATCGGGGTACTGCGCGGCCCAGAGGTCGCCGGATTCAATATCGAACCACCAGCCGTGCAGGGCCAGCGACCCTTCGTCGACCCGCGACTTGATCCAGGGGTAGGTCAGCAGATTGTGCAGTGAGCCGGTGATGGCGGCACGCTCCACCAGGCTCGGGTTCTGCTCGAGCAGCGTCAGCGAAACGGGCTCGCGATAGCCGTTGGGGCTGTTGACGAAAAGTTCGGTGGCGCGGTGCGCCAGGCTGACCCAGGGGCCGATGAAGTCGCGGTCGATTTCCTTGCCCATGGCTTTGGTGATCATGGCACGAATGCCGCCGCATTGCGCATGCCCCAGCACGATGATGTGGTCGACTTTGAGATCGCGCACCGCATATTCGATGGCCGCCGACGTACCGTGCAACTCTTCATCGGGCTCGTAGGGCGGCACCAGGTTCGCGATGTTGCGCACGGTGAAGAGCTCGCCCGGCTTGGCCTGCATGAGCAGACCCGTTTCGACGCGGGAATCGCAGCAGGCAATGATCAGCGTCGCGGGTGCCTGGCCTTCGGAGATCAGGCGCTGCATCAGTTCGGGATGACGCTCGTAGTATTCCGTACGGAAATTCTTGATTGCGTCCTTGAAGTGCGAAATATCCCTGAGCTTGTGTTCGCAGCATTTCTCGCCCATAGCGTGGCCTCTGTCTGAATGATTCAGGCCCGAATTATACGGGAGGCCGAATGCCGGGGCGGCAACAAAATCAGGACCACATGAGCCAGGCCGCCACCACCCCTCCCAGGGCAATCCGGTACCACGCGAAGGGCCGGTAGGTGTGCCGTGAAACGAAACGCAAAACGGCCCGCACCACAATCATTGCACTGACGAAGGCCGCCACAAACCCCACGACAATGGCCGACATCTCGGTGGAATTCAGGGCAGGCGCGTTGCGGTAGAGGTCGTAAACCGTGGCCGCCAGCATCGTGGGCATGGCCAGGAAGAAGGAAAATTCTGTGGCAGTGCGCCGTTCGATGCCCGCAATCATGCCGCTGATGATGGTCGCGCCGGAACGGGAAGTGCCCGGCACCATGGCCAGGCACTGGGCAAACCCGACCACCAGCGCCTGCTTCCAGCTGATCTGTTCGAGCGTGTGCGCCGTGGCGCGGCGGCTGGATTCGGTTTCCACCGCTGCGGACTCTGCGCCCTGCGCGCCCGCTTCGGGGGGGCGGCCGCCAAACTTGGCGTATTGCGGCTTGCGTTCCACCCACAGCATGATCAGGCCACCGATCACCAGCGTGAAGACAAACACCGCGGGGCTGTGAAACAGCATCTTGATGTATTTGATGGCCAGTGCGCCGACCACGGCCGCCGGCAGGAAGGCGATGATGAGGTTGCGCATGAACGCGAGCTCCACGGGGTCGCGGGTGAACGCGCCCCGGAACAGGTGCAGCAGGCGTTCGCGAAAGATCCACATGACCGCCAGGATCGACCCGAACTGGATGACCACTTCGAAAACCTTGTCGTCACCCGAGGTGAAATTGATCCACGACCCGATGAGCAGCAGGTGAGCCGTACTGGAGACGGGAATGAATTCCGTGAAGCCCTCGACCCACCCCAGAAACAGGGCCTTCAACAAAAACCATGCGGAATCACTCATTCGTTCTCGCTTTCTACAATATCTTGGGCGTCGACCTGGCGTCGTTCAATCAGCACCGAGGCAATCCGCCGCCCTTCCATTTTTTCCACGGTGAATTCAAAGATCATGTTCTCATGTTGCAGCATGCAGCGGTCCCCGACCTCGGGAAGATGGCCGAAACGTGCCAGCATGAAGCCCGCCAGCGTGGTATAGCCGGCTTCTTCATCAACCAGCCCGTCGGCCTTGAGCAGCAGCTCCAGGTGAAGGAGATCCGCGGCGCCGTCAACGCGCCAGCGGCCTTCCTCGAGTTCCTCGATATCCGGAACCTCGTCTTCGTCGGGGAACTCGCCGGCGATGGCTTCGAAGACATCAATGGGCGTGACCAGGCCGTCGATCGCGCCGAATTCATCGGTCACCAGCACCACCTGGCAGCGCGACTGCTTGAGCGTCTCCATGAGTCGCAACATGCCGATGGACTCATGCACGATCACGGGCTCACGCAGGTGCGACAGGCGGATGGTGCCATGCTCGATGAGATCGGCCACGATGTCCTTGGCCCGGCCGATGCCGACCACCTCGTCAAGCGAGCCCCGGCAAACAGGAAAGAAGCTGTGCGTCGACGCCAGGACCCTTTCCCGGAGCGCCTGCGGGCTGTCATTCAGGTTCAGCCAGACGACCTCCGTGCGAGGGGTCATGACGGAACGGATGGAGCGGTCTGCCAGCGTGAGAACACCACTGACCATGTAGCGTTCCTCGTCTTCGAACACCTGCGCGGTGTCGGCGGCACCGGCACTGCTCGTCTCCATCTGCGGGCTGCTGACGGCAGACCCCATGCCCAGCATGCGCAACACCCCTTCCGCCGTGCGTTCCCGCAAGGGACGGCTGGCAGCATGGCGCCGCATATTGCGGCGCGCCAGCTGGTTGAGGGTTTCGATGAGGACCGAAAAACTGATCGCGGCGTAGAGGTAGCCCTTGGGCACCGCGAACCCGAAGCCTTCGATCACCAGCGTGAAGCCGATGGTCAGCAAAAAACCCAGGCACAGAATCACCACGGTGGGGTGTGCATTGACAAAGCGGGTCAGGGGCTTGGAAGCCAGCAACATCAGGCCGATGGCGACGGTGACGGCGATCATCATGATGGACAGGTGATCCACCATACCCACGGCCGTGATGACGGAATCCAGGGAGAAGATCGCGTCCAGCACCACGATCTGCAGCACGATGACGCCAAACCCCGCGTGCATTCGTGTTCCCGAGGCGTGGGCCATCTTCCCTTCGACCCGCTCGTGCAGTTCGACCGTTCCCTTGAGCAGCAGGAACAGCCCGCCGACGATGAGAATGAGGTCGCGTTGAGAAAGATCGAACGGCCCGATGGTCAGCCACGGCTCGGTCAGGGTCACGAGCCAGGACATCACCGACAGCAGCAACAGGCGCATGAGCAGCGCCAGCGATAGCCCCACCACCCGGGCGCGATCGCGCTGTCGGGGCGGCAGCTTGTCGACCAGGATGGCAATGAAGATCAGGTTGTCGATCCCGAGAACGATCTCCAGCAACACCAGCGTGAACAAGCCTGCCCACGCTGATGGCTCCGCCATCCATTCAAAGAACATGGGCCCGCTCAGCCGTTGAGATAGCCCAGCATCTGGGGAAAGATCTTGGGCGTGGCGGCCACGACACGGCCCGTCTTCATCCAGAGCTGTTCGCCATCGAAGTCGGACACCAGGCCACCGGCCTCGAGCACCAGCAGGCCGCCGGCCGCGAGATCCCAGGGCTTGAGGCCGACGCCGCAGAAGCCATCGAGACGGCCTGCCGCGACATAGGCCAGGGCCAGCACCGTGCTGCCCAGACGACGCACGGCCGCGCTTTCGTCGAGCATGTCTGTGAACGGCGAGTTGCCATTCATGGCCGCATTGCCCAGGTGGGCCGCCAGCAGCGCATCATGGTAGCGGCGTTGGCCACTGACGCGGATGCGACGGTCATTCAGAAAGGCGCCACTTCCCCGGCTGGCCGTGAACAGTTCGTTGCTGGAGGGGTCGTACACCACGGCCTGGGTGACCTGCCCGCGGTGCATGAGCGCGATTGAAATCGCGTACAGCGGCAGCCCGTGAATGAAATTGGTGGTGCCGTCGATGGGATCGATGACCCACTGGAATTCAGGCGCTTCTTCCTGAGAGCCGTCGGCCGCGGCGACCTGACCGTTTTCCTCGCCCAGAAAGGTGTGCGAGGGGTAAGCGGTGCTCAGGACTTCAATGATGGCCTCTTCCGCAGCGCGGTCCACTTCCGTGACATAATCTTTGGGCCCCTTGCGAGCCACCTGCAAGCGTTCGAGGTCGAGACTGGCCCGATTGATGATGGTGCCGGCGCGGCGTGCCGCCTTGATGGCGGTGTTGAGCATCGGGTGCATAGATATCCGTTTTTTTAGAGCGCAAACAGCGTATTTTAGATGACTTCCCTGCCACAGTCCGAACTGGATGCGAGCTTCAAGCAAGTCCGCTTCATTATGGTTCAACCCTCGCACCCGGGCAACGTGGGCGCAGCCGCCCGTGCCATCAAGACCATGGGCTTCGGCGAGCTCTGCCTGGTTTCCCCCAAGGTGGAAGACATCGTCAGCCAGCCAGAGGCGATATCCCTGGCGAGCGGTGCGACTGATGTCCTTCACTCGGCACGCATCGTGCCGACGCTGGCGGATGCGCTTGCGCCTGTGACGCTGGGCTTTGCACTGACGGCCCGACCGCGATTCCTGGGCCCGCCGCCCTGCGACATCCGTGAAACCGCCGAACTGGCACGCGAGCACCTGGCCAGCGTGGCGGACGGCAAAGTGGCCATCGTGCTCGGGACCGAACGCTCTGGGCTGACGAACGACGACATCGCGCTGTGTCAGAGGGTCTGCCACATTCCGGCCAACCCGGAATACAGCTCACTGAATGTCGCTCAGGCGCTGCAACTGGCGGCTTGGGAACTGCGCTATGCGTTGCTTTCCGCACATCAGGCGCCCACGCTGCCCATGACCGACGGCAAGCCCGACCCGGGCGCGGCGCCCGCAGACGGCGCGCGCGTGCAGGCCCTGCTGGAGCACTGGGAAGAAGCCCTGATCTGGGTGAAGTTCCTCGACCCCAAACACCCCAAAAAACTGATGCCGCGCATGCGGCATCTTTTCTCGCGCAGTGCGCTCAGCAACGATGAAGTCGATATGTTGCGTGGCGTCTGCACAGCCATGATCAAGGCAGGGAAGCAGGCCTATGAAAGCAACCCGCCTCGCCTGCCCTGAAATGGCTCAATCGACCTGAGCGCCGGACGCTTCCACCACCGGGCCCCAGCTCTCGACTTCCGACTTGATGAATTCGCCGAACTGTTCGGGCGTGGTGTCGCCAGGCACTGCACCCAGACCCGCAAAGCGTTCACGCACTTCCGGCTTGGCCAGCGCATCGCGAATCGCCTTGTTCAGTGTCTCGACGACCTCTTTGGGC
This sequence comes from Alcaligenaceae bacterium, assembly GCA_029263615.1. Lineage (GTDB taxonomy): Bacteria > Pseudomonadota > Gammaproteobacteria > Burkholderiales > Burkholderiaceae_B > Yanghanlia. Next base: position 13,463 of record JAJUFT010000046.1, on the reverse strand, counting down.
ATGCCCTTGGGACCGATCACGCCGAACCAGGACGAAACGTCGAAACCTTCGAAGCCCGATTCCTGCATGGTGGGCAGATCGGGGGCCGTGGCCGAGCGTTCCGCCGTGGTCACTGCCAGCGCGCGCAGTTTGCCCGATTCCACATGGGGCCAGGCCGACGGCATGTTGTCGAACATGTATTGAACCTGGCCACCAATCAGGTCGGTGATCGCATTCGCACTGCCCTTATAGGGAATGTGAGCGACATCCACGCCCGCACGCAGCTTGAAGAGCTCGCCCGCCATGTGGATGGAGGTGCCGCTGCCGGAGGAGGCAAAGTTGATCTTGCCGGGGTTCTTCTTGAGCAGATCGACCAGTTCGGCAACGGAGTTGGCCTTGACATCGGGATGCACGACCAGCACGTTGGGCACGCGGGCCGCCAGGGCGACGGGCTCGAAATCCTCGACCAGGTCGAACTTCAGGTTCTTGTAGAGGGTGTGGTTGATGGCACTGGTGACCGCCACCATCAGCAGCGTATAGCCATCGGGGTCTGCGCGTGCGACCATTTCCGCCGCGATGTTGCTGCCGGCACCCGGACGGTTTTCGATGACCACGGGCTGGCCCAGGGCCTCGCCGATTTCCTTCCCCACCACACGTGCGACGACGTCCGTCGTACCGCCCGCCGAGAAGCCGACCACCATGCGGATGGGCTTCTCCGGGTAGGCAGCGAGTGCGGCCGTGGACGCGACCAGGGTCGCGGCGGCAAATGCACCTGCCACCAGACGCCGAACGAAGGTTTGGCTGTTGTTCATGCTGGTATCTCCTTTATCGTCTTTTTCGTGGGCGAACCCTCACCGGATACCCGGTGAGGGTTTGCGGTGGAACAGAGTGACTCAACGCTGCGGTGGGTAAGTCCTGACCTGCCGCAGCGCAAGCATGGCCTTTCGATAGAGGTCGAGCTTGAGATTGCCGAACCGCTCGACCCGGGTCCATACCTGAATCGTAACAGCAACGTACGTTTCCTGATATGACGCCACCATGACTTGCGGTGCCGGGCTTTCCAGGACGTCCGGGTGCTGGTTCACCATGGTCTGCAACGCCTGCAGTGCCGCCTCGAGGTCGCGATAGTGGGGCACCTGAACTTCAATTTCCAGTCGTCTGGTCTCGTTGCGGCTGAAATTGACGATGGTGTTGCCCCAGATCAGATTATTCGGCATGTGAACAATGATGCCATCGGCCTGACGCAGGCGGGTCAGGAACAAGCCGACCTCTTCCACCGTGCCTTCCGCCCGGCCCACGATCGACACATACTCCCCCACACGCAGCGGACGCAACGCCAGCAACATGATGCCCGCCGCGATGTTCTGCAGAGGTCCCTGCAAGGCCAGACCGATGGCCAGGCCCGCGGCGCCCAGGGCGGCAATCAAACTGGCCGTCTGCACGCCGAAGCGCGCCAGCACGGCGATGATGACGAAAATGCGCAGTGACCAGACCGCGGTGGCGTGCAGCATGGGCACCATGGTGGGGTCGATGCGGGTGGAGCGCGTGGCAAGCCGCCGGATGCTCCTTCCAATCAGCCCCGATACGGACCACCCCACGACAAGAATGAGGATCGCCGCCAGAAAGTTGATGATGAAGGCCTGAACGACCGGATGGGTCTCCCAGGCGTGCCGAAGAAATTCCATGCAGGACTCCGCAAATCAGCGCTTGTGATCGAAAAGAAATATTACGCCCATTGGACACAACAATGGCCTGGCGGGAATTCCTCCCCGACAGGCCATTGTTGCTCTACGGAGTCTTGCTTTTCTAAGGGGCGCGACCGCTGATGAGACGCACCAGAATCATGATGATGGCCACCACAAGCAGAATGTGGATGAAGCCACCGATGGTGTAGGAAGACACCAGGCCCAGCAGCCACAGTATGACCAGAATGACGGCAATCGTATAAAGCATGGGTTGCTCCTTTATTTTTTAAAAGTTCCGCGGACGCTGGCGTCCTTTATTTGCTGGCTTCGTGGCCGACAACGCCACCGATGGCTGCGCCGCCGAGCGTGCCCAGCGTGCTGCCTCCGGTCAGCACGGCGCCACCCACGGCACCTGCACCAGCCCCGATTGCCGTATTTCGCCCTTGACGGGACATGCCCGAGCAGGCCGTGAGGCTTGCGAGCAGAACCACGGTCACGGCGCCCGCTGCAATTCGCTTTCCTGTTTTCATAAATCGCTCCTTTGTCAGGGAAACTGTGAGTCGATCACGGCGACGCTGCCGCTGACCTTCCAACGCTTCCACCGCGTCCGCGGACGCAGAGTGGTTTGCGAAACGCTCACAGCAAACCCCGTTCCCGGCGTGCCCTGCATTGAAATCGTGATCCCTGGATTGGGTCGGGGCACAGCGCTTGCTTGAGTCTGCTCGCCTAGTGCACCAACAAAAGGAGATCACTATGAAGATGAAAACGCTCGCGACTGCACTGACCCTCAGCCTGCCGCTCGCCATCGGGACCGCATTTGCCCAGACCACCACCACACCGGATGGCGGCAATAACCGCTCGGCCGATGGTGGCGCCACCACCACCAACCAAGCCCCCGCTGCGCCGGCAGCTGGCGCAGCGACCGGTACCGGCGCGGCCACGGGCACCACCGGCACCACCGCCGCACCCGGCACGACCCCGGGCGTCGCCGGCTCGGCTGACCGCGCCACCACCCCCGACACCCGGGCGCCGGCCACCAATGCCAGCAGCAGTTCTGCCGCCAGTACCGAAGCCATCACCGGCTGGAGTGCCAAGGACGATCTGATCGGCAAGAGCGTAGTGAATGAAAACGACGAGAAGATCGGTGACATCGAAGACATCGTGATCTCTTCAGATGGACGCACGCTTTATCTGCTGGTCGGGGCAGGCGGCTTCCTGGGCATGGGTTCCAAGAACGTAGCCGTGCCGTTCGATGAGTTCGAACGCCGCGAAGACCGCATCCTGCTGTCGGGCTACACCAAGGAACAGCTCAAGGCACTTCCGGAAGTGCGCACCAATCGCTGATAGACGGTCGCATCGGTGATTCAGAGCCGGTGCATGCCAAGCGCCATTCGCCCACCCCTCGGTGGGCGAATTGGCGCTCGGAAGCACCTGCCCCTCTTTCGCTTGCCCTTTCATCGGAGATTCCCATGAGCGAACGCCCGCACCCCTTCCCCACCAAAGATCATCCGCCACGGCCCGACGCCGAAAGCAAACCGGCCAAGCCCGTGGATGAAGAGATGCTGGATGAGGCCATTGAAGAGACCTTCCCGGCCAGCGACCCCATCGCGGTCGATACCCGAAAACCTGAAGGCAGAAATGAATGACGGCCCCTACGGCAGTCACCGGGCACGACGTGTTGGTCCTGTTGCGCCTGCGTTCCCATGTGCCTGAGCATGAGGCCCGGATTCACCGCGACATTGCGTCGCGCATCGCCGACTTCCTGGACGTTCCCTTCGACGGCACCCATGACCCGCAGCGTCATGCCGGCTTGCGCTGCTACTACGTCCCGGACGCCACCCTCGTCGGCGCCGCGGCACGCTCCCAGTTCCGCATTCAAGGCGATGCCGATGTCTTTGGCGGGTATGCGGAACACGCCTTCATGCCCACCAAAGCCATCACACATGGCCTGGTGAACGCCTCGGCTCAACGCCCGGAGGGGTGGTCGGACGCCTTCATTCGCTCGGTGGCGGGCGCCACGTTGCCGGGTTACACCGCCTTTTCCAAACAGGATCTGCGGCTCGCAACCCGGCAGCTGCTCGAACGGGAAAAAACGGTGCGCATGAAACCGGTGCTCGCCACCGCAGGGCGAGGCCAGGTCATCATTCGGCGGCTGGAGGATCTGGACGCCGCGCTTGCCGGACAGGATGCGTCCTGCATTGCCCGATGCGGTATCGTAGTGGAAGCCCATCTTGAAGAGGTCGTCACGTACAGCGTGGGACAGTTCCGGCTCCCCGGGCTGACCGTCAGCTATATCGGTACACAATGCCTGACCCGCGACAATGCCGGAGAGGAGGTCTACGGCGGCTCGCAACTCTGCTTCAGACGGGGCGGATTCGATGCACTGCTGGCCGGTAACCTGAGCGAGGACCACCGGCAGGCCGTGGAGATGGCCGCCCGTTATGACGCCGCGGCCGATGCCTGTTATCCCCAGTTCTTTGCCTCGCGCCGGAATTATGACGTCGCTGTCGGCACCGATGCGCGCGGGCAACGGCAGATGGGCGTCCTTGAACAGTCATGGCGCATCGGCGGCGCCAGCCGGGCGGAAATCGCCGCCATGGAAGTCTTCAGCGCTGAGCCGGACTGCCAATGGCTCAGAGCAGAAACGCTGGAGCTCTTCGGGCCGCATGAAACCGCGCCGCCCCACGCCATCGAAACGTTCTCGGGCGAGGATCCGGACCTGGGGCTGATTCGCAAATATGTCATGGTGGAGCCTTATGGGAACAAGCAATGACCCAATCGAAATTCCCGTGGACGATGAACGCATGGCCGGTACGTTTCTGGCGCCCGGCAACAAAGTGCCGGGGGTGCTGTTCGTCCACGGATGGGGCGGCAGTCAGGAACGTGACCTGGAGCGAGCGCGAGGTATCGCCGGGCTGGGCTGTGTCTGCCTGACGTTCGACCTGCGCGGGCATATGCGGCATTCCGAGCGGCAGATGACCGTGACGCGCGAAGAGAACCTGAAAGACCTGGTGAGCGCCTACGACTGCCTGCACCGCCACCCTTCCATCGATACCCGCTCGATCGCCGTGGTGGGCACCAGTTACGGTGCCTACCTCGCCACCATCCTCACCACGCTGCGGCCGGTGCAATGGCTGTCCTTGCGCGTCCCATCCATCTACCGGGACGATCAGTGGGACGTACCCAAGCGTTCCCTGGATCGCGAGGACCTTGCCCGCTATCGCAGTGCTTTCATTCCTGCAACGGAGAACCGGGCTTTGCGCGCCTGCCTGCAGTTCCGGGGAGACGTCCTGCTGGTAGAGTCCGAACACGATCATCTGGTACCCCGCTCGACCATCATGAGCTACCGCGCGGCCTTCCAGAATGCCCATTCCCTCACGCATCGCGTGATCGACCATGCGGACCATGCCCTGACGGACAAAACGGCCCAGCAGGCCTACACCTCCATCCTGGTGAACTGGGTCACGGAAATGGTGGTCGGCGCCCGGGTCGGCCGCGCCCCGCGCATTGCCTGAGCGCAGCGGCACGTCAGCAGCAACGCGCCCCGGATGCGCAAGCGACAACGGGCGTTGTACTATTCCCGGATGACGAAACTATCCGTACTCGATCTGGCGCCCATCGCGCAGGGCAGCGATGCCGCCACCTCATTTCGCAACAGCCTGTCGCTGGCGCGTCACGCCGAAGCCCTGGGTTTTCACCGTTTCTGGCTTGCGGAACACCACGGCATGCCGGGGATTGCCAGTGCCGCTACGTCGGTACTGATCGCCCATATTGCGGGCGGCACGTCGACCATCCGGGTCGGCGCCGGCGGCATCATGCTGCCGAACCACTCCCCCCTGGTCATCGCAGAACAATTCGGCACCCTGGAATCGCTGTTTCCCGGTCGCATTGATCTGGGTCTGGGGCGTGCGCCCGGTTCCGACCAAGTGGTCGCACGCGCGCTGCGACGCAATCTGGACACCGACCCGGAGGCCTTTCCTCAAGACGTTCTGGAACTGATGGAATATTTTTCGGCCGACTCGCGTTTGCCGGTCACCGCCGTGCCGGGCAAGGGCCTGTCCCCCCAGTTCTGGATCCTCGGCTCCAGCCTCTTCGGCGCGCAGCTGGCCGCCTACCTGGGTTTGCCCTATTCCTTTGCCTCGCACTTCGCGCCACAGATGCTGATGCAGGCGATCCAGGTGTATCGGGCCAATTTCCGCCCGTCGAAATTCCTCGCACAGCCGTACGTCATGCTCGGCTACAACGTGTTCGCCGCGGAAAGCGACGAGGCCGCCCACTTCCTGGCGTCGTCCTGGCAGCAATCATTCGTCAGCCTGCGCAGCGGGCGGCCCATCCAGCTGCCGCCCCCGGTCGCGGACTACACCGAAACCCTCGGGATGCAGGAACGCGCCCTGGTGGACAGCGTCCTGTCCTGCACCGCCATTGGCGACGCCAGCACCGTGTCGAATGTGATGCGCCAATTCATCGCGCGCACCGGGGCCGACGAACTCATCATCACTTCGAATATCTTCGACCATCAGGCACGCCTGCGGTCCTACGAGATCGTCGCTGGCCTGCGAGACACGCTGCAGAACGCAGCCGACACCACGCTCTGACTCATGACTCAGGATTCCTGTATTGCCACACGCATTGCCCAGGTCCGGCAACGTATTGAAGAACTGACCCTGGCGGCAGGTCGCCCGTCCGGCAGCGTCCAGCTGCTGGCCGTGAGCAAGACCTTCGGCGTCGACGCCATCCGCGACGCGATGGCAGCCGGCCAGATCCGTTTTGGTGAGAACAAGGCCCAGGAGATCCGGGAAAAATCCCAGGAACTGGCCGACACGAATGTGCGCTGGGTCATGATCGGCCATCTGCAGACCAACAAGGCGCGCGATATCGCCCGCCATGCGCACGAGATCCAGTCGCTCGATCGTGTCGAGCTGGCCCAGGCCCTTGAGCGTCGCCTGCAGCAGGAGGGCCGGGTTCTGGATGCCCTGGTCCAGGTCAAGACCTCTTCCGAACCCAGCAAATTCGGCCTCGATCCGGCGGAGCTGGAAGACTTTCTCGCCTATCTGAGCAACGAGGCGCCGAGCCTGCGCGTTCAGGGTCTGATGACCATGGCGGTGAATGACGACGACCGCGAGGCCGTGCGGGCCTGCTTCCGGCGGCTGCGCGAACTGCGCGATGCCGCAGACCGGAAAGCCATCCCGGGCATTTCGCTCGGGCGTCTTTCGATGGGCATGAGCGGCGACTACGATCTGGCCATTGCCGAAGGGTCGACCGAGGTGCGCATCGGTTCGGCCATCTTCGGGGATCGCAGCTATACTTCCAGCTGAGCGCGGGCTCCGGCCCGGCGCATCGCCAGCCCGGCAGCCCGCGCTGCCAGCTGCCCATCGGTTCTGCCTCCCTCTTGTTTCATGTCCCGGTTCGCTGCAATGGTCGCCGCCGTCAAGCGGCTTTTTCATGACGCCTTCGCTTCCTGGCTGGTGCTGATCCGGCTCATGGTGCCGGCCCTGATCGTGGTGAAGGTGCTCGACACTTTCGGTGGCACGCAGCTGCTGGCCAAGGTGCTGGGCCCCATCATGGGGCTGACCGGCTTGCCAGCCGAAATGGGCATCGTGTGGGCGGCAGCCATGCTCACCAGCATCTATACTGCGCTGGCGGTCTTTGCCGACCTCAGCACGACCATTCCCCTGACGGTCGCCCAGGTCAGCGTGCTGGGCACACTCATTCTGCTGGCCCATTCTCTGCCCGTGGAAGGCGCCGTCGCAAAGGCGACCGGGGTTGCCTGGCCCGCCACCCTGCTGATTCGGCTGGGCGGTGCCCTGGTGCTGGGCAGTGCGCTGAACCTCTTCTACTCCGCAACGGGCGCGCTGCAGGAGCCGGCCGCAATGCTCTGGCGCCCCGACGTCCACGACCCTTCGCTGCTGGCCTGGGCACTCGGTCAGATCAGGGCGCTGGTCATGGTCTTCGTGATCATCCTGAGTCTCATGCTGCTGCTGCGCGTACTCAAGGCCGTCGGCATCGAGCGCCTCATGCATCAGCTGCTGGCCCCCCTGCTGCGGGTCATCGGCATCGGTCGCGAGGCCACCAACGTGACCATCATCGGCTTCACGCTGGGCATCAGCATCGGAGCCGGGCTGCTGATCCGTGAAGCGCAGACCGGCAAGCTGTCGCGACGCGACATCTTTCTCGTCATGGCCTTTCTCGGGCTGTGCCACAGCGTCATCGAGGACACGCTGCTCATCCTGCTCATGGGGGCAGACCTTTCCGCCATCCTCTGGACACGACTGGCCTTTGCCATCGTCGTCACGGCACTCATCGCCCGGATGGGGCGACTTGCACCGGTGCCGCAATGAGCCCCTTGCACTTTCACTGGCAATCAGGAGAACACCATGCAATTTCACATTGAGAACATGACCTGCGGCGGCTGCGTACGCGGCGTCACGCGTGCCATCCAGGCCGTCGACCCGAATGCCGAGATCAAGGCGGATCCGCCCAGCCGCAAGCTGGAAGTCAGCACCACCGCCACCCAGGAACAGATCGAGGCGGCGCTCAACGAAGCCGGTTTCCCGCCCAAGGCGGCCTGAGTCAAAGAATGATTTCAGCTGCGTGGTGCCGAAGGGCGCCACGCGTCAACGAGGAGAGGAGTTGTCCCAAATGAACAAGATTTCCCTGCCCAGCAAAGACGGCAAATCCTTTGACGCCTGGTTTTTCGAGGCGGCCGAAAAAGACGCCCCCGGGCTCGTGCTCGTTCAGGAGATTTTCGGTGTCAACGCATCCATGCGGGCGGCGGCCGAACGCTGGGCCAGCCTGGGTTTCAACGTCATCGTTCCGGATCTCTTCTGGCGCGAGGAAGCGGGCGTCGAGCTGGACCCGACGCAGCCGGAAGAATTCAACCGCGGCATCGAACTGATGCAGAAGTCCGACGAAAATCTGGTGGTGTCCGACCTGGAGGTGGCCCGTCAATGGCTGGCCGATCGTCTTGGCAAACAGGATATCGCCACCCTGGGCTACTGCTGGGGCGGTCGCCTGGTCGTGCGGATGGCAGCCGATACCGGCATCAAGTGCGCCGTCAGTTACTACGGTGTGGGCCTGGACAACCTCGTGCCCTCCCTGAGCGAAACGGCAGCGCCCACCTTGCTGCACATTGCGGAACTCGACAGCTATGTACCCGAGGCCGCACGTCAGGTGATTCTTGATGCCGTGGCGCAACGCGAAGGTTGGGAAGCCCATGTTTATGAAGGGTGCGACCACGCCTTCGCACGGCCCAATGGCGCCCACCGCAACGAAGAGGCCGCACGCCTGGCCGAGGAGCGCTCCGTGGCCTTCATGCGCAAGCATGTGAAGTAAGGCTTTCATCAGGGGCGGAAGAAGGCGCCCGCCCCTGGCGCTCATGCCCGGGAAAGCGTTCCCGGGCCCTCCAGCTCGGCCAGAATCGGGCATTCGGGCCGATCATCGCCGGCGCAACATTCCACCAGGGTCTGCAGGGTGTCGACCATCCCTCGCAGCTTGGCGATCTTCTGCTCCAGGTCGTCGATGTGTGCCTGCGCAATGCGCTTCACCTCGGCACTCTGCCGCGAGCGATCGCTCCACAGGCTGAGCAGCTCGGCAATTTCCTTCACCGAAAACCCCAGATCGCGGGCGCGCCGCACGAAGCTCAGCCGATGCACGTCGCTCTGTGTGTAGAAACGATAGCCGGCCCCATTTCGGGCCGCGACGGGAATCAGCCCGATCTCTTCGTAGTAACGGATCATCTTCGCCGACACCCCGGAGGCCTGGGCTGCCTGACCAATGTTCATGACGCGGTGGCTCCCTGAAAACGACGCAGACGCAGGGCGTTGCCCAGGACGAACACGCTGGACATGGCCATGGCCCCCGCCGCAAAGATCGGCGAAAGAAGAATGCCCCAGGCAGGGTACAGCGCCCCGGCGGCGACGGGAATCAGGGCCGTGTTGTAGACGAACGCCCAGAAGAGATTCTGCCGAATGTTGCCGAGGGTGGCGCGCGACAGGGCGATGGCGGTGGGCACCCCCTGCAGGCTGCCCGACATCAGCACGACGTCGGCGGCCTCAATGGCAATGTCGGTGCCTGTGCCAATGGCGATCCCGACATCACTTTCCGCCAGCGCGGGCGCATCGTTGATTCCGTCACCCACGAAAGCCACCACCCCATGTTGCTGCCGCAGCTGGCGGACCACATCCACCTTGCCGTCGGGCAGCACTTCGGCAAAGACTTCATCGATGCCCAGCTGGCGGGCAATGGCCTGGGCCGTTCGCTGGTTGTCACCCGAGATCATCGCGACCTTGAGGCCCATCGCGTGCAGCGCCCGGACCGCATTCGCCGTGCTGTCCTTGATGGGGTCCGCCACGGCGATGATGGCCGCCAGGCGCCCATCGATGGCCGCATACAGCGGAGACTTCCCTTCCTGCCCCAAACGTTGGGCCGCGGCCTGAAGGGGCACAACATCCAGCCCGAGCTGCTTCATGAAGCGGTCGGCCCCCACCTCGATGCGCCGATCTTCCACCCGGGCCCGCACACCGAACCCGGTTACGGATTGGAATTCCGAAATCGGCGGCTGGCGGAGGCCCTCGGTCTGTGCGGCCTGCACCAGGGCACGGGCAATCGGGTGCTCGGAACGCGACTCCACCGCGGCGACCAGACTCAGCACGTCGGCGCGATCGAACCCGGGAGCCACTTCAAGATCGGTCAGGACAGGGCGGCCTTCAGTCAGCGTACCCGTCTTGTCCACCGCCACCACCCGTGCATCCCGCAGGCGCTGCAGAGCCTCGCCCTTGCGGAACAACACCCCCATTTCAGCCCCCCGGCCGGTGCCCACCATGATGGAGGTGGGCGTGGCCAGCCCCATGGCGCAGGGACAGGCAATGATCAGCACGGCCACTGCATTGACCAGGGCGTACGTCAGTGCCGGCTCCGGCCCCGCGATCAACCAGATCAGGAAGGTCAGCAGGGCCGCCGCCATCACCGCCGGGACGAACCAGCGTGTGACCTTGTCGACCAGCGCCTGGATGGGCAGTTTGGACCCCTGGGCCTGCTCGACCATGCGGATGATCTGGGCCAGCACCGTGTCGGCACCGACCGCGGTGGCGCGAAAACGGAATGCCCCAGTCTGATTGACCGTACCGCCCACCACCGGGTCGCCCGCCCGCTTGGCCACCGGCACCGGTTCCCCCGAGATCATGGATTCATCCACGTAACTTTCGCCCTCGAGTACCTCCCCGTCGACCGGCACCCGCTCGCCCGGCCGCACTTCGATCACGTCGCCCTCTTTCACCTCGGCGATGGGCATTTCACGAAAGCGGTCGTCGCGCAGCACGCGAGCCGTGCGCGGCTGCAGGCCCACCAGCCTCTTGATGGCAGCCGAGGTCCGACCCTTGGCCCGGGCTTCCAGGAAACGCCCTAACAGGATGAGGGCCACGATGACGGCCGCCGCTTCGTAATAGACATTGACCGTGCCGGCTGGCAACAGCCCGGGCATGAAGGTGGCGACCACGGAATATCCATAGGCCGCGAGGGTTCCCACGGCCACCAATGAGTTCATGTCGGGCGCCATGCGCAGCAGCAAAGGCAGGCCCTTCTGGTAGAAGCGCCGGCCCGGGAACACCAGCACCAGCGTGGTCAGCACGAACTGGATCAGCCAGCTGGTGTGCGTGCCGATGCTGTGTTCGATCAACGCATGCATGCCGGGCACCACGTGGGCGCCCATCTCCAGAATGAAGACCGGCACGGCCAGCCCCAGCGCCAACAGCAGATCGCGCCGGAGTGCCTCGCGTTCCGCATCCTTGCGGGCCTCGGTTTCCTCGTTGGCGGCTGCAGAAACGGTTTCCAGCGGCTGGACGTCATAGCCGGCCTTCTCCACCGCCGCCACCAGCGCGGCGACTTCGGCCACCCCACTGATGGTGGCCCGTTCGGTGGCCAGATTGACGTTCACGTCCTGCACACCGTCCACCTTGCGCAGGGCCGCCTCCACCCTGCCGACGCAGGAGGCGCAGCTCATGCCTTCAATGGCCAGCGTGGTGGTGACGGGTTTGGCGAGATGGGGACTTGGCGCGGACGACATGGCCGGCTCCTACGAAACGCAAGGGATGCCGACAGCATAAACCTTCCCATTATGGGAAGGTCAAGTCGCGGGAATCAGATGGCGCCGTCCTCACGCAAGGCGGAAATCTGTGCCGCGGACCAGCCCAGCTCCTGCAGGATGGACTCGGTGTGCTCCCCCAGCGCTGGAACGGGATCCATGCGTGCGGAAAAAGTGCTTTGAGTGCCCGGCGGCAACAAGGCGGCGACCGGCCCGGCCGGCGTGTCGACCTCCGTCCAGCGCTGGCGCGCTTTCAGCTGGGGGTGGTGCCAGACGTCGTGCATGTCGTTCACGCGCGCATTGGCGATTTTTGCCGCGTCGAGCCGTTCGACGACCTGCTCGGCGGTGAGGGCCGAAAACGCCGCCAGGATCAGGGCGCGCAGGGACTCGCGGTTCGCCACGCGCTGCGAGTTGCTGGAAAAACGGGGGTCGTGAGCCAGCCCGGGTTGTTGCAGCACCTGTTCGCAGAAGACGCCCCACTCTCGCTCGTTCTGCAAACCGAGCATGACGGACGCGCCGTCACCCGCCTGGAAGGGGCCGTAGGGGAAGATGGTGGCATGAGCGGCACCCGCCCGGGGCGGCGGAGGCGCGCCATCCCAGGCGTAATACATGGGAAAGCCCATCCACTCGACCATGCTTTCCAGCATGGAGACATCGATGCGCGCGCCCTTCCCTGACTTGCCCCGCTGCAGCAGCGCCGCCAGAATGTTGCTGTAGGCGACCATGCCGGCGGAGATATCGGCAATGGAGCACCCCGCCTTGGCCGGTTCCTCCGGCGAACCGGTGACCGAGAGAAAGCCCGATTCACTCTGAATCAACAGGTCGTAAGCCTTCTTGTCACGATATGGCCCGTCATCACCGTAGCCGGAAATATCGCAGACAATGAGCCGCGGGTAATGCGGGTGGAGCGCTTCGAACGACAGGCCCAGACGGGCCGCCGCCCCGGGCGCCAAGTTCTGCACCAGCACATCGGCCTCTTCCAGCAGGGCGTCGAGCACCTTGCGAGCCTCCGGATGCTTGACGTCGAGCGTGAAGCTTTCCTTGGACCGGTTGGTCCACACGAAGTGCGAAGAAAGCCCCTTCACGCGCTCATCGTAGCCGCGTGCGAAATCCCCGGTGCCGGGTCGCTCCACCTTGATGACCCGTGCGCCGAGATCGGCAAGCTGACGCGTGCAGAAAGGCGCCGCAATGGCATGTTCAAGCGTGACGACGGTGACACCGTCCAGCGGTCGTGTCATGGCGATTCTCAGAAGGAACGTGGCAGACCGAGCAAGTGCTCGGCAATGTAAGAATAGATCAGGTTGGTCGAGATCGGCGCCACCTGGTAGAGACGCGTCTCGCGGAACTTGCGCTCGACGTCGTACTCGTTGGCGAAGCCGAAGCCGCCATGCGTCTGCAGGCAGACATTGGCCGCTTCCCAGCTGGCCTTGGCCGCCAGGTACTTGGCCATGTTGGCCTGGGCACCGCACGCTTCGTGTGCGTCGAAACGGCGCGCGGCATCGAAGCGCATCAGGCTGGCCGCTTCAACCTCGATGAAGGCCTCGGCAATGGGGAACTGCACCCCCTGATTCTGGCCAATGGGGCGGTCGAACACGACGCGCTCGTTGGCATACTGGGTGGCACGATCGATGAACCAGTACCCGTCGCCAATGCACTCGGCCGCAATCAGGGTGCGCTCGGCATTCAGACCTTCCAGGATGTATTTGAACCCCCTGCCTTCT
>JAJUFT010000143.1 GCA_029263615.1 Alcaligenaceae bacterium | reverse complement strand
TCGCGCTCAACGTCTTCGGGCATGTTCTGGTGGTGTTCCCAGCGCCAGCCGTGGGCGCAGATGTCGTAGCCGCGTTCTCGGATGCGGGCGCAGGCTTCGGGGTTGCGCTCCAGGGCCAGGTCGCGACCTTTGCCGGGGCTGCCGCCTTCGGTCAGGCCGGTTTCGCTGAAGTCGTCCCCATCGGGGATCGAAGGCTCGCTGCCTTCTTCGTAGTTGATGACGAAGTTCAGCGCCAGCGAGGCGCCGGACTTCCATTGGGGGTCGGGCGGGTTGGCGCCGTAGCCGACGAAGTCCCGGGTCAGATGCGCGTTGGGGTCCATCTCGTCTCCTGTTCTTAGTTCTCTAATTTTTCTCTATGCTGTTTGCGTGCCGCCCTGCAGGCAGGCCTGTACCGGCTGGGGCAGGGTGATGAAGACGTCATCATCTCCGTTACCGGTCAGGCTCATGGCCACCACGAAATCGGTGGGGGTGTCGAAGACCGACAGCCCGTAATGCCAGACGTTGCGGCGGTAGGTCACCCCTTGGCCCGGCGCGGCGACGAAGGCGCGGAAGGACTGCAGGTCAGGGGAGCCGTCGGCGCTGCTGTTGCAGACGGCGATCAGAAACCGGGTGGCGCCCATGGGCACGAAGGTCTGGGTGGAGTAGGGGTGGCGCTCCATCCATTCGATCAGCAGGGGCATGGGGGTGGGGGTTTCGATGCGGCTGATCCACATCGAAGGTTTGCGGGCCGCTGCGTCGGCGTGGAAGGCGTCAGGGATATGGTGCCGGCGGCCTTGGCCTGTATGCTGGATGACCGAGCCGAAGGGCTCAAACGCCGTGGCGGTCAAGGGCTCTGCTTCGATACTTAACACGCTAGCCGCCATGCTCGCTCCTTACTCCGAATGCGGCAAGATACCCTTCAGCAATATTTTCCAAGTGTTTTCTCATAATTTCCCGAGCTTGTTCCGGGTCGCCCGATAGCAGTGCGTCAACAATCGCCAAGTGCTCACTGTTCGCTTCTGCGTTACGGCCCGGCACACGCTCTACATTGGATATACGTATGCGGCGCCGTGCGTCTTTCAGGATGGCGGACAGCGAGCGGTTCGAGCAGTATTCGCAGACCAGGTCGTGTAGCTCGTCGCCGGCGTGCCAGGTTTCGATGCGGCCGTCTTCGGACAGCTCGGGGTCGGTGATGTCTTGACGCACTTTCTGCAAGGCGGCGGTAGGGATATGGCCGGTGGCCAGGGCGGCGGCTTCGGGCTCAAGGATGCGGCGCACGTACAGCAGTTCCAGGACTTCGCCCATGCCGATTTCGCGAACGATAGTGGTGCCGTTGACCAGTCGCACCAGATACCCCTCGCCCAGCAGGCGGTTCAGCGCATTTCGCAGCGGGGTTCGGGAGATGTTCAGGGCGGCGGATAAACGCCTTTCATCCAGCACCGAGCCGGCGCCGATCTGTCGCGTTTCTATCCAGTCCAATACGGTGTTGTAGGCGCGTTCGGTGGCCGTCAGCGCGGGTTGCGCGGGCTCCGAATACAAGATTTCTGATGTAGCCATTGGCACTCACTCATGGCGCGGGGGCCGCGAACGTTGTAACGCCTGCGTTCGCGCCCCCCGGGCCGACATTATTTCCGTTGCTTTACTGTTTCCAGATGCCAGGCGAATCCGTACAGCGAAGGGGTCCAGGAAGCGACGCGCTGACCGACCACGGCCACCTGGCTCTTCATCGCCACGGGGTGGTTGACGAATTCGGAGTTCATCCGCTTGTTCAGCTCATGGAGACGTGCTTCCAGGTCGTCGACGGTGTGCAGCTTGATGAGTTGCTTCCATTCGTCGTTGATGGCGGGCAGGTTCCAGTAACCCTGGATCAGGCCGCCGACCTCTTGTCCGATGACGCCGACACGCAGGTTGGGCATGACGGTGGGGCGGACGCCGGGCGCGTTTAAGTATAAGTGGGCGGCGTATTCGGTTTCCCAACGCTGTGGGTTGGACGCATAGCGCGGGCGGAAGGCACCGAATTCCATGGGGGTGACTTCGGTCTTGAAGCCGGCGGCACGCAGGTAGCCGTCCACCAGTTCCATGATTTCCGGGGCTTCGGGAATGGACACCGTGCGTACCGACCAGATCTTCACCGTGGTGCCTTTGTAGCCGATCTTTTTCAGCAGCTCGGCGGAACGCTTGGGGTCGTAGCTATAGGGCTTTTGTTCCGGGTCGAAGCCCAGCGAGCGGGCCACGGGCCAGTAGGCCGATGAAATCCGTTGTGCGGTGCCTTCCGGGTAGATGTGCTTGAAGATCGTGTCCATGTCGATGGCGCGTACCAGCGCTTCGCGAAAGTCCTGCTGATGGCACAGCATTTCTTCCTGCCAGCAGCCGTAGAAGTCCAGCGAGGCAATGGCGGCGCCGTCAGCGGTCAGCACTTCCAGGCCGGCAGCGCGGGCGTCGTCGGCCTGGCGGGGGTCGACAAAGGCCATGTCGGCTTCGCCCGAACGCACCATGGAGAGTCGTGTGCTGGGCTGGCTGCGCGGCACGATGCGCATGGAAGCGAATTCGGGGATGCGGTCTTTATCCCAATAATCGGTGTTGGCGGTCAGTGTCATTTCCACGCCGCGCGAGAATGACTCAAACTTCCAGGGCCCGGTGCCGATGGGGTCGCCCACCAGCTCGTAGCCTTCGGGCGTTTCTTTGAAGTTATGGCGGGCCAGCATGCGGATATCGCCGTCGCGGGCGCTCAGAATGGCCAGATACAGCGGGTCGGGCTCCTTCAGTTGAATGACGACGGTGTGCTCGTCGGCTGCGGTGACCGATTCGATGGATTGCAACAATCGGCAGAAAGTGCAGATGGCGTCCTTGGCCACGAAGCGTTCGGTCAGGCTGAATAGCACGTCGTCGCTAGTAAAGGGTTTGCCGTCGTGCCAATTCACGCCTTGGCGCAGCTTTAGGGTGAAGGTCTTGGAATCGTCGCTGATGGTCC
>JAJUFT010000018.1 GCA_029263615.1 Alcaligenaceae bacterium | reverse complement strand
GTTGCCCATTCAGACGCAATTGCCACGCCGGACGCCAGTCGATGGTCTCGGCCCGAAGAGAGGGTCCCGCCAGCAGCAGAATGCCTGCCAGACAGGCCCAGAGCCAGGGTCGCGCCCGCCGCAGCGGAAGTGAAATCCGATTCGTGTCACGCATGTCCGCGTCCTCCGTGGTCAGTCGACGATCAAAGGGGCCGGCACATGGCCGCTCCACCGGGAAAGCCAGTCGAAATCAGGTGCCGCCCTGGCCCATCCGGCGTCCACCCCGGCAGTGCGCATCTGCACCGTCCTGCCATGGCTCACCGAGACCGCCCGGGCGCCTGCCCACGCCTGGGCGGACTGCCCCACCCGCTCCTGGGTGTCGGAATCCGACACGGCGTGACCCCCACCACGCAAGATCGCCGTTGCGCGTGACAGGGAGGGATACGGGGCGTCATACACGTCCAGGCCCAGTTTTCCGCGGGGACCATGGGGCGGCCACCGCGGGCCTCCCCAGAACGTCAGACTCACCCGCGCGGAGATCAGACCCTCGTCTTCCAGTGACCATTCCCGTCTCAGAATGGTTGCGTTCGCGTGCGTGCCCCCCGGCTGTCCCAGCGCCGACAGAGGCGGGCCGTTCTGCAGCTCCAGGCGCACATCGCGGCCTGCTTCGAGCACTGACTCGCCGCGGCGATCCACCCAGCGGTGAGCACCGCCCGAAAAGAAAGACTCGACCGTGGACAACCCCGGTTGCGTGGATTCCCCTCGGCTGGCAAGAAAAGCGGCATGCCGGCTGGCATGCGTGGCCGACAGCGCCATGTCCTGAAGATGGGCGAGCCACGGCATCACCACCCACAACACTGCCAATGCACTTGCGACCACGAGTAGCTCGACCAAGGCCTGCCCAGATTGAGACGACAGAGATCCGGGAAGTTGATGAACGGAGACTCGCGGGCGACCCGCCCCGGCAGACATGAAACCGGACCGTGCCTCCATTAGTTTTCCCCCGGGGCAGCCGCCGGCGTCCGCAAACGGGCGTGCCAGTATGGATGAAAGGTGCTGGCCAGCTCGCGACGGCGATCGGCACGCTCATGAGGCCGACGGAAGTAGGCTTCGGCTGCCGAGCGGGAGCGGACTCGGATGCCATCATGACGGAGACGTTCAAGTTCGACCGTGAAATGCGCTGCCGTCAGCCGCCGGTCACTCGCCAGATCGTGATAGGATGGCAAGCCGCCCCCCTGCCAGGCCTGTCGGTTCGCATGACCCCAAGAGGTGGCTAGCGGGTTTCCATCCCCTGTCGCAATGTTCCAGGCGGTGGATTGCTGCACCCAGCGCCAGAAATCCTGCTGACCGAAGGTGTCGGGTGCCTCGCCCACGTATTCCAGGTCGAGCTCGGCGGCAGCCTCGGGCAGGATCCAGCCCCAACCCATGGGGTATTCACGGTAGTAGCAGCCTATCCATCGGTTCGAGCGCAGAGCGTGGTAGGCCTGCGTGTCCACCGACTGCCATCGACCCTGGTCGTCCAGCACAGTCATGCCGCGACGTCGCAACTCGTGCCGCCGGGTGGGGCAACGCGCGCTCACGGGGAACAGGCTGCGGCGCGTCTCGTTGCGAGGTTCCAGGAACGCATACAGCTGCGCAATACGCCGCATGAAGGGCGCCAGAACAGCTTGCCCGGACTGGCGCACCAGATAGGTGGAAGTGTCATCGTCGACCATGCGCAGATGGAAGTCCGTTTCCCCGGGGTAATTCGCCCGAAGCACTTCCTGCATGGCCTGATTCCGTGTATCGACCAGACCCTCTGCCACGCGGCTGGCGGCAGAGGCCAGAACCGTCCGTACGCTCGCATCGTGCCGGGCGTAGGCGGAGGCCAACGACCCTCCCTCGACCGCCACGGCCTCCAGCCCGCTAGCCTGCAAGGCCGAGAGATAGGCCGCCGCATGCTCGGGGCCGAAGTGCATCGCAATCACGTAGGCGGGCGGGTTCGCCATGGCGGCGCGCTGCGCTTCCGTACCGGCGAAATGGGCCAGGGACCCCAGGGTGACCAGATGCGCCATGGCCACCTGGTGAGCCGCCTGCGTACGATGGATGTAAGCCAGCATGTTCAGCGAACGCGCCTGAACTAGCGCACCACTGTAAGCAGCCGCATCCAGCACGTGGTCCTGCCGCACCTTCTCGGCCAACACCGTGCCCGTCTCGAAATGGTGGACAAACGCGAAGGCGACCGCCCCTGCCAACAGCATGCCCAGCACCAGCACTTGCCCCTGCTGATTGCCCCCCGGAAGGCGACCCGCGTCTGACGAGCACCGCATTCCGCCGTCGGCCGGACCCACGCGACTGGTCATTGACCGGCCTCCGCATTGCCCGTGAAGGATTTCAAGGTCCGCGCGGCCGTCTGGCCGGCGGCGGCGTCGGCTGCCGCCTGAGCCATGGCGGACTGCTCGGAACCATCTTCCCCGGCCAGCTCGCGCGCCATCGCCGCGGTTTGTGAACGGACAACCTGACCGAACAACTGATACACGGCAATGGCCGCGACGGCGACCAGCGCCACGACAATGATGTACTCCGTCATACCCTGGCCGGCTTGCTTCTTGTGTCTGCACCCCATGTCGATTCCTCCTGTTGGGGCCAGTTTGCCGGCTGCTCCGGCCTGCGCCAATTCGCGAATGCCGAGACGGATCAAAACATCGTCACGAGGTCACATCCTCCGCGCTAAACTGCTCGTTTTTGCAGGCAGGGCGAAAATGGTCTGCCCCTGCTCCCCGCCGACGAAGGAAGTGGAACTTGTCCTACACAGCGCTGTTGTTGATTGTTCTGGCTGCTTTCATTCATGCCACCTGGAACCTCCTTGCCAAACGCGCAGCCCACGCCGGGCCGGCCTTCGTCTTCTACTACAGCGCGATCGCCAGTCTGGCCTATCTGCCATGGGCAGTGTGGCTGGTGCTGGATGGCGCCCTCACTCTGAGCCTTCCCGTACTGCTGTGTGTCGTCGCCAGCGGCGTCCTTCACCTGGCTTACAGCCTTTTTCTACAGCGTGGATACCAAGTGGCGGATCTTTCGGTGGTCTACCCGATCGCCCGCGGGACCGGCCCCATGCTGTCGACCATTGGCGCCTTTCTGCTGCTGGGTGAGTCGCCCACCACGTATGGTCTGCTCGGCCTGATCGCCATCGTGGCCGGCATCATCCTGATTTCCACCCAGGGCAACCTGGCCAAATTCCTCCAGCCCGAGGCCATCACCGGGGTGCGCTGGGGCACGGTCACGGGCGGGGCCATCGCCGGCTACACAGTGGTCGATGCCTATGGGGTGAAGGTGCTGGGCATCCACCCGGTGATCCTGGACTGGTGTTCCAACACCATGCGGGTGATCACGCTGCTCCCCTGGATGATGCGGAACCTCCACGTCGCACACGAGCGCATGCGCAAGCACTGGTGGTTGGCCATCGCCGTGGGGGTGCTCTCGCCCATGTCCTACATTCTGGTGCTGCTGGCGCTGAGGATGGGCGCCCCGCTGAGCCTCACCGCGCCGGCCCGCGAAATGTCCATGATGGTGGGCGCCCTGTTCGGCATGTTCATCCTGCGCGAGAAAGTCGGCCCGGGGCGGTTGCTGGGCTGCGCCATCCTGATTGCCGGGGTGATTCTTCTGGGCATGGCCTGAGAACGCACTGCCGATCTGAACGGTCCTTCCCGGACAGTCAAGGCCTTGCGGGCGACCGCGGCCTCATGCGCTCACCCAGCGCAGCTCAGGCAGGCTTGTCAAAGCGGGCGCGGGCTTCTGCCACAAGGGCTCGCACATGACAGTCGCGCGCGTGGTCATTCACCATGCCCATGGCCTGCATGAATGAGTAGAGCGTGGTGGGCCCCACAAAACGCCAGCCCCGCTTCTTGAGTTCCCGGGACAGCGCATGGGATTCCGCACACATCGTGCGGCTGGCGGGTTCCATGGCAGGATCCTGCTGCGGTTCGTAGCGCCACAGGAAGGCAGCCAGCGAACCTTCGGCCTCGATCAGCTCCAGCGCCCGGCGCGCATTGTTGATGGCCGCTTCGATCTTGCCGCGATGGCGGATGATGCCGGGGTTGTGCAGCAGATGCGTCACATCCTCTTCGGTGAATGAGGCGAGCCACTCGGGTTCGAACTGGGCGAAGGCCTCGCGAAAGCTCTCGCGCTTTTCCAGCACCGTGCGCCAGCTCAGGCCGGCCTGGAAGCCTTCCAAGCACAGTTTCTCGAAAAGCCGGCGGTCATCCGCCACGGGAAAGCCCCACTCCGTGTCGTGATAGTGCCGGTAGCCCGGCGTCGCGAGGCACCAGCGGCAACGCAGGCGCCCATCAGGGCCTGCCGATGTGACAGCACTCATGTCATTCCCTCAATATTCGTTTACCTCTACACTCATCCTGAAATAACCTGGAGGAGTGGCCCGATGCACAAGTCCCTGTTTGTTTCGATACTGCTTGCCGTTGGCGTGGTCGCGCCCGCACAGGCTCAGGAAGCCACAACCCGTTCGCCCGGATTCTACGCGGGTGTGTTCGGCGGAGCGGGCGCTGCCATTGCCCATTCGTTGCAGCAACGCGGCGCGGTCCACGTCAACGAACGATTCTCGTTGCCGATCAACGCGAAAGGATCCACGGAAAACAGCACGTCGGTCGGACTGGGTGGCCTTCAATTCGGCCACGAATGGGATGCCCTGCCACTGGGCGACTCGCTGAAAGTACGCCCTGCCCTGGAACTGGAGGCTGTGTATATCGGCAAGCATTCCCCGACCGGCGTCATGCCCGTCATTCCCCGGGCCCTTGGCACGCAGTATGTCACGGTTCCCCTGAAGGCCGGCCTGATTCTGGCTAACGCGGTCTTCACTTTCGACACGCCCTGGTCCGATCGCCTGTTCCCTTACCTGGGGTTGGGCGCGGGTGCGGCACGCATTTCCATCCGGGGCGCGGACTCCTTCAACCCGATGGAACCCGGCATCAATCATTTCAACAGCGATCCGGACGCGTCCGACACGGCGTTCGCCATGCAGCTGCGGGCCGGCTTCAAGATTCAGGTAAGCAGGCAGCTGCAGCTCTTCACCGAATATCGCCATCTCACCATTGCCCCGACCCGCTACACCTTCGGCGCCACCGATTACCCGGGCCTGCATCTGCCCACGGCCGACTGGCGGGTCGACCTGGGGAGGCAGAAATACAACCTCTTCGTGGCCGGCCTGCAATACCGCTTCTGACTGACTGCGTCTCGGCGCTGCAAGCAAACTGAAAGGATGCACGGGTTTCCGCCGGAGAAACTTATCCACGATCCGTGTGCATAACCCTAGGGATAACCCTCGGACATCTGACGTAAGCACTTGAACCGCCGAGACTCGAGGTTCTTTGGTCACGAAAGTGTCACGCTTTGCGTCCTATCACGTTTCCCCATGCAGTAAAAGAATTTTTTTCATCCGGATCTTGCCCTGGGCGCATACTTGGTGCATGATTGTCACATCATGTCACATACTTATGCCCCCCTCATCTTTCTAGGCGCAGGCGTCGCGCTCGCCCTGCTGCTCTGGTGGCTTCATCGGCGATATTGATGTGTTAAAAACCGGTGCTTGTTCATGCCCGGTTGAATACACTCAGACCGGTGGTTCACGTTCTGTGCAGGCGTCTGAATTCTGCTCGGCAAGGGGGAGCATGCGGGTCACGGAATATCCCCGTTTCAGTTGGCGCAAGGCCATCGTCCATGGCCTCGTTCCGTTGTTGCTCACGCTCGCACTCACGCTGATTTGTGCGGTCCCGCTGAAGGCGCAGGAACTGCGCATCATCACGTCGTATCGGGACGACGTCGTCGCCCCGATCCGCGACGCCTTTCATCGGCGGCATCCCGACATCCGGCTGCGGGTGCTGAACAAGAACACGCATGCCGCGGTTGACGAGATGCTGGCGGGCAACGACCGGCAGTTCGACCTGTTCTGGGCCTCCGCACCGGAGGCCTTTGTCGTGCTCGAACGCGCCGGGCGACTGGTGGATCTGGGCTATGGGCCCCATGCCGATTTCGCCTGGTCGGCCGTGGGATGGACCTGGAAAGGCGCGCGCTCAGCCGCGGGCGAGTTCCCCGTGCCGCAGGACTGGAACGACTTGCTCGACCCCGTGCATGCTCAGAGTATTGCCATGTCTCATCCCATGCGTTCGGGCACCATGCATTCACTGCTGGAAACCATCCTGCAGGATCGCGGCTGGCAGGCCGGGTGGGCCTGGGTGCTGGAGCTGGCCGGTCAGCTGCACACCATCTCCGCGCGCAGCTTCGGTGTGCTCGAGGGAGTGGACAGCGGGGAATTCAAACTTGGTCTGAGCATCGATTTTCTGGCCCTCACTCGCAGCAGCAAGGGCCTGGTCTTCCGCTACGGGCGTCCCGTCATCATGATTCCTGCCCGCATTGCCGCGCTGCAGGGGGGCAGCCAACCCAATGCGGCACGCGCCTTTCTGGATTTTCTGCTGTCCGAGGAAGGTCAGCGCATCCTGCTACGCTCCGACATCCGGCGCATCCCCGTGAATGCCCGGGTGCGCGCCGAGCTGGAGGAATCAATTCACCCTGAAGTGCGTGCCGCGCTCAATTTCAGCTGGTCACGCTATGACCCTGAACTGGCGGCGCGACGCTATTGGGAGGTGAACCAGATTTTTGAAGCGTTTGTGGCCCGCGACCTGCTGCTGCGGCGCGACCTGTGGCGCCGCTTGCGCGCCCTGGAGAACGCGCCCCCGGCTGAACGGACCCGGATCCGACGACTGCTGACGTGGATGCCATTGACCGAACATCAGGCCCGCAGCACCCTCAAGGACCGTGACACCCTTCTGGAATGGTCGGAGCGTTCACATTCCATTCTGCGGGACGCCGAGGCCCTGATCCGCTTGCTGGAGCAGCCTTCATGATGCGCTGGCCGGCTTCCATCCGGGGACGGCTGCTGGCTGCGCTGGTGGTCGTGACGCTGATCGCCACGACCGTGCTGGGCGTGGGCCTGGCCGTCATGCTGCGAGCGGAACGTGATTTTCGAGCGCTCGCCCAGGACCGAATTCCTGCAGTCGCCCTGGCTGGAGAACTGGCGGAAGCGACCGGCCAACTCGCCGCCCTGGCCATGCAGCTGGTTGCCGACCCCGCCATGCCTGCCATCCCCATGAAACGGGCCATCGACAACGCGGCGCTGAGCGTTGAAGCCGTTCTGGCCTCCCCGCTGCTGCAACGGGCGCCGGAACGCGCCAGCACCCGCGAAACCATTGAAGCCTCCGAACGCGAGCTGCGCCTGGCATTGACCGACTTCAGCCAGATCAGCACCGATCTGGCCCACCACGCCCAGGCCGAATCCCGGGTGAACATCGAGCTTCGCTGGATCCATACCGATGTACAGGACCAGGTCCACGGCATTCTGTCCGACCTCTCCTTCAATATGGACACGCAGCTGAGCACGCTGGTCAGCGGCAGCGATCCGGGTGATCGGGCGATCGCGGAACAGACGCTCATCCGCGACTGGTTGCTGCGCGACCGCATCCAGACCCTCGGTTCGGAGGCCGCGACCCTGACCGCCCTCTTGCTGCAGGCTCGATCCGCCGACAGCCGGGAAGCTCTGGAGCAGACCCGCGGTCTGGGGCGGGACACGCTCGACAGTCTGGCCTTGGCGCAACACAATCTTCCGCCACGCAGTGACGTACATCTGCTGGTCGAGGCGCTGGACCGCCTCAAGGCCCTGGCGACCGATGAGGAAAACATCTTCGCGCAACAGGAGCGGCGGCTTGACCTGCACCGCGCCGCCGTCACCGAGTTGCAGGTCGCCCAGTCGGGGCTGGCAAAGATGCAGGCCGCCCTGACCGAACTCGGCCGTGCGGAGCGCATCAGTGCACAGAACAGTGCCGACGCCGCCGCGACCGCCATTCGGCAGGGCTCGCTGTGGCTGGGGCTGGTGACCCTGTTGGGTGCGCTGGCCACCGTGGCAGTGCTTGCCCTCTTCGTCCACCGACGCATTCTGCTGCGCATCGAAACCCTCTCGGGCGAATTGCGACGCATTGCGCAGGGCGACCTCAGCCCGCCTGTCAAGGCCGAGCTGCCAACGCCTCTCGGTCGCCCGCAGGAGCGCGATGAAATCGCCGACATGGCGCATGCCGTGGATGTATTCCGCAGCTCCGTCAGTGAGCGCCAGCGGGCCATCGAGCGGCTGGAACGCACGCAGCGCGACCTGGTGCAGGCGGGCAAGATGGCGGCGCTCGGACAGATGTCCGCTGCCATCAGCCATGAGATCAATCAGCCTCTTGCCGCCATTGGTCACCGCCTTCACCACCTGGCAGCTACCTGCCCGGACGCCCTCCCCGCCATCGAACGTATTGAAGCACTGCTCGAACGCATCAACCGGACCATCAGCCATCTGCGCCGAATCGCACGGCGCTCCGAGCATCGCAATCATCGGGTGATGCTGCATGAACCCATGCAGGCCGCCCTGGAACTGCTCGAACACCGGCTGCGTGACGAGAACGTCACCATCGAATGTGCAGACCTGCAGGGGCTGGCCGTCTCGGGCGACGACATTCTGCTCGAACAGGTTTTCCTCAACATACTTGCCAATGCTCTGGACGCCATCGCGGCGCGCGAAACCCCACAGGAGCCGGGCAGAATCCGCATCGAATGCAAAGCCGGCGACCCGATCGTCCTGTTGATCCGGGACAATGGCGTCGGGTTGGGAGACTTGAGCGGGCTCGAGCTGACGGACCCTTTCGTTACGACGAAAGAACCGGGCAAAGGGCTGGGCCTGGGACTGTCCATCGCCTTCAACGTCATGCAGGACATGCGCGGTCATCTGGCGATTGAACAACAGGATAGTGGCGGTGCTGTGGTACGGTTGCGCCTGAACCGCTGGAAGGAGGAAGCGTCGTGAACAAGCAGCAGGTCATGTTGGTCGAGGATGACGCCGATTTGCGGCAGGCGACCGTCGAGACCCTGGAACTGGCCGGGTTTCACGTCCTGGAGTTTGCGACCGCTGCTCCGGCGTTGGCCGCCCTGCAACCCGAATTCCCCGGCGTCATTCTTTCCGATCTGCGCATGCCGGGCATGTCGGGTCTGGATTTTCTGGAACAAGTGCGCGAACGTGCACCGGAAGTGCCCTTCGTCCTCATCACCGCGCATGGCGACGTGCCCGCCGCCATCCGGGCCATGCGCGCCGGGGCCCATGATTTTCTCGAGAAGCCCTGCCCGCCCGTACTGATGCTGGACGTGCTGCGTCGTGCGCTGGCCATGCGCAGCCTGCAGCTCGAGAACCTGCGTCTGCGCGACCGCCTGGATCGAGGCGGGGCCCCCGAAGAACGTCTCATCGGCCGCTGTGCCGCCATGGAGGCTCTGCGACACCAATTGCGCACCCTGGCGGGGCTCAAGGTCGACTTGCTGATCAGCGGAGAAACCGGTACCGGCAAGGAGTTGGTGGCCCGCGTGTTGCACGACCTGTCCGCCACTCGCGGCGCGTTTGTGGCGGTCAACTGCGGGGCCTTGAGCGCCTCGGAGGTCGACCGCGAACTCTTTGGCAGTGCCGCCAACCCCGGGCTGATTGCGCGAGCGGAAGGTGGCACGCTTTACCTCGACGAACTTGAATCGATGCCCGATGCGCTCCAGGTGCGACTGCTGCGGGTGCTCGATGCACGCGAGATCACTCCTCTGGGCAGTGCCCCGCAACGGGTCGATCTGAGAATACTCGGCAGCGTCAAGCAGGCCCCTGACACGCTGCTGGCGGAACGGAAACTGCGGCCCGATCTGTTCCACCGTTTCCATGCTGCGCTTCACCTGCCTCCCCTGCGGGAACGGGGCGGCGACGCGGAACTGCTCATTGCTCACTTCGCGGCCCAGGCAGCAGCCCGACACGATCTGCCCAAGGTGCACATCGATGACGCCCTGCGCCGCCGTATTGCCTGGCATGACTGGCCGGGCAATGTCCGGGAAGCGCGCAACCTTGCAGAACGACTGGTGATCGGCCTGGACCCGGGGCTTCCATCCGCACCAGATGCTCCGACGAAGGAAGTGCTGCCCGATTTTGACGCGGCCATGGAGCAGTTCGAGGCCCGTCTGCTGCGCGCCGCCCTGATGGAAACCGGCGGCCGCAAGACCGAAGCCGCCCGACTCCTGGGCATTCCCCGCAAGCGCCTCTACCTGCGCCTGAGGCATCACGGCATGCTCGACACCGCCGAAACGGGTCAGAACTGACCCATCAAGCGGGTCAGCAATGACTCATTTTACCCGTTAGAAAACAATAACTTGCATGAATTTTTCGTCTCATGCATAGTCTGCCCCGTACTGTCCGGGACGCGGCGTGCCATGTCGCGCCTGAAGCAGGCACCTGAAGCACCCTGAAAACAGAACGGGAGGAGTTAATGAAAAAAGCCTTTACCCTCAGCGCGACCGCAGCCGCATTGATCATGTCGTCCGCCATGGCCTTTGCCGACACCGTCACCGTCGTGACGTCCTTTCCGCGCGACATGACCGACCCCTTCAAGGCGGCGTTCGAGAAAGCGCACCCCGGCACCACGCTGGAAGTGGTCAGCCGTAACACCAATGCCGCCGTTTCCCATCTCAAGGAAACCCGCAACGCCAACACCGTCGACCTGATGTGGGCCTCAGCCCCCGACGCCTTCGAGGTCTTGAAGGCGGAAGGCCTGCTCGAAAAGGTTCAGATCAACGCGCAGGGCATTCCCGACGCCGTCGGCGGCTATCCCATCAACGACCCGGACGGCACGTACTTCGGCTTCGCGGCATCGGGTTACGGCATCATGTACAACACCCGTTACATCAAAGCCAACGACCTGCCCGTGGCCAAGGAATGGGACGACCTCAAGCGCCCCGAGTACAACGGCCACGTCGCGATGGCGGCGCCGTCCCGTTCCGGCACGACCCACCTTACCGTCGAGACCCTGCTGCAAGGCGAAGGCTGGGAAAAAGGCTGGGCTACCTGGAAATGGATTTCGGGCAACATGAACACCGTCACGGAGCGCAGTTTCGGCGTGCCGGATGCAGTGAACTCCGGTTCCACCGGCTTCGGCATCGTGATCGACTTCTTCGGCCTGGCCTCCAAGGCCTCCGGCTTCCCGGTTGAACTGGTCTATCCCAGCGTGACCGCCATCGTGCCCGCCAACATCGGCGTCATCAAGAATGCCCCGAACCAGGAAGGCGCGAAGAAGTTCGTGGAGTATCTGCTGTCTCCCGAAGGTCAGAAGGTGTTGCTGAACCCCGCCATCATGCGTCTGCCGATCAACCCGGAAGCCTACAAGGATGCCCCGGAAGGCTTCCCGAATCCGTTCGACAAGGACTTCGCCCCCGGCGCCATCCAGTTCGACGTGGACAAGTCGGGCGTTCGCTACAACCTGGTGAACTCGCTCTTCGACGTGCTGGTGACGTTCCGTCTGCAGGATCTGCGCGAGGCCGTGGCCGCCATCCACAAGGCTGAGGCCGCCTATGCCAAGAGCAAGAACCCCGAGGCCGCCGAACTGATTTCCCAGGCTCGCCAGCTGATTGAAGCCATGCCGATCACGGAAGAGCAGTCGCTCGACCCCTCCTTCACTCAGGTCTTCACCACCTCGCGCACCAAGGCCGACACCAAGGTGGTGGGCCGCCAGGCAGAGATCGAACAACAATGGGACACGTTCGCGGTGGAAAACTATCGCAAGGCCCGCGATCTGGCCAACAAGGCTGCGTCTCTCTAATACGGCGCACTCAGGAAACCTGAATCGGTTCGACGGCACCCGCACGTTGCAGACAGTCTGACGCAGCGTGTGACGTGCCGTCGCCCCGTGAGGGTGACCGTGGACACTGGGCTTGGGCCCGTGTCCGCGCCTGCCAGATCCTCTGAGGACAAGTATGACGGATTCCACACTCCCCCAGGGTACCGCCGCGCGTGGCTTCACGCTGTTCCCGCGACTCTCCGGCGCCGCCATGGCCGGCATCTTGATCGCCATCTTCCTGATGGCCTTCCTGATCCTGCCCGTCGCGCAGGTGATCTACGTGGCTTTCCTGGATGCCCGCACCGGCGTGTTCACGCTACAGAACTTCCAGGATTTCTTCAATACGACGCTGTTTCGCGAAAGCTTCGTGAACTCGTTCTATGTGTCGGCCATGTCCGTGGTCGTGGCGACCGCCATCGCCCTGCCGCTGGCCTACATCACCACCCGTTTCAATTTTGCGGGAACGGCCACCATTCAGGCATTGGGCATCATCCCGCTGATCATGCCGCCCTTTGTGGGCGCGGTCGCGATGTCGCTGCTGTTCGGTCGCAACGGCACGATCAATCTCTTGCTGAATGAGTATTTCGGCTTTCGCATCCCCTTCATGGAAGGCCTGAACGGCGTCATTCTGGTTCAATCCATCCATTATTTCCCGTTCATCCTGATCAACCTGTCGGCCAGTCTGCGCAACATCGACCGGTCCATGGAGGAAGCCGCGCAGAATCTTGGCTCCTACGGGATGCGCATGTTCCGCCGAATTGTCTTCCCGCTGGCCATGCCCGGGTACCTGGCAGGTGCTGCGCTGGTTTTCATCAAGGTGTTCGACGACCTCGGCACCCCACTGCTGCTGAACGTCAACAACATGCTGGCGCCGCAGGCCTATCTGCGCATCACCGGCGTGGGCATCAACGACCCCATGGGGTATGTGATTTCATTCATTCTGGTGGCCTTCTCGGTGTTCTCGCTGTGGGCGTCCTTCCTCTTCATGCGCGGCAAGGATTACGCCACCGTTCAGAAAGGCGGCGGCGGGCTTTCGCGCCGAGACCTCAAACCGCGTGAGAAGGTCCTGGCCTGGGCAGTGATCCTGCTGATCCTCGCCATGGTGCTGTCCCCCCATCTGGGCCTGCTGCTCCTGGCGTTCGGAACAATCTGGTCGTTCTCGCCCCTGCCTGATGGGTTCACCGTGCAGCACTTCGGCACCATCTTCACGCAGTCGTCTCAGTACATCTGGAACACGCTGGCCTACGCAGGCACGGCAGCCGTGCTGGACGTCGTTCTGGGCACTGCCATCGCCTACATCGTGATCCGGACCAAGCTGGCAGGTCGCAAGTGGCTCGACTACATGGCCACAGCGGCACTGGCGGTTCCCGGCGTGGTGCTCGGCATCGGCTATCTGCGCATGTTCCACGGCATCGAGCTGCCCTTCGGGCTGGGTCAGATGTCCAGTTTCTGGGGCATCATCATCATCGCGCTGGCCATCCGCCGCCTGCCCTATGCGCTGCGCGCCTGCATGGCTGCCCTGCAACAGGTGGCCCTGTCGCTCGAGGAAGCGGCCGAGAGCCTGGGCGCCTCGCGTGGCAGCACCATCCGCCGCATTGTCGTACCGCTGATGAGCGGGGGCATTCTCGCCGGTTTCGTCACCAGTTTCGCCACCGCCGCTGTGGAACTGTCGGCAACCATCATGCTGGTTGCGCGTTCCTCGGACGCTCCCTTGGCCTACGGCATTTATCTGTACATGCAGTCGCCGGCAGGACGCGGGCCGGGCGCAGCACTGGGCATTCTGGCCGTGGTCATCGTCGCCCTAGGCACTTATCTGTCCCAACGCATCATCGAGCGTGAGCGCTCGCGACAGGCCGCCGCAGGCGAACAGCATTGAATTTCGGAGACATTGAATGAGTCAGAAAAAAGTCGGGATTCGCATCGAAGACCTGCACCTGTCCTTCGGCGACACCAAGGTATTGCAAGGCATCGACATGGTGATCGAGCCGGGTGAGTTTTTCGCTTTCCTTGGGCCGTCGGGCTCGGGCAAATCCACCCTGTTGCGCGCCATCGCGGGGTTCGGTCCCACGCCCAAGGGTCGCATCATGATCGGCGATCAGGACGTGGCGGCCCTGCCTCCCTGGAAGCGCAACGTGGGCATGGTGTTCCAGTCCTACGCCTTGTGGCCGCACATGTCGGTTCGCAAGAACGTCGCCTTCGGCCTCGAAGAACGCAAGGTTCCAAAAAGCGAAATTGGCCCCAAGGTCGACGCTGCACTCGAGACGGTCGGCCTGCTGCACCTGGCGGACCGGATGCCGGCCCAGCTCTCCGGGGGTCAGCAGCAGCGCGTGGCCCTGGCTCGCACCATTGCCATCGAGCCACAGGTGCTGCTGCTCGACGAACCGCTGTCCAATCTGGATGCCGCGCTGCGGGTGCAGATGCGCCGTGAACTGCTGGCACTCCAGCGCAAACTCGGGCTCACCACCATTTTCGTGACCCATGATCAGGAAGAGGCCAATACCACCTCGGACCGCATGGCCGTCCTGGACAAAGGTGTGATCCAGCAAATCGGTTCCCCTCAGGAACTCTACGACCACCCGGCCAACGCCTTCGTCGCCGGCTTCCTGGGCACGGCAAACATCCTCAAGGGGAAGTTGGACAATGGCACGTTCGTGACGGCCAGCGGTCAACGCCTACCGGTCGAACAGGTCGTGCCGAATGCCAGCCGCATCGTGCTGCGTCCACAGAACATCCGGCTCACCACGCACGCCGGAGACATCCCGGGCACGGTGGCGCACCGCGAATTCCTGGGCAGCCAGATCCGTTATCTCGTCGATACGCCGGATGGCCAGATCATCGTGGATACGCTCCATGCCACGGGCGCGCCGCCCCATGGCCCCGGAGCTCAGGTGTATCTGAGCATCGACAGTCACAGCGCCCCGCTGCTGGCTGACTGACCATGGACACGGGCAGCGCCGACATCCGGCAACGCCTGCGTGCGCTTCCTGCGCTCGCAGGCCCCTTCCCACCGGTGGATTTCTCCTGCGCGCCGGCGTCTCCGCAGGACCTTTTCCTGGACTGGCTGGATGCCGCCATCCACGCGGGCATCCGTGAGCCACACGCCATGACGCTCTGCACGGTCGACGAGGCGGGCTGCCCCGACGCACGTGTGCTGATTCTCAAGAGCGTCGATGAACGCGGCTGGCATTTTGCAAGCAGCGGCCACAGCCCCAAAGGGCGACAGATACAGGCGCAGCCCGCGGTTGCCCTGAATTTTTACTGGAAGGAGCTGGGGCGGCAGGTGCGGATTCGGGGCGTCGCGCGCCCGCTGGACGGGACCGAATCGGCCCAGGATTTTCTTGCGCGTTCACTCGATGCCCGGGCAGGGGTCCTGCTGGCCAAGCAAAGTGCACCGCTGGAATCGCCCGCGGAAGTCGGCCCCGCCATTTCAGCTGCGCGCAAGCGTCTGGAAGCCGACACCGGGCTCATCGCACCCAGCTGGCACGTCTATGCAGTGGCACCTTCAATCGTCGAATTCTGGCAAGGCGCGGGCGACCGCCTGCATCAGCGTCTCTGCTACCAGCGCGATGACGGTGAAAGCCCCTGGCGCCGGCAGCTGCTCTGGCCTTGAGCATTCGTTCAAACACGCCGTCCGCTCTCGCAAACGGCACCAGAGGGGCGCCCCAGACGATCTGGCCGCGCCCCTCTTCATTGGATCATTCGGTGATCTCGTACTCTTTGATTTTGCAGAGATTCTGAGTGTCTTCCAGGGTCTCGAGACGCGTATCCCGGAACTCGAACCGCAGATCATAATTGCAGACCCCGCGATCATCCCTGAACCGCACCACATACCGACCGTTGGGACGAATGGCATCATCGCCCAGAAGGTCTTCTTCCCAGTCGTTCTCATTCGTCGGCGAGGCGTAGAATGCCTCCAGCACGCTGGACGTCTTGTTGACAATGGTAAGAGTAAATGTCTTAGCGCTGGCAAGCGGCGCAGCCATCATCAAGGCGATGGCAGACCCGATCACGATCTTTTTCATCGGTATGTTGCAGTGGTTGAAGGAAGCGCCAATATTAAAGGAAACGTAACCAATCACGTCTTCTAGTAAGAAAAAGAATGGGCTGCCTCAACGAACTGCAGTTTTTTATCCACACTCCGTGTGCATAAGCCAAGGGATAAGAGCAGGAAACCCTTGCCAAGTGCCTGATCAATCAGCGGATCCGGGTGGTCTGATCATTCATTCGCCACGCGCGGCGTGGCGACGTCACAGCACCGCCAGAACCCCGTCCCTCACCCCGACTTCGAGCGATTTGGCCGAGCCGTCCATCGCTTTCGCCCTGTCACGGATGAACTCGGCGAGCTCCTCTGCGCCGAGGTCAAGCGCAGCGATTTCAATATTGATTCTTTTGATGGGCGCATCGAGATAAAGAATGCAGCCGCCATGCTCAGGCAGATTGTCATGCGCAATCACTCGCCACTGGATGGAACGTGCGAGGTCCTTGGCCACCTTGTCATAGCTCATGAAATTTTCCCGTTTCGATAGTCCGGTCGTTTGCGGCGCATGCAATTGAGGGTATGGCAGTGTAGCAAGTGCCACGCCCCGAGCAAGCACTTGTGTGCAAAAGTCACCGTTTATCAACAATAAACGTGAACAGGCCTGTGGAGAGCCTGCGGAAAACCTCTATAAGACCTTGATCGGAAAGGCATTTCCATAGATTGGTCAAACAATTGACTTTCCGAAACGCATGCCCTCCGACTGCGAAGCCGGTCGCCGACGTGGTGATATCAACAATAAACGTGAACAGGGTTGTGGAAAATGCAGGAACAGGTCTCATAAGCCATTGAGCTGATTGACTTTTCCAGCTATTGGTCACGGATTGGCCATTCGGCGGATCCTGATGAAAAACACCCTTCCACCCCCGGGGGCATCGGCACGTGTCGCCGAGGTGGAACTCGCTGCAGGAGGCAAGGGATTCGGAGCGCGCAAGAAAAAAGGCCACTCGCAATGAGTGGCCTTCTTCAACTGGTTGCGGGAGCAGGATTTGAACCTGCGACCTTCGGGTTATGAGCCCGACGAGCTGCCAGACTGCTCCATCCCGCGTCTGTCCGGTATGACAGGCATAGATTGAATGCCTGCCGCTTGGCTTCGCCAAGTGAATTTGAACTATAGCGCAGTCTATCCATTGTGTCAAGGAAATCCCTGACAACGGTTGGACAACGCCGCGAACGGCCGGTGCGCCATTCGATCCTTGGGTGCCGATGTCACCCGGTGGGTGGGGTCGTGTCCGAGATTGCATGCAATTTGGCAGGATTCCCCGTCTCAGAGCACCTATTACTGGCTGGATTGCGGGACTCTTTCGTGGATCGACTCCAATATTCATGTGTCAACATACGCGACGATTCCCCGCAATGCGCGCGTCGCACGGACGTTTGTTGCGGAATACAATGCCAGCGACCCCAGCCGCGCGATGCAAGCTCATGATGAACGACACGGACCGCTCCACCTTTACCTGCTCACCCGAGGCGCTGATCGACAACCTCCCCGGGCTTGTCTATTGTGCCCGTGTGGACGAGTACTGGACCATGGAACATGTCAGCGCGGGCTCTCTCGACCTCACCGGTTACCAGCCACAGGAATTGCTGCACAACTCGGTCACCCACTTCGAAGAACTCATCCACCCCGATGACCGCACCTCCGTGCGCCATCAGGTCATGGAGGCACTGGCCCAGGGCCGCCGTTTCCATGTGGAGTATCGGGTGCGCCACCGCAACGGCCAGTATCGTTGGGTCAGCGAGCGCGGCGCCGCCTTCCATACCGACCATCCGGGCGCCGGGCTGCTGGTGGCCGGCCATATTCAGGATGCCACCACGAAAAAAGAGGCCGAGGCCGTCTACCGCGAAGCAGAACGTCGCTATCGCAGCATCTTCGAAAACACCATCGAAGGCATTTATCAGTCCACCCCTGACGGACGATTCGTCACTGCCAACCCCGCCATGGCGCGCATGTTCGGTTACGACAGCCCCGAACATTTCACTGCCGGCATCGGCGGCATCGACCATGAGTTTTATGTCGAGCGCACACGCCGCGCCGACTTCTTGCGCCTGATCGAGAAAGACGGCCAAGTCAGGGATTTCGAGTCCCAGGCCTATCGCCGCGATCGTTCCATCATCTGGATCTCCGAAAACGCGCGCGCCGTCAAAGATGCCAACGGCACCCTGCTCTTTTATGAAGGGACGGTGGAAGACATCACGGAACGCAAGCTTCAGGAAACCGTCGCACATTACCAGGCCACCCATGACGCACTGACCGGCCTGCTGAATCGCACTGCGCTCACGAGCCGGCTGATGGATGCGCTGGAGCGGCGCCAGCCCCACGAGTATGTGGCCGTCCTGTATGTCGATCTCGATCAATTCAAGTATGTGAACGACAGTCTGGGCCACCACATGGGCGATCAATATCTGCGCATCGTGGCCAGCCGTCTGTCAGCCTGCCTGCGCGAGGGCGACAGCGTTGCCCGGCAAGGGGGCGACGAATTCATCGTGCTGCTCCAGGGTCTGGGCTCCAGCGGGGAGGTCGAGCAGCTGGCCCACAGCATCCTGAACAGTGTGTCGCAGCCCTGGCGAATCAACGACGTCGATATTCAGGCCACCTGCAGCATCGGCATCAGCATTGCGCCGTCTGACGCCCTGGACGCCGACACCATGCTGCGCCACGCCGACGCCGCCATGTTCCGCGCCAAGGCGCTGGGGCGCAACAATTACCGGCACTTCACGGCCAATCTGGGCAACAAGGCCTTCGACCGTCTCGAGTGGAGCGCCCGCCTGCGCAACGCCCTGACCCGAGGCGAATTCATGCTGCACTACCAGCCCAAGATCGAAGTCCTCACGGGTCGCATCGTCGGCGCGGAAGCCTTGCTGCGCTGGCATACGGCAGACGGGGAAAACATCTCTCCGGCCGATTTCATTCCCCTGGCCGAAGAGGTCGGCCTGATCGTTCCCATTGGGGAATGGGTGCTCAGGGAAGCCTGCCGGATGAACCGCAGCTGGCAGAATGCCGGCTACCGGCCGATCCCCGTTGCGGTGAACATTTCCGCCATCCAGCTGGAGCGCGCCGACCTGGTGGAAAAAGTCATCGGCATCCTCGAAGATACCTCCCTGACGCCACATTATCTCGAGCTGGAAATCACGGAAAGCGCGCTGATGAGCGATGTCGACCAGTCAATCAGCACGCTGGAGCGTCTGCGCCGGGTGGGCGTGCGCAGTGCAATCGACGACTTCGGAACGGGCTATTCCAGTCTTGCCCATCTGAAGCGCTTCGCTGTCGACACCCTCAAGATCGACCGCTCATTCATTTGCAACATCACCCGAGATCGTGGCAACATCAGCATCGTTCAGGCGATCATCTCGCTTGCGCACACGCTGGGGCTCACTGTGGTCGCGGAAGGCGTCGAGACCCCGGAGGAATACCGCCTGCTGAGTGCCCGCGGTTGCGACCAGATACAGGGCTTCTACAGTGGTCGCCCCATGCCGTCCGAGGCGCTGGCAGAGAAATTGCGAGCCCAACGCTGAGCCCCCATTCTCCTTCTTCATCATGCAGCAATCTTTCAGTTGGCCGCCACTGACACCGCCCGGCAATGCCGGCCCCTCCCAAAATCCCTATCTCGACTGGCTGGGCGTGCGATTGGCCGCGTGGACGGACAACTACGCCGAGATGCATTTGCGCTGGACGCCTCAAATCACCAATCGCAGTTCACGTGTACACGGCGGCGTGATCTGCACCCTGCTAGATTCAGTGGCAGGCTACAGCGGCTGCTTCAGCCCGGAGGGTGAACCACCCATTCATGCCGTGACGCTGGCACTGACCACCCAGTTTCTCGACAGTGGCTCCGGCGAGTGGCTGATCGCCCGGGCCCAACCGGAAAAGCGGGGCAGCACTGTGTTCTTCGCCCGGGCTGAAGTATGGCTGGACGGCGATCGGCTGCTGGCGTCCGCCTCCGGCACATTCAAGTACATCCGTCATAAATCGGCAGGCATTCGCCCTCGCAACCCTTGAGTCCTCCCATGCGCATCTGGTTCACTGCATGTTTCTCCGCCCTGTTTTTTTCGATTGCCTCGCCCTCCGCTGCCCAGCAAACCTTGCAGTGCGAAGTGGCTTCCGTGCATGATGGCGACAGCATACGGGTGCGCTGTCCCGGCGCGCGCGGCACGCAGCGGGTGCGCATGAATCAGATCGATGCACCCGAACTCGAACAGAGTTTCGGCAAGCGCGCGCGAGATCGATTGCGCGAACTTTGTCCACCCCGCTCCCCCGTCACCATCGAGCTTCAGGGCCGGGACCAATACGATCGTTTGCTCGGCAACGTTCGCTGCGGAAACAGGAACATCAATGAAGAGATGGTGGCCGGCGGCTACGCATGGGTGTATGACCAGCACGTGAAGGATAGAAAACTGTATTCCCTGCAGGATTCGGCCAGGCGTGAAAAAAAGGGCCTATGGGCCACGCGTGACCCACAGGCACCCTGGCGCTGGCGTTACGAACAGCGACAACGTTAACCGCCGTTGCGCGCGGGGTCGGGCGGGGTGTGTGAGAGTCCGGCTTCTTCCTCCGAAACCGTGCGGTCCACATCGACATCCTCCCCCGAGGAAATGTCCGGCCTTTCCTCCACGGACGGCCGTTCTCCTGTTGCGTACCGGTCGCTGTCAGTGTCCTGCATGTCCTCCGGCAGATCGTTGACGGAATCCGACGTATCACTGGGCCCGATGCCGGGCTCGGCGCGCGTCACGCCATTCAATGCGGGGGAATCCAAGGGGTCCAATTTGCTCATGGTGTGGCTCCGTTGATGAGGTCCCTCTTCCACAGCAAGCCCCATACCCTGTCCGCCATCCCGCAGTCGTGCTAGGATTTGCGCTTTGTCGCCGCCCGTACTGCCAGCCCATGAACGCGTCCAGCACGACTGCTTCCCGTTTTCGGTTGCCCTTCGCCCTCTCGCATCTGGCAGCCGGATTCGTGGCCGTGCTGGTCGGGTACACCAGCTCAGTGGCCATCATCTTTCAGGCCGCGCAAGCCGCAGGGGCGACCGCGCAGGAATTGGCCTCATGGATGTGGGCACTCGGCATCGGCATGGGGGTCACCTGCATCGGGCTCTCTCTGTATTTTCGAACCCCGATTCTGACGGCCTGGTCGACACCCGGCGCCGCCCTTCTGGTGACGGCGCTAGACGGCCTGAACATGAGCCAGGCGATCGGCGTCTTCCTGCTAACTTCCCTGCTGCTGACGCTGGCGGGTGCCACCGGTACGTTTCAACGCCTGATGGCCTGGGTGCCACGCCATCTTGCCGGGGCCATGCTGGCCGGGATACTGGTGCGTTTCGGAATGGACGCCTTCGGCGCCATGCATGCTCAGCCGCTGCTCGTGGGTCTCATGTTTCTCGCCTGGCTGCTGGCGGGCCGGGTATTGCCCCGCTACACCATCCCGTTGGCCCTGCTGGTGGGGGTGATCTGCGCCGGCTCTATGGGCCTGCTGCACCTTGACACCCTGGATTGGACGCCTGCGCAGCCCGTGTTCATGCCACCCGCGTTCTCATGGTCGGCCTTTTTCGGCGTTGCCATTCCCCTCTTCATTGTCAGCATCACCTCGCAGAATGTGCCCGGTCTGGCCGTCCTGCGCGCCAATGGCTATGCCACACCGGCCAGCCCGCTGGTCGGGTGGACAGGCTTCACCGGGCTGGTGCTGGGCCCATTCGGCGGCTTCTCCTTCAACCTCGCCGCCATCACGGCCGCCATCTGCATGAGCCGGGAAGCCGACCCCGACCCCGAGCGGCGCTACATGGCGGCGGTCTGGGCCGGGGTCTTCTATGTGCTCACGGGCATTTTCGGTGCCACGGTGGTCAGTCTATTTGCTGCGTTTCCTGCAGCGCTGGTGGCGGCCATTGCCGGGCTGGCGCTCCTGGGCACCATCGCCGGCAGTCTGGCAGGGGCGCTGGCCGAGGAACGGGGCCGCGATGCCGCCGTAGTCACCTTTCTATGCACGGCGTCAGGGCTGGCCCTTTTTGGAATTGGCAGTGCCTTCTGGGGGCTGGCGCTGGGCATGCTAGTGCATGCGGTTCGTACACACAAAGCCTGAAATGAAGCGGCCCCACCCTGCAGAGGTTGGGGCCAGATGCTGCGAGCGCAGGGAACGATCAGGCAGAAACGCCTGACGCTTGGGCCGACATCGCCTTGACCTCAATGCCGGCGCCTTTGAGCGCCTCACGAATGGTTTTCGCGAAGACGACCGCTCCGGGCTGGTCGCCGTGAATGCACAGGGTATCGGCGCGTACGAGCACCTGCGAGCCATCAACGGCCGTGACGCAGCCTTCCTGCACCATCTGCAAGACCTGGCGAATGGACGCCTGAGGGTCGGTGATCATCGCTTCGGGACGACTGCGCGGCGTGAGGCTGCCGTCGGGCTGATAGCTGCGGTCGGCAAACACCTCGTGAGCGACTGCCAGACCGACGTCTTCGGCGACGCGTGCCATGTCGCTGGAAGCCAGCGCGAAAAAAACCAGGGAACGATCGACGTCGCGCACCGCTTCCGCCACGGCTCGCGCCAGATCCAGATTTTTCACGGCCATGTTGTAGAGCGCACCATGCGCCTTCACATGGTTCAGCCGCCCGCCCTGACTGGCTGCGGTGGCTGCCATGGCGCCCACCTGCACGACCACCATGTCGTAAGCCTGTTGCGGCGTGATATCCATGTTGCGGCGGCCGAACCCGGAAAGATCCGGGAGCCCGGGGTGTGCCCCCAGGGCGACGCCATGCGCCAGCGCAGCCGCCACCGTTTTCCTCATGGTGCCCGGATCACCCGCGTGAAAACCGCAGGCAATGTTGGCCGAGGTGATGAGCGGCAGCACCTCGTTGTCGTTACCCATGACCCAGGGGCCGAAGCTTTCCCCCATGTCGCAGTTCAAATCAATGGACAAGGCCATTCCGGCGTCCCCTCCCAAGCAAAGTTCTTCTTATGTGATTCAGACGGTGAACGATTCACCGCAGCCGCAACTGGCTTTCTCGTTCGGGTTCACGAACTTGAACCCTTCGTTGAGCCCTTCACGCACGAAATCGACTTCCGTGCCGTCGATATATTGCATGCTGTCGGGGTCGACAAACAGCTTGACCCCATGCTGCTCGAAAAGCAGATCGTCGGGGCGCGCTTCGTCGACGTATTCCATCTTGTAGGCCAGCCCGGAACACCCGGTGGTCTTGATACCGAGACGCAGGCCAATGCCCTTGCCCCGCTTTTCGAGATAACGGGCAATATGGTTGGCGGCCCGTTCGCTGATCGTGATGTTGCTCATGCGTACACCTTCTGCTTGTCCTTGTAATCCTGAATGGCGGCCCGTACCGCATCTTCGCCGAGCATTGCAAAATGCAAGCTGGCTGACGGCAGTGACAGCGCGCGCACAATGGGCTGATGCGTCAATGCTTCGGCCGTTTCCAGTGCCAGGCCCTGCATGTGCTCTGCCAGCCAGGAACCGGTGGCGATCAATGCCGGCGGGCCATATGCCTGGAAGCGCACCTCGATGAGGGTGTTGTCTTCATTGACCCGGATCTGCATGCGCAGTACACCGCCCGATTCCCGCGAGCCGGCAAGCCCTGTGCCGATATCCCTGGCTTCCGGCAATCGCCCGACATGGCGGGGATGCTCGAAGTGATCGAGCAGCAGTTCACTATATATCATACGCATGTTATCGCCCTCAGACTTCTGCTTCCCAAAGGGGCGACAGTTGGCGCAGACGCTCGACGACCCGGTTCACTTCTGCAATGGCGACGTCGATGTGCGCTTCCGTGGTCTGGCGACCCAGACTGAAACGGATGGAGCTTAGCGCCAGCTCGTCGCTTCTGCCCAGCGCCTTCATGACATAAGACGGTTCCTGGCTTGCGGAAGTGCAGGCCGAACCGCTGGAGACCGCAATGCCCCGCAAACCGGCCATCAGCGATTCTCCATCGACATGGCCGAAGCTCACATTCAGATTGTGCGGGATGCGCCGCACCGGATCACCATTGAGCCACACCTGCTCCAGCCCCGAGATGCCGGCCCAGAGCCGGTCGCGCAACTGACGAATGCGCGGCAGCTCGGTGTCCATCTCGAGCCGCGCCAGACGGAACGCTTCCCCCATGCCGACAATCTGGTGGGTGGCCAATGTGCCGGAACGGAAGCCTTTTTCATGGCCCCCGCCATGCATTTGCGCCAGCAGCCTGACGCGCGGCTTGCGACGCACGTACAAGGCGCCCACCCCTTTGGGACCATAGGTCTTGTGCGCCGACAGCGACATGAGATCCACTTGCCAGTGTTCGACGTCAACGGGAACCTTGCCCGTGGCCTGGGCCGCGTCGACGTGGAACAGGACACCCCGCTCCCGGCAGATCTCGCCCAGCGCGGGAATGTCCTGGATTACGCCGATTTCATTGTTGACCGCCATGACGGAGGCCAGAATGGTGTCGGGTCGCAGTGCGGCGGCGAAGTCGGCCGGGTCGATCAGACCGCTGGCCGGCACCGGCAGGTAGGTCACCTCGAAGCCATCAAGCTCCAGCGCCTGGCAGGTGTCCAGCACCGCTTTGTGCTCCGTGCAGACCGTGACGATGTGTCGCCCGCGTTCGGCCAGCACCTGCGCAGCGCCCTTCAACGCCAGGTTGTTGGATTCGGTCGCACCCGACGTCCAGACGATTTCGCGCGGGTCGGCGTGAATCAGGTGGGCCACTTGCTCGCGGGCGTTCTCGACGGCCTCCTCGGCTTCCCAACCATAAATGTGGGTGGTTGAGGCGGGGTTGCCGAAGTGATCGCTCAGCCAGGGCAACATTTTCTCGACGACACGCGAATCAACCGGCGTGGTCGCCGCGTAATCCAGATAGACGGGACGCTGAACCATCAAAGCTCCAGAAACAGCCAAACCCAGAAACTCAACCCGGCTGACGCGACAGCAAAGCCTCGCCGTGCGAGGCGCTGCGGGCCCGGTTCTCTTCTTCAAGTTGCCGCATGCGCTGCTGATCGACCAGGTCTTGCAAAGAGACCGAATCGAGGTAATCGATCATGCGACGATTCAGGTTGGTCCAGAGGTCGTGGGTCATGCAGGTGGCCGAGCCGGGCGAGCGCCCCACCTTGCAGTTACCCTTGCCTCCGCAATTGGTGGCGTCGAGCGGTTCGTCGACGGCGAAGATGATGTCGGCCACGGTGATGTTGCGCGCCAGCCTGGCCAGCGAATAGCCGCCGCCGGGTCCACGCACGCTGTCGACCAGCTCATGGCGCCGCAGTTTGCCGAACAGTTGCTCGAGATACGAAAGCGAGATGTTCTGCCGCTCACTGATCGTGGCCAGCGTAACTGGACCGCGTTGTTGACGCAGGGCCAGATCGATCATGGCTGTGACGGCGAAACGCCCTTTGGTGGTCAGCCGCATGACGGATCCTTTGTCGGGAAGACGGGTAAACGTGGCGGGCGAAGACTTGCGCTCGGAGCCGCTTCAGTCTTCACATTATATCAAATTCCCGAGTAAATCATTCCGGTAATGCGGCCGGGCAAAAGAAAGCCGCGCTCGGGCGCGGCAGGCATGCATGGCCGAAGGACGGCGAAGCGGTATCAGGCCGCCTGGTGCTGCAGGGCTCGCTTGCGAACCAGCTCCATCACCCCTTCACAAGCGTCTTCGAGATAGTCGAGCACTTTGTTGAAGCCTTCCGGACCCCCATAGTAGGGATCGGGCACTGTCGCTTCCTCGAATTCATTCGAGAAGCGCATCAACAGCATCAACTTGTGCTGATACACCTTGGGGCACATCTGCTGGAGGGCAGCCAGGTTTTCCCAGTCCATGGCGAGAATCAGATCGAACTCGCGGAAATCGTCCGCCTTCACCTGACGCGCCACGATATGGGAGATCTCGTAACCGCGCTTGCGTGCCGCCGCTTGCGAACGCACGTCGGGTGCTTCCCCCACGTGATAGCCATGCGTGCCCGCAGAGTCGACGCTGATCACGTCTTCCAGGCCGGCTTCCTTCACGATGTGGCGGAATACGCCTTCGGCGCTGGGGGAGCGGCAGATATTACCCGTGCAAACAAACAGTACCTTGGTCATCTTTAGGGCAGCAAATAAGTGAGAGGGATTCCCGAGCCGCGCCGGCATGAATGCTGCAGCGCATCGAGAAAGAATGTTTAATGGTAAACCCTAGTGCGTTTCTGGGCAATAGTTATCCACTCCCCGATCTGCAAAGCGGATGCCCGCCTATGAAAGCCGGGCACGCCTGTCGCTTATCCCCAACAGGTCATGCTCAGCTGAGCAGGGCCTTTTCCTTGAGCCGGTTGAGGGCATCGCGTGCGGCGGCGGCCTGTTCGAATTCCAGATTGCGAGCGTGGTCCATCATCTGTTTCTCGAGGCGCTTGATCTCGCGCGCCAGCGCCTTGTCGTCGCGCAGGAGCTCCGGCGGAACGTCGGCGTCGGCGGCCGCGGCAGCCGTTTCGGCTGCCGTCGACATGACCCCGTCGATCATTTCCCGTACCGCCTTGTTCACCCCGCGGGCAGTGATGTGATGTTCCGTGTTGAAAGCCAGCTGGCGCTCGCGGCGCCGCTCGGTTTCATCGATGGCGCGCCGCATGGAATCTGTAATGCGATCCGCATAGAGAACGGCCCGCCCGTTCAGATTGCGGGCCGCACGCCCGATGGTCTGAATGAGGCTGCGCTCGGAACGCAGAAAGCCTTCCTTGTCGGCATCGAGAATGGCCACCAGCGACACTTCGGGAATGTCCAGCCCTTCCCGCAGCAGATTGATGCCCACCAGCACATCGAAGACGCCCAGGCGAAGGTCGCGAATGATCTCGACCCGTTCGACCGTGTCGATGTCGGAGTGCAGATAGCGCACCTTGAGCCCGTTTTCGATCAGATAATCGGTCAGGTCTTCGGCCATGCGCTTGGTGAGCGTGGTCACCAATACACGCTCGCCCCGCTTGACGGTCTGATGAATTTCGCCCAACAGATCGTCCACCTGCGTGGCGGCGGGGCGAACCTCGACCAACGGGTCCACCAGGCCCGTCGGCCGGACCACCTGCTCGACCACCTGATCGGAGTGCTCAACCTCATAGGGGCCCGGTGTGGCAGACACGAAGACGGTCTGACGCATGCGCTGCTCGAATTCCTCGAGCTTGAGCGGCCGGTTGTCCATGGCCGAAGGAAGCCGGAACCCGAACTGCACCAGGGTGGATTTGCGCGAGCGGTCTCCCAGATACATGCCGCCCAACTGGCCCATGGTGACGTGGCTTTCGTCGATGAACATCAGGGCGTCGGAAGGCAGGTAATCGATCAGCGTGGGCGGCGGTTCGCCCGGAGCCGCCCCCGACAGATGGCGCGAATAGTTTTCAATGCCCTTGCAGAAGCCCAGTTCCTGCAGCATCTCGAGATCGAAACGGGTGCGCTGTTCGAGGCGTTGCGCCTCGACCAGCTTGCCTTCGGCCGTGAGCTGGGCGAGCCGTTCGCGCAGTTCCTGCTTGATGGTTTCAATGGCGCGCAGCACCGTCTCGCGCGGGGTCACATAGTGGGAGCTCGGGAAGACGGTAAAACGAGGCACTTTCTGCTGCACCTTGCCCGTCAGGGGGTCGAACATTTCCAGTGTTTCCACTTCATCGTCGAACATGGTGATGCGCAGGGCCAGCTCCGCGTGTTCCGCCGGAAAGACGTCGATGATTTCCCCGCGCGCCCGGAAAGTGCCGCGCGCGAATTCCACGTCATTGCGTTCGTACTGCATGGCCACCAGACGTGCGAGCAGCTCCTGCCGGGACAGACGGTCGCCCGCCCGCAGCGTGAGGACCATGGCGTGGTAATCGCCCGGATTGCCGATCCCGTAAATGCACGACACCGTGCCGACAATGATGGTGTCACGCCGCTCCAGCAGGCTCTTGGTGGCAGACAGCCGCATCTGTTCGATGTGCTCGTTGATGGAGGAGTCCTTCTCGATGAACAGGTCACGCGAAGGCACATAGGCTTCGGGTTGGTAGTAATCGTAGTAGGAGACGAAATACTCCACCGCATTGCGGGGAAAGAACTCCCGCATTTCCGCATACAGCTGCGCGGCCAGTGTCTTGTTGTGCGCCAGCACGAGGGCCGGACGCCCCGTGCGCGCAATGACATTGGCCATGGTGAAGGTCTTGCCCGAGCCGGTCACCCCCAGCAGGGTCTGATACATCAGACCGTCGTTGATGCCTTCCACCAGGCGGTCAATGGCCTGCGGCTGATCGCCGGCCGGCGGATACGGCTGGTACAGCTGGAACGGACTTCCCGGAAATTCGACGAATCGCGCAGCTTCGGCCATACTGGACACACCTAAGGGAAACCCCGTATTATCACACTCTTACACCCTATTGAGCCAGCCCTCATTCCTGAGCCTGCCCTCATTCTTCCATTGTCCGCTGATATGAACTCGCTATTCGAATCCGTCGAACTCGCCCCGCGCGACCCCATCCTGGGCCTTAACGAACAATTCAATGCCGACACCCGTCCGGGCAAGGTGAACCTGGGCGTCGGCGTGTACTACGACGACGAAGGTCGAATTCCCCTGTTGAAGGC
Organism: Alcaligenaceae bacterium; assembly: GCA_029263615.1. GTDB lineage: Bacteria > Pseudomonadota > Gammaproteobacteria > Burkholderiales > Burkholderiaceae_B > Yanghanlia. The sequence continues at coordinate 10,396 of JAJUFT010000018.1, read as the reverse complement.
CGTCCACAAGGCTGAAGTGGCGCTGGTCGAAGCTGCAGCTCCGCGCGGCTATCTGCCCATCGAGGGCATCGGCGCCTACAACAAGGGGGCTCAACGCCTGCTGCTGGGCGAAGGCAGCCCGCTGCTGGAATCGGGCCGCGTTCTCACGGCTCAGGCACTGGGCGGCACGGGCGCACTCAAGCTTGGGGCCGACTTCCTGAAGTGGCTCACCCCGAACGCCAAGGTCGTCATCAGCAATCCCAGCTGGGAAAACCACCGCGCCCTGTTCGAGCGCGCCGGTTTCCAGGTGGACACCTACCCCTACTACGACCCCGCCACCCACGGGCTCGATTTCGAGGGCATGCGCGGCGCCCTCAGTCAGCTGGATGCCGGCACGATCGTCGTGCTGCACGCCTGCTGCCACAACCCGACCGGCGTGGATCCCACCCTGGATCAATGGAAGGAAATTGCACGCGTCATCAAGGAACGCGAGCTGGTGCCCTTCCTCGACATCGCCTACCAAGGCTTTGGCGACGGCATTGAAGAAGACGCCTCCGTGGTGCGCATGTTCGCCGACCAGGAAATCACCATGCTGGTGAGCTCCTCCTTCTCGAAGTCGTTCTCGCTCTATGGCGAACGCGTGGGCGCCCTGACGTTGATCTGCGACTCCTCCGACGAGGGCGTGCGGGTCATGAGCCAGCTCAAGCGCGTCATTCGCACCAACTACTCCAACCCGCCCACGCATGGGGGTTCGGTGGTGGCCCGCGTGTTGAACACGCCCGAACTGTATCAGCTCTGGACACAAGAGCTGGCCGGCATGCGTGAACGCATTCGCAACATGCGCAGCCAGCTAGTCGCCAAATTGCAGGAACACGGCATCCAGCAGGATTTCAGCTTCGTCCTCAAGCAGCGCGGCATGTTCTCCTATTCCGGTCTCACCAAGGAACAGGTCGACGCCCTGCGTGAAGAGCACGGTGTTTACGCCGTATCCAGCGGCCGCATCTGCGTGGCAGCGCTCAACAGCCGCAACATCGACTACGTGGCCAAGGCCATTGCAGCCGTCCTGAAGAAGTAAGCCTCTGGCACCAATCGCGGCGCCGCCCGGCTTTCGAGCCGGCCAGGCGGCAGTAAAAGGGCTTTCCAAACGGAAAGCCCTTTTTCATGAACACGCCCACTTCACGGGCCGTCCCCCACAACCGCATCACCCGCCGATTCGGTGTCTCGCCGCGCTCATGAATGCGCTTTTTCCACCTCCGCGTCCTGTGCTTCGCGGCTGCGTCGCATCAGCTCACTGACGGAAAACGGTACGGAAGGACGTGCTCCCTTTTGCTTCACCTTGCGCAAATCCTCCAAGCAGCGATTGCGCCAACCTTCGATGGTGGACGCGCACAACACCGCCCACATTCGACGATGACGCGCCACCCGCTCTTCGCGAGGCATGGACAGGGCCACACGCATGGCTTCTGCGACTTCGCCCGGATCATGAGGGTTCACCAACAGAGCACCGTCCAGTTGACTGGCGGCTCCGGCAAACCGGGAAAGCACGAGCACGCCAGGATCTGCCGGATCTTGTGCCGCCACGTATTCCTTGGCCACCAGATTCATGCCGTCTCGCAGTGGCGTGACCAGACCGACCCGTGCCTGACGGTAAAGCGGCATGAGCGCGGCCCGATCGTACTGCTGTTCCACATAAATCAGGGGCTGCCAGTCCAGCATGGCATATCGGCCCAGGATCTCACCCGTGAGAGAGGTCAGCTGGTGACGCAGATCAACATAGGCGGGCACATCGGTGCGGGACGGCGGCGCAATTTGCACGAGCTGCACATTCCCCCGCAATTCGGGGCTGTCTTCCAGAAGCTTGGCGTAGGCCTTGAAGCGCTCGGGCAGGCCTTTCGTATAGTCCAGCCGGTCGACACTCAAAATGCCCTGGATGGACTCATTGGGCCACAACTTCACCTGCGGTGCCAACTCCGCCTCCTTTCGCAGGGTGTGCGGGTCGACGCCGATGGGATAGACACCCGTCTCCGGAACGGGTTTCTGCGGCCGCCGCTCACGGCAAAGGTTCACGAATGCGCTTCGATCATCTTCCGTCTGAAAGCCGAGCAAATCATAGGCGCACATGGCATCGAGCAATTCGTCGATGCGGGGGATGGCCTGCGCCACGCTGGGGACGGGAAAGGGAATGTGCAGGAAGAATCCCATGCGCTGCTGCAGCCCCTGCGCCCGGCACATGTCGGCAAACGGCAACAGATGATAATCGTGCACCCATAGCAGATCGGTCGGCCGCAACAAGGGGCGAAGCTGCTCCGCCATATGCCGGTTCACTTCGAGGTAGCCTGTATAGTCGGTCTCCGAGAACCGCATCAGATCCAACCGATGATGAAAGGCGGGCCAGAGCACGCCGTTGGCAAAACCGTTGTAATACCGATTGTGGGCTTCGCGTGCCAACGGAATGGCCGCCACGGTCAGGGAGTCGATACTGGACAGCTGCACAGAATTGCTGTCGTCTTCCCGGAGCTCACCGCTCCAGCCAAACCAGAGACTTGGCTTTTCTCTCAGGGCATCGAGCAGACCGCAAGCCAACCCTCCTGCCGTTTTGGTCGCTGGAGTGCGGTTTGCGACGATCACCACGCGTTCATGCTGTTCCATATCCCCATCCTTGAGGCGCCGGGTAGCCGACACCAGTTCGTTCATCAATCTCTCTATTTCCCGATCACACGACGTCGACCTTTCAACAAAATCTGCTGCCGTCTCAGCCACTGCACCAGGGCACCGGCATCGGCAAGCTGCCAGGGGGCCAGGGTTTCGCGAGCTGGGCCGACACGAATGGCCCCGCCCCCCAAAGCCAGGGCGGCCTCAAACGCGTCTTCATCCGTTCGATCATCGCCAATGGCCAAAGGCCATCGACCTGCAAACTCGGGCTGGCGCATCAGCCGTCGGAGCGCCCTGCCCTTGTGCCGACTCTTCAGCTTGACCTCGTGAACGCAGCGCCCCGGCATCACGCACCAACCCGGGGCACGCCGCAATGCCTGATGCACCAGATCGTCCACCGCGGAGCTCAGGTCAACGGCCTGCCGCCAATGCACGGCAACCGCTCCGGGCTTGCGCTCCACCCAGACGCCGGGCATGTTCGACACTCCCGCTTCCAGTGTCTGTATCAGCCGGGATGGCACTCTTGGAGACAAATTCATTACCCGGCCGGCGCGAAAAGAGAACTGCGCGCCATGGGATCCTCCCGCAGCCAGGCCAAGCGGATGAAGCAAGCGGCGTACCTGAGCAAGCGGGCGTCCGCTCAAGGCGGCCACCGCCACGTCGTGGCTCAGAAGCTCGCCCAGAAGGCGCCGGGTGGTCAGGGGTATGCGCGATTGTTCGGGGCGAGGCGTCACGGGCGCCAACGTGCCGTCAATATCCAGAAACAGGGCCAGTCGGGACGGGACGATCTGCAGGTCGGGTGGGGTCATGTGACAATCGGACTTCATCTCTGCAAACCTTGCATGCGGCTGAGGCTCAGGTCACCTCGTTCACCGAGCCCTTAGCATTTATCGAGCCCGGCCCCGGTGTTCGGGATGCGACTTGCCATTCCCTCGCAAACCCGTCAAAATCTGGGCTGTATAAAAAAACAGCCCCTGCCATGGCCGTCAAACTCACCGCTCGTCAACAACAAATTCTCGATCTCATCCGGTCTGAAATTCATCGCACGGGCTTTCCGCCCACTCGCGTGGAAATCGCACAGGCACTGGGGTTTCGTTCTCCGAATGCGGCGGAAGATCACTTGAAGGCGCTTGCCCGCAAAGGAGCCATCACGCTGACGGCCGGGGCATCTCGGGGCATCCGCCTGGTCGAACCCGAAGTCCCCTCTCCCGCAAGCAAAGCCTCCATCTTCCTGCCCATCGTCGGCCGCGTGGCCGCCGGCAGCCCCATTCTGGCAGCCGAGCACATTGAACGCGAAATCGGTGTCGAACCGTCACTGTTCAATCCCGTGCCGGATTACCTCCTGCGGGTCCGCGGCCTCAGCATGCGCGACGCCGGCATTCTCGATGGCGACCTCCTGGCAGTGAAGAAAGCCCCGGAAGCCCGCAACGGGCAAATCGTCGTGGCACGCATCGGCGACGAGGTCACGGTCAAGCGTCTTCAACAGAAAGGGGGCATCGTGCAGCTGCTGCCCGAAAACCCGGACTACGCGCCCATTCTCGTCCGGCCAGGCGACGACTTCTCCATCGAAGGGCTGGCGGTAGGCCTGATTCGCACCCAGGCCTTGAACTGAAGCCCAGTTCACCCTTGAACTGAAGCCCCCTTCCGGGCCCGGGCTACAGAACCAATTTCATGTTCTCAAATTTGAAATGGCCCCATCCGGGTTCATCCGGAACGGGGCCACTTGCTTGAGGTTGAGTCGGCCCTCACATGTTGAGGGCCGTACTGCATCCGCTCAGTGCTTCACCACGTCGCTGCCAGCAGTGTCATCCACCTTCTTCGACGCGGCAAGCGACTCCGCTGCCAGACGCGCCACTTCTTCATCGGTGAGCGGTGTGGGCATGTGCTGCAATGCCACCTCGAGCACGCGGTCGATCCAGCGAACCGGGATGATTTCCAGCTGGTTCTTCACGTTGTCCGGAATCTCGGCGAGATCCTTCACGTTTTCCTCCGGAATCAGCACGGTCTTAATGCCACCTCGGTGCGCTGCAAGCAATTTCTCCTTGAGACCACCGATGGCAAGCACTTCGCCCCGCAGCGTGATTTCACCTGTCATGGCGACATCTGCGCGCACGGGAATGCCGGTGAGTGCCGAGACCATGGCGGTGGTGATGGCAATGCCGGCGGACGGACCATCCTTGGGCGTCGCCCCTTCCGGGAAGTGGACGTGCAGATCACGTTTCTCGAAAGCGGTATTGGCAATGCCCCACTTCTGAGCCCGTGCACGTACCACGGTACGCGCTGCCTCGACCGATTCCTTCATCACGTCGCCGATGGAGCCGGTACGTAGCACCACGCCTTTGCCAGGCATGTCTGCCACTTCGATCGTGAGCAGATCGCCGCCGACTTCCGTCCATGCCAGGCCGGTGACCTGACCCACCTTGTTCTCCTTCTCGGCCACGCCAAAGGAGTACTTTCGAACTCCCAGGAAGTCGGAAAGATTCTCGGTGGTGACGCGAATCGGCTCAGCCGGCGTCTCCGTGGCTGGCTTGCCTTCGGCTTTGGCCTCGGCAGACTGAAGCAGCAGACGCTTGACCACCTTGCGGCAGATCTTGCCGATCTCGCGCTCCAACCCCCGCACCCCCGCCTCCCGGGTGTAATAGCGGACGATGTCACGCACGGCCGGTTCCTCGACGATCAGTTCGCCTTCCTTGACGCCGTTGTTCTTCATCAGCTTGGGCAGAAGGTGGTCGAAGGCGATATGCACCTTCTCGTCTTCCGTGTAGCCCGACAGACGGATCACTTCCATCCGGTCAAGCAGCGCCGGCGGAATGTTCAGCGTATTGCTGGTGGCGACGAACATTACGTCGGACAAGTCGAAGTCGACCTCGACGTAGTGATCCTGGAAGGTGTGGTTCTGTTCGGGATCCAGCACCTCCAGCAGGGCCGAGGACGGGTCGCCCCGGAAGTCGGCACCCATCTTGTCGATTTCGTCCAGCAGGAACAAGGGATTGCGTACACCGACCTTGGACATGTTCTGCAGGATCTTGCCCGGCATGGAGCCGATGTAAGTGCGACGGTGACCGCGAATCTCGGCTTCGTCACGCACCCCGCCCAGCGCCATCCGCACAAACTTGCGGTTGGTGGCACGCGCGATCGACTGACCCAGCGAGGTCTTGCCCACCCCGGGTGGCCCGACCAGACAGAGGATCGGCGCCTTGAGCTTGTCGACCCGTTGCTGAACCGCCAGATACTCAACAATGCGGTCCTTGACCTTCTCGAGGCCGTAGTGATCTGCGTCCAGCACTTCCTGCGCGTTGGCAATGGAATTATTGACGCGACTCTTCTTGCGCCACGGCAGACCGATGAGCGTATCGATATAGTTGCGTACGACGGTCGCTTCGGCCGACATGGGCGACATGAGCTTTAGCTTCTTGAGCTCGGCCTCGGCTTTCTTGCGCGCTTCCTTGGGCATGTGGGCCGACTGGATCTTCTTTTCCAGCTCTTCGATATCGGCACCCTCTTCGCCTTCGCCAAGCTCCTTCTGAATGGCCTTGACCTGTTCATTCAGATAGTAGTCGCGCTGACTTTTTTCCATCTGCTTCTTTACTCGGCCGCGAATGCGCTTCTCGACCTGAAGAATGTCGATTTCCTCTTCAAGCTGGGACAACAGCCCCTCCAGACGCGATGCAGTGCCCGCGACTTCGAGCATGCGTTGCTTCTGGTCGAGCTTGAGCGGCAAATGAGCAGAAATGGTGTCGGCCAGACGGCCGGGGTCGTCGATGCCCGTCAGGGAGGTGAGAATCTCCTGCGGGATCTTCTTGTTGAGTTTGACGTACTGTTCAAACTGGGCCATCACCGCGCGCCGCAGTGCCTCGACTTCAGCACTGTCGCCCGTTTCCGGTGCCATAGGCACGGCGACAGCAGAGAAATGGGTTTCGGCTTCCGTCACGCTTTCAATGCGTGCGCGTTGCAGTCCTTCGACCAGAACCTTGACGGTTCCGTCGGGCAGCTTGAGCATTTGCAGAATGCTCGCAACGCAACCGATCTCGTAGAGGTCCTCGGGGCGAGGGTCATCCTTGCCGGCGGACTTTTGCGCCACCAGCATGATGTGGTTGCCAGCTTCCATGGCCAGTTCCAGCGCCTTGATCGAGCGCGGGCGGCCGACAAACAGGGGAATCACCATGTGCGGAAACACCACTACATCGCGCAAAGGCAGCAGCGGCAAATCCATGGGTTCCGAAGCAAGAATCTGGCTCGCAGACATAGTTACTTTCCTTAAAATTTCGGCTTGAGATGCGAAAGGGAAGCCTGGGCCTCCCTTTTCAGCGATTTCCTTACGGTGTACATGGCGACACCTGCAGGAATTTCAAGCCGGGGTGCCAAATTGGCTGGAGTCAGGCAGCACCTCTGATCTTGCGGTTTGCCTCGACGTCGTCTGCCTCTTGCGAGTCCTCGTCAAAGATCAAAATGGGCTTGCCTTCACCGTTTACGGCCTTTTCATCGACCACCACCTTCTTGACCTTGCCCAGGCTGGGAAGTTCATACATGGTGTCGAGCAAGGCCTGTTCGACGATGGAACGCAAGCCGCGTGCCCCGGTCCGACGCTTGATGGCACGTTGCGCGATGGCACGGACGGCGTCGGGGCGCACTTCCAGTTCGACATCCTCCATGGCAAACAATTTCTGGAACTGCTTGACGAGCGCATTCCTGGGCTCTGTAAGGATTCGGACCAGCGTATCCTCGTCAAGTTCCTGCAAAGTCGCGACCACGGGCAGACGACCAACCAGTTCGGGGATGAGACCGAACTTGATCAGGTCTTCGGGTTCGACTTCGCTGAACAGTTCACCAACGCCTTTCTCGCTCTTGGTACGGACCGCGGCGGAGAAACCGATGCCGGAGCGTTCGCTGCGATCGCGGATGACTTTCTCGAGACCATCGAACGCCCCGCCCACGATGAACAGGATGTTGGTGGTGTCGACCTGGACGAAATCCTGGTTGGGGTGCTTGCGGCCGCCTTGGGGCGGAACCGATGCGACCGTCCCTTCAATGAGTTTCAGCAAGGCCTGCTGAACCCCTTCGCCCGACACGTCGCGAGTAATGGAGGGGTTGTCCGCCTTGCGGGAGATCTTGTCGATCTCGTCGATGTAGATGATGGCGCGCTGCGCCTTTTCCACATCGTAATTGCAGTTCTGCAACAGCTTCTGGATGATGTTCTCGACGTCTTCGCCCACATAACCCGCTTCGGTCAGCGTGGTCGCGTCCGCCATGACGAAAGGGACATCCAGCATGCGTGCCAGCGTTTGCGCCAGCAAGGTCTTCCCCGAGCCCGTTGGCCCGATCAGGAGAATGTTGCTCTTGCTCAGCTCGACGTCGTCGTCCTTGACGTCGCTGTAGCGAATCCGCTTGTAATGGTTGTAGACAGCCACCGCCAGGGTGCGCTTGGGCTTGTCCTGACCAATGACGTAACCATCAAGGAATTCCTTGATTTCGGCTGGCGTCGGCAGCTCGTTGCGGACGGCATCGCGGGCAGCCTCCTGGGATTCTTCCAGGATGATGTCGTTGCAAAGGTCGATGCACTCATCGCAGATGAACACCGACGGCCCGGCGATAAGCTTGCGAACCTCATGCTGATTCTTGCCGCAGAAGGAGCAATGCAAGGTCTTATCGTCGCTCGAACCTTTTTTTTCGGGCATAGGAATTTCAGATCAATCTGGGCGATACCGCGCGGGGCATCGCGAAAGTGGCGCCTGGCCTTGCGGCACGCGCAAAGCCAGGCGATGAGAAACGCCTGCCTGGATCGGGGCCATCAGTCTGGGCGTCGGGAATCAGCCCTGGTCATTACGTGAGACCAGAACCTTGTCAATCAGCCCATAAGATAGCGCATCTTCGGCAGACATGAAATTGTCACGTTCTGTGTCGACGGCGATGCGCTCGACGGGCTGACCCGTGTTGCGAGCCAGAATCTCGTTCAGGCGTTCGCGCAGGCTGAGAATTTCCTTGGCCTGAATCTGGATGTCGGTCGCCTGACCCTGAGCCCCACCCGAAGGCTGGTGAATCATAATGCGGGAATTGGGCAGACTGTAGCGTTTGCCCTTGGCGCCCGCTGCCAGCAGGAAGGCCCCCATGCTGGCAGCAATGCCGGTGCAGAGTGTGGAGACATCCGGCTTGACGAATTGCATGGTGTCGTAAATGGCCATGCCAGCGTATACCGACCCGCCCGGTGAATTGATGTAGAGAGAAATATCCTTGTCGGGATTCTCGGATTCGAGGAACAGCAGCTGTGCGACCACCAGATTCGCAGACTGGTCGTTGACCGGACCCACGAAGAAGATCACCCGCTCGCGCAGCAGGCGCGAATAGATGTCGTAGGAACGCTCGCCGCGCCCGGACTGCTCAACCACGATGGGCACATAGCCCAGACCCGTAGGTACTACCGAATCCCCACCATACAACGAGGCGTAAAAATCGGTAAAACGCGACATTAGTTAGTCCCCATGATTTCGTCGAATGAGACGTTTTCTTCCGTGACCTTGGCGTTGGACAGCACGTGTTCCACCACGTTGTCTTCCAGCACCACGGCTTCGATCTCGGCACGACGCTGACGGTCTGCCAGGTAGTAGGCCACGACCTGAGCCGGCTGTTCGTAGTTCTGCGCGAACTCTTCGATGCGCTCGCGAACCTGTTCGGGCTTGGCTTGAAGATCGGCGCTCTTCACGAGCTCGGACACCAGCAGGCCCAGACGCACGCGACGCTCGGATTCGGCTTCGAAGGCCTCGACCGGGATGGGCAGGCTGTCGGCATTGGGAACACCGCGTTGCTTGAGATCTTCACGCGCGGCGGCCACACGGCTTTCGGCGTCGCTACGGACAAGGGCCTTGGGCACGTCGAAGGTGCAGGCGTTGGCCAGGGCGTCCATGACGTTGCCCTTGGTGCGGGCCTGAACACGGGCCTTCACTTCACGCTCGATGTTTGCACGAACGTCGGCCAGAAGCTTCTCGACATCGCCTTCCGGCTGGCCGAGCTGCTTGGCGAATTCAGAGTCGACTTCGGGCAGGATGGCTTCAGCCACTTCACGGACGGTGATGGTGAACTCGGCGGTCTTGCCGGCCACTTCCTTGCTGCCGTAGTCTTCCGGGAAGTTCAACGGGAAGGTCTTTTCTTCACCGGCCTTCATGCCCGTCACGGCTTCTTCGAATTCGGGGAGCATGCGGCCCTGGCCCAGAACGAAGGGGAAGTTCTCTGCCTTGCCGCCTTCGAATTCCACGCCGTCAATACGACCGACGAAATCCAGCGTGACGCGGTCATTTTCGCTGGCTGCACGGCCTTCACGCACTTCATAGGTGGCACGTTGACGACGCAGGATGTCGATGGTCCGCTGGATGTCGGCGTCGGACACTTCGCAGGTGCTGCGCGTGACGGACAGGGTGGAGAGATCGGGCACCTCGACGTCCGGGTAGACTTCGAAGGTGGCTGAAAACGCCAGCTTGCCTTCTTCCACGCCTTCCGTCTTGGGCTCAAGCTTCGGGGTCCCTGCCACCCGCAACTCGGTCTCGCTCAGAACTTTATCAAGGGTGCGACCCACTTCTTCGTTGATCACGTCGTAACGGATACCAGGACCGTGGGTACGCTCGATGATCGACAAGGGAGCCTTACCAGGGCGAAAGCCTTGCACCTTGGCGCTACGTGCGACGCGTTTTAACTGGGCCTGCACTTCCTTCTCGACGTCGTCAAGCGAAACGACCAGATCAACACGGCGCTCAAGGCCGGACAATTTTTCAACCAC
>JAJUFT010000140.1 GCA_029263615.1 Alcaligenaceae bacterium | reverse complement strand
GATACAGATGACGTAGATGACGAACAGCGGCAGCAGCGGCAGCCAGTTCCACGACATGAAGTTGATGCCGCGCTCAGCGAACCAGCCCTGGCCCTGCCCTTCCACGATGCCGGACAGATTCAGCGTACCGGACACCAGCAGCACCGCCACCAGCACGAAGCCGATGGCCAGCTCGTAGGACAGCATCTGGGCGGCTGCACGCAACGCACCCAGGAAGGCGTAGCGGGAGTTGGACGCCCAACCGGCAATGATGATGCCGTACACGCCCACCGAGGTGATGGCCATGATGAAGAGCAGACCGGCGTTGACGTCAGCCAGCACGACTTCCGGACCGAACGGCACCACCGCCCAGGCGGCCAGCGCAGGCATCAGAGTGACGACGGGACCCAGGCGATACAGGACCTTGTTGGCCTCGCTGGGCGTGATCACTTCCTTGGTGAGCAGCTTGAAAACGTCTGCAAACGGCTGCAACAGGCCGCGATAGCCCACGCGGTTCGGCCCCTTGCGGATGTGCATGAAGCCGATCATCTTGCGTTCCCAGTAGGTGAGGTAGGCCACGCAGAGAATGATGGGCAGGGCGATGCAGACGATCTTGATCACCGTCCAGACCACATACCAGGCGGTTTCGCCCAGCAGCCCGTTACCAAACGAATGAATAGGGTTCAGCCATTCCATTTCACGCACGCTCCACGTTCAATTGCCCCTCGGCGGCGCCCAGCGCCAGCGTCTCGGGAAACGCTGCGGCGATGCGCACGCAACCGGCAGCAACGGTGTCGTCGAGCTCTGCCGGCAAGGAAATCTGCCCTTGCGACGAACGGATGCGCACCAGATCGCCGGCGGCCACGCCCAGGCCCTGCAGCGTGGCTGCAGACATGCGGGCGCGGGGTGCCTGAGACGCAATCGTCTCCTGCAAGGGTTGGGAACGACGCACGATGGGGTCGGTGCGGTAAATGGGCACATCGGTGACGCGCTCCAGGCCTTGTGCCGTGACACGGGCAGGAACGGAGGCGTCGAGCTTGATCTCGTTGGACAGGCGCCCTTCGATACCACCGGCGATGACGGCGTCACGCACGGTCTCGGAGCTTTCTTCGTCAAAGCCCTGGAGCTCGAAGAAGTTGCCCAGCACACGCAGAACCTTCCAGGCAGGACGGGTGTCGCCCAGCGGAGCGGCCACGGCCTTGAAGCTCTGCACACGGCCTTCGGCATTCACGAACGTGCCGGAAGTTTCGGTGAACGGGGCCACCGGCAGCATGACATCGGCCCAGTCTTGCGCGGCCGACTTGTAGGACGTGAGGGCCACGGCGAAACCGCTGTTCTTCAGCACTTCCAGTGCGCGGGCACCGTTGGCGGCATCAAAGGCGGGTTCGGCGTGCAGGACCAGATAGGCCTTGAGCGGCTCGGAGAGCATTTGCGCTGCCGTGCGCCCGCCATTGTGCGGGATGGCGTCGGCGAGGTAACCGCCCACCGTGTTGCCGCCTTCGGTCAGGAAACCGAAGCGGGCACCGGCCAGACGGGCCAGTTCCGCAGCGTTGGCAGCCAGCACGGAAGCCTGACCGGAGGCCATGGCCATGTTGCCCACCAGCACCGCAGTGCGTTGCCCGGATGCCAGGCTTTCGGCGATGGCACGCGCAGTGTCGGAGGCCTGCACGCCATTCAGCCCGGCAGGCAGTGTTTGTTCACGAACCTGTGCCACCGCGGCGGCGACTTCCGCCAGCGCAGCCGGCAGCGCGCTGGGCGCCACCGTGATGCGACCGGACACGGGAAACAGCGGATCGTCGGCGGCCGAATCGATGAAGAAAATCTGCGCACCACGTTTGGCGGCCTGGCGCAGACGTTGCGCCATGAGCGGATGATCCTTGCGCAGGAAGGAACCGACCACGACCACACGGTCGACTTCGTTGAGTTCGGCCACGTGCATACCCAGCCAGGGCGCGCCGGTCAGAGCCTGATCGAAGGCAGTGTCGGACTGGCGCAGACGGAAGTCGACGTTCTCGCTGCCCAGGGCGCGCGTCAGGCGTGCCAGCAGGGAGAGCTCTTCCACGGTGGCAATCGGACTGGCCAGCGCACCAAGCTGCTCGGCACCGAACTCTTCGCGAATCATGTTGATGGTCTGGACCACGACCTGCAGCGCATCGCTCCAGGAGGCTTCACGCCATTCGCCGTCTTCACCGCGAATCATCGGGTGCAGCAGGCGGTCCTCCGTGTAGAGGCCGTCGTAGGAGAAGCGATCACGGTCGCTGATCCAGCACTCGTTGACCTCTTCGTTTTCGAAGGGCACGACGCGCTTGACGCGATCGAGCTTGACCTGCGCAATGAGGTTGGCACCCAGGCTGTCGTGCGGGCTGACCGTGCGACGACGGGCCAGTTCCCACGGACGGGCGGACATTTTGTAGGGTTTGGACAGCAGCGCGCCCACCGGACAGAGGTCGATGACGTTGCCGGAGAGTTCGGATTCGACCGATTTGCCCAGGAAGGTGGTGATCTCGGAAAACTCGCCACGGTTCACCATGCCGATTTCCATGATGCCGCCAATTTCCTCGCCGAAGCGCACGCAACGGGTGCAGTGGATGCAGCGCTGCATGCCGTCGGTGGAGATAAGCGGCCCCATGTCCTTGGGAACCACCACGCGCTTAGCTTCCTGATAGCGCGAGGCCGATTTGCCATAGCCCACGGCGAGATCCTGCAGCTGGCACTCGCCGCCCTGGTCACAGACCGGGCAATCCAGCGGGTGATTGATCAGCAGGAACTCCATGACCGCGTTCTGAGCGGCGATCGCTTTCTCGGAGCGGGTGTGCACGACCATGCCGTTGGTGACGGGCGTGGCACAGGCCGGCAGCGCCTTGGGCGCCTTTTCCACGTCGACCAGGCACATGCGACAGTTGGCCGCCACGGAACGTTTCTTGTGATAGCAAAAGTGCGGAATGTAGACACCGAGCTTGTGCGCAGCCTGGATGACCATGCTGCCTTCGGGCGCTTCCGTCTTGATGCCGTCGATGGTGACTTCAACCATTACGTGTCCTGCCTACAGATATTTGGGCACCACACATTGCTTGTGCTCAATGTGGTGTGCGAATTCGTCGCG
>JAJUFT010000142.1 GCA_029263615.1 Alcaligenaceae bacterium | reverse complement strand
TTCACCCGCCCGAGCCGCCTCCACGGCGGCGTTCAGGGCCAGAATGTTCGTCTGGAAGGCAATGCCGTCGATGATCCGCACGATATCGCCAATGTTGGACGAAGTCTCGCGGATGGTCGACATGGTGGCCACGAACTGCTGTACGGCCGTGCTGCCACGCTGGGCGACCTCCGTGGCTTCACGGGTCAGAGCGTCGGCAGCCGCTGCGTTCTCGGAGTTCTGGGTGACCGTGCTGGTGAGCTGTTCCATGGACGCAGCCGTTTCTTCCAGCGAGGCGGCCTGCGAGGTGGTGCGATCGGCCAGGTCGCGGTTGCCCGCTGCAATCTGGCTGGCTGCGGTGGCGATATTGTCGGTCGAACTCAGCACCTGCCGGATGATGCCCGCAAGGCTGAGGTTCATGTCGTTAAGTGCCTGCAGCAGTTGCTGGGTTTCATCGCTGCCCCTGACCTGCGCGCGAACCGTCAGATCGCCCTGCGCGATGGTGCGTGCCATGCTCAACGCGGTCTGGAGCGAGGCAATGGTGTTGCGGGTGAGGCGGTAGGCCAGCCAGAACGCCACGCAGGCGAGCCCGGCCAGCCCGGCGATCAGCAGCCACAGTTTCAGCTGTGCCTGGTTGGCGCGCTCATGCAGACGCTCTGCCAGCACGGCAGCCGTTTGTGACGCCAGATTGAAATGGGCGTCGATCGCGGTCGTCATGTTCTGGAAATAAGCGGGAGAAGAATGCGTGAGCGTGGCTGCATCGAGGATCTCTCGCTGGGTGAGCGCCAGCGCGTCGCGGGTGCTGTCCATGGCCTTGCGCAGGTCGGCCGACAGCCGTGCGCCGATGTCGGCATTGCTTTGCATGGCAGTGTCCAGGCTGCGCTGCCAGGCGTGCTGACGGTCGGCGGACAGCGCGTGCAGGGCGGCCACCCGCTGCCGTTCTGCATCATTGGCCGAGCCCTTGGCCAGCAGACCTGCGCTGAAGCCACGCGCCTGACCCAGGTACTCGGTGAGCGGGGGAAGGCTGGTGAACAGACCGTTGATCAGCGCATACGTGTCTGGCTGGTCATCGAGGCTCAGACCCGTATCCGCCACGATCTTCTGCAGCAGGGCCATCTCTTCGGTAATGATCCGCGTGTAGGTGGCAAAGCTCTCGGGAGCGGGAATGTTGCGGGCGCGCACACGCGAACCGAGGTCGGAAATCTGACTCTGCAGGCTGCGCAGCGGGTTCAGCAATGCGTCACCGGCACCGACTTCCTGCAGGCTGCGTTCGGCTTTCTGGAATGCGGTCTGGGTGGCTTCCAGTGCTTTGGCCACATCGCCGGCCGCGGAGGCGTTACCGTTCAGCAAGCCATTGGACAGCCCACGGGCTTGCTGGCTGAGGCGCACTATTTCGAGAAGCTGGGTGGCAGGGGCGAGGTTGGCCGCGGCCGTGGAGGCCTGGCGTGCGGCGCCAGCGTGATCGATCACCACCAGAGAGGTGGGAATCAGCATGGCGATCAACACCATGGCACCGATGATGAGGAACTTGCGGGCGATCGAAAGCCGGGAAAAGAACGTCTGCATGAATGGCCACTCGTGTGCGTGTAGGCCCTCGAAAATGCAGAGATGGGGGCCAGCGTGTTCAAAATGTAAATAGATGAGACATTCTAGGGTTAACCCCTATCTCACGGTTGAACGAACAAGCGGCTTTTTTGATTCCAGACAAGGGTTTCTCGTTTCCCGCCCCGGTCGCGGCGGTGATCCCGGGGCGAATCGGGAGAAAACGGCATTCAGGCTCGGGAAATTCGCCCGGTCACCCGGTGAGAGGGGTCGTGATACCCATGCGTCGAGGCATAGCCCGGGCTCACCAGCGCGTCGACAAAGGCTTCGTCGTCCGCCTCCAGGGTGAGGTTCAGCGCCTGCAGATAGCCCTTCCATTGCGCGAAGGTGCGCGGGCCAGCGATGGCGGAGGTGACCAGTTTGTTGGCAATGACCCATGCGGTGGCAAAGTCGGCCGTGCTCCAGCCGCGCGCTTCGGCACGTTCGCGCACGGCATTGGCCACCACCAGAGATTCGGCCCGCCATTCCGTATCGAGAATGCGCTTGTCGGCGCGCGCCACGCGGGAATCGGCAGGCACGTCTTCCATGCTGCGGTATTTGCCACTGAGCACCCCGCGCGCCAGCGGGCTGTAGGAAATCACTCCCATGCCGTATTCCTGGGCGGCAGGCAGCTGCTCCATTTCCGCCACGCGGTTCACCAGGCTGTAGACCGGCTGGATCACGCTGGGGGCCGGCATGCCCAGTTGCTGTGCCATGCGCACGGTCTCGGCGATCCGCCAGCCGCGGAAGTTGGAGACGCCGTAGTATCGGATCTTGCCCTGGCGAATGAGGTCGTCCAGGGCGCGCAGCGGTTCTTCCAGGGATTGACCCGGGTAATCGCGGTGAAGATAGACGATGTCCAGATAATCGGTCTGCAGGCGGCGCAGACTGGCTTCCACCCCCTCCATGATCCATTTCCGGGAAAAGCCCGACTGGTTGGGACCGTCATCCATCTTGTTGGCCACCTTGCTGGCCAGCACCCAGAAATCACGCTCCCCTTTGATGCCCTGGGCCACGACTTTCTCGGTTTCTCCCTTGTTGTAGACGTCGGCCGTGTCCATGGAGTTGACGCCGCTGTCGCGCGCATCATGAATGATGCGCAGCGACTCTTCCGTGCCAGTGGCGCCGCCGAACATCATGGTTCCGAGGGTCAGGGGGGAAATTTTCAGGGGGCTGCGCCCCAGATTGCGGTACTCCATCGAGTGTCTCCTGGTGGGCAGAAATTTTCACCGAGCATAGCACCCGCCCTGCCTTCTGCGTATGACCGGCGCCTCAGTCCGGACTTGACCCTGAAGTGACGACAGGGTTTCCAATGAAGGCATGAATGGAGGACACATCATGTCAGACCCCCGACGCGCCCATGCGCCATTGTGTGCCGACACACACACGCCTTGCACGGAGGCGGGGCACACGCTT
>JAJUFT010000115.1 GCA_029263615.1 Alcaligenaceae bacterium | reverse complement strand
TCGGGCAGCGCTGCTGGTGGCGATTTCGGGTGTCGGTTTCATGGGCGCTGCGCCTGCGGTGCAGGCGGCGGTGTCGCTGGACGTGCCTTACGTGCCCACACCGCCTGAAGTGGTGAGCCGCATGCTGGAAGTCACGAAAGTGGGCCCCCAGGATTTCGTCATCGACCTGGGCTCGGGCGACGGCCGCATTGCGATTGCGGCGGTGAAGGATTTCAAGGCCAAGGGCGCCATGGGGGTGGACATCAACCCCGAGCGCATTGCCGAGGCCAATGCGAACGCCAGAGAAGCGGGTGTCAGCGACATGGTGGAATTCCGCGAGGCCAATCTCTTCCATACGGATTTTTCCGCTGCTTCGGTGCTCACCATGTATCTGCTGCCAGACGTGAACGTGGCGTTGCGCGAAAAAATTCTGCAGATGAAGCCCGGCACGCCGGATGGCGGCCTGGAACTGAGCGTGGGTGAGGGGGCGGATGCGCGCCATTTCACGGGCAACGTGCAGGGCGGCAGTCTGCTGGTGTCTGAGCGTGGCGCCTCGCAAAATCTCAAAGGGTCGCGACTGTGAGCGGGGGCAACGCAGTGCCCGCTTCCGCGACGGCCAGCCGTCAGGCCGAAACCGTCCAGGTGAAGAAGGGCCTGTCGGTGGGGGATGCCGTCGCCATTCTGGTGGGCGTGGTGGTGGGCATCGGCATCTTCGGCTTTCCGCCGCTGGTGGCCATGAATGCGCCCAGTGCCGCAGCCTATATGGGCTTGTGGGTGGCAGGCGGCCTGGTCATGCTGGTGGGTGCGCTGTGCTATGCCGAGCTGGGCAGCAGCTACCCGGATGCAGGCGGCGAGTATGCCTTTCTGGGCCGGGCCTGGGGCGCCGATATCGCTTTGCTCTTTGCCTGGGCCCGCTGCTCCATCATCCAGACAGGGGCGATTGCCGCCGTGGCCTTCATTTTTGGTGATTACGCACAGGTACTGCTGCCCCTGGGCGAACATGGCCCGGCCATTTACGCGGCGGCCGTGGTGGCGGCGCTGACCGTGCTGAACGTGCTGGGCAGCATGGAGTCGCGCCGGGTGCAATGGGTGCTGACGGTGGTGTCCGTGCTGGCACTGGTGGCCATGGCCATCGGCGGGCTGGTGCTGGGCGACGGGGGAATGGGCGCCGCGGCGGCGTCTTCGGCGGCCGGCGGTGCGGCGGTGGGCGATGGTGCCGCGGCAGGCAGCGGCGCAGCGGCGGGCGAAGCCGGCCTGCCCCTGGGCGAACTGGCCGGCATGTTGGGCATGGGCATGGTCTTCGTGCTGCTGACCTATGGCGGCTGGAACGAGGCGGCCTACCTGTCGGGCGAGATTCGGGAAGTCGGTCGCAATATGCTGCGCGTGCTGCTCTATGGCACGGCCATCATCGTGGCGTTGTACGTATTGGTGAACCTGGCCTACCTGCAGGTGTTCGGCCTGGAGGGCCTGCGCAACACGCACGCGGTGGGGGCGGACATGAGCCGCCTGCTCGCCGGGCCCTGGGCGGCGGTGCTGCTGAGCGTGCTGGTGTGCTGTACGGCACTGGGCACGGTGAACGCCTGCATCTTCACAGGCGGGCGGGTGTATGTGTCCCTGGGCCGTGATGTGCCGGCGCTGAAGTCGCTGGGCGCATGGAGCGAGGAACGTGAAACCCCGGTCCGTGCCTTGTGGCTGCAAGGGGCCATCACGCTGGCCCTCGTCGCCTTCGGTGCCTGGACGGAAAACGGCTTGCAGGCCATGGTGGCCTATACCTCGCCCGTGTTCTGGCTGTTCATGTGCCTGACGGGTCTGGCCCTGATCCGTCTGCGCCAGCGCGATGCGCACCACCCGCGGCCATTCCGGGTGCCTCTGTACCCGGTGATGCCCTTGATCCTGGCGCTGGTGTGTCTGGGGCTGTTCTGGTCCAGCGTGAACTACGCGGGCAGCGGTTCTCTGCTGGGGCTGCTGGTGCTGGGTCTGGGCGCGCCGCTGTGCTGGCTGCGCCGCCGTAGCCGGGCGGCTTGAGACGCAGCGGAAGGGCCGTCGCTGCATCGGCGGCGCCTTCCCGGCGGCGAGGGTGCCGGCGGCCCGCCAACAGGGCCCTTCGTGCGCCGGCGTTCCTTCAACGGGCGGCGCTGCTGCCCTCGGCGCTTTCCCGATAGGCGCGCTTCTGCTCGTACATGGCCAGGTCGGCCCGGCGCAACATGTCGTCCAGGCCATCCGGCGAGGAGCAGGTGGCCATGCCCATGGAAATGCTCAGGGCTGGCTGAGCCGCGTGGTACTGGTTGTTGAGGGCGATGAGCTTTTGGATGTCGTCCATCATGCGCAGCCCCGTCGTTTCGTCAGCGCCGGGCATCAGAATGATGAATTCGTCGCCGCCCGTGCGTGAGGCGTGGGCGGGTTTTTCCACCGCCTGGCTGATGACTTCGCCGCAGCGGCGCAACATGCCGTCGCCCGCCGCGTGCCCGGACTCGTCGTTGATCTGCTTGAGGTTGTTCATGTCCAGCACGATCGCCGTGAGCGGGTACTGGTCTTTCTTGCGGCGCAGCCGCTCGATTTCATCCGTGAAGAAAGCGCGGTTCTTCAGGCCGCTCAGCACGTCGTGCTGGCCCAGGTATTCGAGATAGCTTTCCGCCTTTTTGCGCGCCGTGATGTCGGTGAAGGCGAGCAGGACCTGGTCCCATTTCTCTTCATGGCCGGGGGCCACCCAGAACTGCAGGTGCGTGTGCACCACACTGCCGTCCAGCGCATGGGCCGTCAGTTCACGCTTCTGGAAAAGTACGCCTTCCCAGAGGTCGATGATCTGTTCCCGGAACTGGTAGCGCATGTCGTCGCGGAAGACTTCGTCCAGATTCTGCAACAGGGTGAGCTTGCTGGGGGCCTTGAGCAGGGTGAGCGTGTGGTGGTTGACGTCCAGAATGCGCTTTTCGTGGAAGCAGCGCTCGATGAATTCCGGATGAACCTCCGTGAAGGTCCGGAAATCGGTGATGCCCAGCAGACGCAGGTCGGACAGCAGCTGGCGGATGGAGGAATAGTCGGCCACCCAGAGCGACACGGGTGCGTTCTCGAAGAGCCCACGCGCGTATTCCTCGCTGGCGGTCAGCTGGCGCCGGGCGGTTTCCAGGGAGGTGATGTCTTCCACCACGACCAGCACGCGGTCCCAGTGCTGATCGTGGCCCGGCAACACCACGCCGCGCAGCAGCAGGTCGAGCCGGCGGCCGTCCAGCGTGTAATTGACGGTTTTGCTCTGAAAGCGGCCTTCGCCCAGCCAGAGCTGCTCGAGTTCGTCGATGTGGGCCGAGTAGGTGTCATCGCGTAGCACCGTGTCGAGCTTGGCCGCCAGTTCATCGAAACTTCGGGCACCATACAGCTGCAGGGTGCGCGCGTTGACGCGCAGCAGGCGGATGCAGCTGGAGCAGCGGGCCACCCGTTTGGGGTCTTCCAGCAGGTAGGCGCGCAGGTCGCGCACGCCTTCGCTGCGCCAGGTATCGAACAGTGCCTTGAGCTCGCTGTAGTCTTCCAGCCACATGGAGACCGGAGAAATATCGAAAAGATCGAGCCTGTCGTCCTTGGGTTCCAGGTGGGTGGCAGTGATTTTCATGAGGCGAGCAGTCGGGCAAAGAGATTAATCTTACGACAAGCGCGGCGCCTCCGGGATTACCGTGGAGGCCACCGCGCGCCTGCGCGGGGCAGATTCGAGTTCCCGAGGCGCCCGATGCCCCGAGCTGGTCACGATGTTGTCACCGATGTTCAGGACATTGATGGCCTGGCGCAGGCTTTCCGCATCGGCGGCCAGCATGTGTATGTTGGCGCCCAGCTGTTGGCCGAACTCCGCGTTGCCATGGGTGGCGTCGTTAAGGTTGGACAGCGCGACATTGATCTGCGAGAGCCCGCTGGTTTGCAGGTCGGAGGTTGCCGAGATTTCGTTGATGAGGTCGGCCACGCGCGTGACGGCTTCGACAATTTCCTGCATGGTGGTGCCGGCTCGTTGGGCTTCTTCGGTGCCGTCCTGCATGCGGGCCACCGACTCCTCGATCAGTTCCTTGATTTCCTTGGCGGCATTGGCGCTCTTCTGTGCGAGGTTGCGCACTTCGGAAGCGACCACCGCAAAGCCCCGACCGGCTTCGCCGGCCCGCGCGGCTTCAACCGCGGCGTTCAGCGCCAGGATGTTGGTCTGAAACGCGATGGATTCGATCAGCGACACGATGTCGCCGATTTTGAGCGAGCTCTCGTGGATGCGATCCATGGAGCTGACCACGGCCTGCACGACCTCGCCGCCGCGGCGCGCGATGCGCATGCTGTTGTCGGAAAGCTGGTTGGCCAGGCGGGCGGTGTCGGCGTTCTGCTGCACCGTCGAGGCCAGGTCCTGCATGCTGATGGCGGTCTGCTGCAGGGCCTGGCTCTGATTCTGCGTGCGTATGGCCAGGTTCTGGTTGTCCAGCGTCAGCGCTTCGGCGGTGCGGGTGGCGACATGCACGCTGGCGTGCACATCGTGGGCGATGCCCACCAGGCTGCGGCGCATCATGTCCATATGAAAGAGCAGCTCACCGGCTTCGTCGTCGCGGTCGGCCTCGATGGTCAGATGCAGATTGCCCGCGGCGATCTGACGGGCGATGTCGGTCACCCCGCGCAGTGGTCGGAGCACCCGCTGGGCAATGACCCAGCCGTACCCGAAGATGCACAGGAAGGCCGCCACCAGGCCGGCGAGGAAGGGCACTTCCTGGCCTTCTGAAATGCCGCCGTTGAAGGCAAACCATGCGGCCATGAGGGTGACGAGGGTGGAAAGCAGGGTCAGGCGCAACATGCCGGCGCGCAGACTCGAAGAAAACGGGATGGCCGCAAACCGCAGCAGCCGGCGCCATCCGGTGGGCACCAGCTCCCCCTGGCGCAGGGCGTAGCCCGTCAGGGTGCCTTCGTTGAGGCTCTGGTAGAGCGCTTCGGCTTCTTCGATCTGGTCGCGGGTGGGGCAGGTGCGCACCGAGGCATAGCCGGTGACTTCGCCGTCTTCCACAATGGGTGTGGCATTGGCCAGCACCCAGTAATACCCGCCGTCTTTGCGACGGTTCTTCACCATGCCCGTCCAGGGCTTGCCGGCCTTCAGGGTGTTCCACAGGTCTTCGAATGCGGCGGGCGGCATGTCGGGGTGGCGGATCAGGTTGTGGGGTTGGCCGATCAGCTCGTCGTGACTGTAGCCGCTGATCTCGATGAAGGCCGGATTGGCATAGGTGATGATGCCTCGGGTGTCTGTCTTCGAGATGAGGTATTGATCC
>JAJUFT010000091.1 GCA_029263615.1 Alcaligenaceae bacterium | reverse complement strand
CCCGTTTGCACCGGGCGGCTCGACGGATATCGTCGCACGCATCGTCACCCAGGAGATGAGCCAGATTCTCGGCCAGACCATGGTGGTCGAGAACAAGGGTGGTGCCGGCGGCGCCATCGGTGCCCAGGAAGCGGCGCGTGCGGCCCCGGATGGCTACACACTGTCCATTGCCACGGTCTCCACCATGGCCGTGAACAAGGCTTGCCGCCCCGACGACCTGCCGTACGATCCCCTGAAGGATTTCATGCCGGTCACCAACTTCGCCAACGTGCCCAACGTCATCGAAGTCAATCCCAAGTTCCCCGCCCAGAATTTCAAGGAGTTCCTGCAGGAGCTGAAGAACAATCCCGGCAAATATTCCTACGGCAGTTCCGGCACCTGCAGCGTGCTTCACCTGTTCGGCGAGGCCTTCCGCCTCTCCACGGGGGCCGACATCCTGCACGTGCCCTACAAGGGCTCCGGCCCGGCCGTGGCAGATGCAGTCGGTGGCCAGATCGACATCATGTTCGACAACCTGCCGTCTTCCATGGGGCAGATTCAGGCCGGCAACCTGCGCGCCATGGCCATCGCCTGGCCAGAGCGCCTGGAAAGCCTGAAAGACGTTCCGACGCTGGCAGAAGAAGGCTTCCCGGAACTGAACAATCCGGCCTGGTATGGCCTGCTGGCCCCCACCGGCACGCCGGACGCCATCATCAAGAAGCTGCATGCGGCGGCCTCCGAGGCGCTCAAGAAGCCCAATGTCATCGAAGCGCTGCAGAAGCAGGGCGCGGCGCCTTCGGGCAACACACCGGAAGAATTCGGGAAGGAAATCCAGGAACAATACGACTGGGCGCATGAAGTCGTGAAGAAGGGCGGCATCACGCTCAAGTAAGAAGGGGAAGTCGCTCACATGTCCGGTCGGGTTCGCCTGACCGGAAAGCGATACGAAGAAACGCCGGCGTTGGCCGGCGTTTCTGTTTGAAAGTGGAAGCGCTGCGCTGATTGCCTGGCTACTGCAGATGTTCGTACAGAATCAGGGAGCCAATGCAGATCAGGGCAATGCCGCCCAGCATCTCGGCACGTCGCCCCAGGAGGGTGCCCAACAGGCGGCCCACCATGACACCGAGCGTCACCATGAGCAGGGTGGTGGTGCCGATGGCCAGGGCCGTGATCAGGATGTTGCTGTCGATGAACGCGAGGGTGACGCCGACCGCCATCGCATCAATGCTGGTGGCCAGACCCGTGGCGGCGAGCAGCCAGAAGGAATGACTGCTGCGGGGTGCCTCGTCTTCGTCTTCATCCTGAAACGCGTTGTAGATCATGTGCAAGCCCAGCACCCCCAGCACGGTGAAGGCGATCCAATGGTCCCAGGCCCGCACGTAGGGGGCAGCCACCGAGCCGATGGCCCAGCCCACCAGGGGGGTGAGGGCCTCAATGACACCAAAGATGGCGCCGGTACGCAGGGCTTCGGAGAACTTCGGGCGCGTCAGGGCGGCCCCTTTGCTCACGGCCGCGGCAAAGGCGTCGGTCGACATGGCAAAGGCAATCACGAGGGTGGAAAAGAAGGTCATGAGAGGAGTACGGTAATCGACGGGGTGGCAGGCTGTGCACGGCGAACTTTCAGGATTCGACGTTTCGCACCTGCTCTTGTTTCGGCTAGCGCAATTCTAAGGCGCGGACGGCCCCAGGGGGGAAGAAACCCCTGAACATGTGTGCGCAAGATCAAACAAGCGGGTGAAAATGCGGGGCTTCCGCCACAGTGTGCTGCGCTGTGGGGAGGCGCCCTGCGCTGACCGCCGCGCTTTCAATACGCGGCAGATTCGCCGCATGGCGCTTGGTTTGGCAGGGTGCTGCGCTATAATGGCGGGCTTGTCCGCGTCTCCGTAGTTAAATGGATATAACTTTCCCCTCCTAAGGGAAGATTGCAGGTTCGATTCCTGCCGGAGACGCCAGATTCGCGGCGGCGCCCCATGGGGCGCCGTTTGTATTTTCGTCTACCAGTCCTGCAGGCCATGCAGAGCCTGCTCGGTGATTTCCAGGGCGTGGCGCAGGCAATTGTCTCGCCAGACTTGATCGAAGGGGCAGAAAGAATCGAGCAGGTCTGCCTGCAGCATCGCGTAGCCGGGGTGCGCCGGCGTGGCGTGAAACTTCAGCCAGAGGTCCAGCCTGAGCATGCGGCGCATATGCCACCCGCGCGTGCCGAACTCCACGACCGCGCCACAGACGGCGGCGTCCCCTACAAATGACTGGACGCCATGGAACAGCAGGCCCTGGTAGTTGGGGCGAGCTCGTCCGTGAGGCAGCTGGCCACGAATCCGATCTTCGCCCCACCACTGAGCGGCGCGCGCCTGAAGGGGGCTGCCCTCCTCGTTGAAGCAAAGGAAGAAGGGTTCGCCATATTCGCCCACCCCGGTATGCCAGTCGATGAATGCGAGCTTGCGGACGGCGGGCAGGTGTTCGTGAATGATGGCTTCAAGAGTGCGATGCGACCATTCGGGTCCGGTCCCCCCGTAGTTCAGGCCATCGGCATGGCTGTATTGCCCGCGCGCCAGGGTGTCGAACAGTGCATCGCCGCCATGGGTGGCCGCAAAATCGTCCATGGCCTTCTGGGCGGCAGCAATCTGCGCCTGCGTCCATTCGGGGCCCAACAGGCGCTCATGCATGAGGGCGTACCCGGGGTTTTCCGGCAGACCGGCCGAAAAATCAATGAAATTGCGGTTCAGATCGACATTGTTTTCCGTGGTCCGGCTCAAGTGGGCGAAGCCCCAGGGGTTGATGGCATGCACCAGCACCACGCGCACGTCTTCGGCCAGTACCGATGTTCCGCCCTTCAACCACGCGATCTGCGCGGCAGAGCCCAGGAAGCCTTCCAGACCGTGCGTGCCGCTGATCACCAGCAGGGCGCGCGTGGCGGTGACCGGACCGAAACAGGCGACATCGACCGCCAGTTCCTCACCCTGCGGACCCGACAGGCTGGGATGGACATGAGTGAACACGTCAGCGCCTTTCTCGCGCGCCGTCTGGCAGAAACGCTGGCGGGCCAGTGCGTAACTCTGGGCGTAGCAGTCGTAGAATTCCATGGTTTTCAAGGACCTATTCCTGGGGGTGGGTCAGAGAGGAGCGGGGGCCTTCCCAGAACACCAGCTTCTGATGCAGCAGGCCGATCAGGCGGGTGGAGGTGACGCCGATCGCCACCAGGCTGAAGATGCAGGCGAACATGGTCGCGACATCCAGGTTCACGGTGGCGGACTGGATCAGATAGCCCAGGCCCCTGCTCGACGAGACGAACTCGGACACCACGGCACCGATCAGCGCCAGCACCACCGAAATCTGCAGCCCCGCGAACAAGTGGCCGGCGGCGGAGGGCAGCTTCACGTTCAGGAAGACGTGCAGGCGGGAGGCGGAACACACCCGCATGAGGTCCAGCAAGGCCGGGTTGGTCTGCCGCAGTCCCGTGATGGTGTTGATGAATACCGGAAAGAAGGTCATGAGTGCGATCAGCACCACCTTGGAGGCCATGCCATAGCCGAACCACACGAGGATGAGGGGGGCGATGGCGACCTTGGGCGTGGCCTGCAGTGCCACGATGTAGGGAAAGAAGAAGCGCTCGAAAGTGCGCGATTCGGCCACCACGGCACCCAATATCAGCGCCAGACCGCAACCGACGGCATATCCCACCACCGTATTGGTCAGGGTGAAGAAGAAATGCGGCCAGTATTGGCCATCGATATAGCCGGACTTCAAGGTGCCGAGTACGGCGGAGGGCGGGGGAATCAGGTAATCGGGAATCTGGAAGACCCGCACACTGATCGTCCACAACGCAAGCAGGACGACTGCGGTGATCAGAGGATAGACGATGGCTTTGAGACGATTGGACACGCGATTCCTCGGTTCAATCAAAATGGACGAGTTCTTCGAACAAGGCGCGCAGCTCGGCGCAGTAGGCCGCGAAGCGCGGGTCCGCCAAGGTCTCGACGGTGCGCGGCCTGGGTAGGTCGATCGACACTTCCTTAACAATGCGGCCCGGCCTGGCGGACATCACGACAATGCGGTCCGAAAGAAAGACGGCCTCGGTGATGCTGTGCGTGATGAACAGGGCCGTCTTGTGCGTGGCCATCCAGATGCGCTGCAGCTCGATGCTCATGTGATCGCGCGTCATGGTGTCCAGGGCCGAAAAAGGCTCATCCATCAGCAGCAGGTCCGGGTCATGCGCCAGGCCGCGGGCGATGCCCACGCGCTGCTGCATCCCGCCGGACAGTTCGCTGGGATAGTTGTCCCTGAATTTTTCCAGTCCCACCAGACGCAGCAGTTCCAGGGCTTTCTCGCGCGCCGGGCCGATGTCCCGGCCCAGGGCGCGAGAGGGCACCAACACATTGTCCAGCACGGTCTTCCAGGGCAACAAATTGGCTTGCTGGAAGACGATGCCGACGTCGCCACGGGGGCGGGTGATGGGCTCGCCCTTCAGCAGGGCGCGGCCCCGGGTCGGTGCCAGCAGCCCGCTGAAGACGCGGATCAGAGTGGACTTGCCGCAGCCGGACGGTCCGACGACCGAAACGAACTCGCCCTTGCGGATGTTCAGGGACAGCGTGTCCAGGGCAGTGATCTGCCCCTGGCTGCCCTGGAATACGACGCCGAGATCTTCAGCCGCGACGAGCGGCACGTCGGGGGTGGGACGGGAAGCGTCAGCCATTATTTCGCGCGCGCCTCTTCGATGACCTTGGCTGCATCAAAATCATTGATCTTTGCAACCAGCTCATTGGTGTAGAGCGTGTCAATGGGGATCTGGGTGGTTTCCAGCACCCCGCCGGCGTGCAGGACGCTGACGTAGTCCTTCAGCGAGGCCTCGGTGTAATAGCCCATCTTCTCGGGGCCCCCTTCGGGAATCATGGTGGCCAGGCGAACCTTCACGATTTCCACGGCGTCGGCCAGCTTCTGTTCTTCCGTGCCCTGCGAGGGGATGGTGTTGGGATACAGCTTCCAGAAGTTGCGCACGCAGGCTTCGACATTGGCGTTGCAGGCAATCACCCCTTTGGCGGCGGCCCGACCGAATTTGACGGCCAGCTCGGGACGTTCCTTCAAGGTGTCCTGATGCGTGATCAGCCCGTTGGAGAACAGGTTCTTGAACTTCTCGGGCACGGGCAGGCGGCGCATCTTCACGCCGCTGTTCTCCATCTGGACGTGGAAGGTGTCGAACAGGTTCAGGACATCCACTTGGCCGTCCTCGAACGCCTTGAAGGCGGAAGCTCCCACGCCCACCGGCACGAGCTCGTAGTCTTCCGGCTTGAGGCCGGCGTCGGCGAGGATGGACTTGGTGATGGGGATGTTCGCCCACGTCATGCCGCCCACGCCGATTTTCTTGCCCTTGAGGTCGGCAATGCTGTTCAGAGGGCTGTCTTCCTTCACGACCAACTCATAGGGAGACTGGAAGATGCCGTTGTAGAAGAGTTTGGTCGGCAGGGTGGTGCGGCCCGGCTGCGCGGAGGTGATCAGCGCTTCGGGGGCCATCCAGCCGAAATCCACATGCTTCTGGGACAGCTGGGGCATGATGACGGACGAACCTTGGAAAAACACGACGTCCACTTCCAGGCCTTCCTGCTCGAAGTAGCCCATGCCGATGCCCATGATGGTTGGCGCATTCGAAAGGTTGATGTTGGTCGGGTAGGCGAGCGTGACTTTTTCCTTGGCCTGGACAAGGCTGGGTGCGAGGGCGGCAAGCGCCAGCAGAGACGCGCCGGCGACCTGACTCAGCGATTTTGCAATACGGGTTGACATCTTCTTCTCCGAAAGTGCGGTCGCAACACTGTGCGACGAAACAGGTGCCTGCATCCAGGCTGAAATCAGGGGGCAAGTGCCCGAACCGGGGGCGCCTGCTCGAAGACGAGCGCCACGCCGGCGGCCGCTTCAGGGGCGACATGGAGTCGCTGGCCATGGTGCACTGCCTCAACGCCCTGCCCTTCGAGGTGGGTCTTCGCGGACGCCAGACTTTGCACTTCGACCACCATCGCGACAGGCATGGGCAGGGCGGTCGGCTCGACGGCGGGAAACTGTTCGGCCAGCCGGGCCGGTTCAAGCAGGGAAAGCGCAGTGTCCTGCGCCAGGGTGAACCGGGCCCGTCCGGGTTCCGTCATGGCCTGCGCTCCCAGATAGCGTGCATAACGCGCAGCGGCTTCCGTGGCATCGGGTACGGCCATCACGACTTCCCGAAGGCGGGTTGCCGTGTTGGGGTGGCTCAGGTAACGGGGCTGCCAGAGCAGGGAGCGGGTTTCGTGGCGCAGCATGAAGATGCGCCCTTCCGGGAAGCGCGCCGCCTCGGGTTTGATCTGCGTGAACTTCGCGCGGCCAGTGCCTTCGAGCGTGTTGATGTCGCGTTCGAGATAGGTCAGCGTATGGGGAATGCCCGCCGATTTCAACCCGGCGATGGTCCGCTCGATCTCTTCCACGTCGAAAGCGACGATATGCATGCCCGCGTGCCGGGCGAGGGCTTCAGGTACGCCCAGGGTATCCAGGGTCGGGTCGAGCACGCCCAGCAATTCGATATACCCTCGCTGCAACATGGCGCAGCGGTTGCCGGTCCCGCGCAAGGTGGCCGGTTCGCCGGGTGCGGCGGGGCGAGCATGTTGCGAGACGGGCGTGAGCTGGAAGCCGAGCCGTTCGTAGACGGCGGCCAGGGTGTTCAGGTCGTGGCCGAATATGCCAACGTGATCCAGGCCGGTCTCAGGCAGAGTGTCTAGGGTCTTCAAAGAGAATTACCGCGTTGTGGCTGCGCATCGGCAAGGCGCGCAGGCGTGACATCGAAGGCAGCATTTTAATCGTCTCTGAAGCTCTGGTTTGAAAATCACGCTTCTAAATAACCTATGGTTATAAGTTTAGAGAGCCTGGTTTGGGGCCAGCGTCTACCTCATCTGAAAAAGCCCGGGCCTCGTCATTCTTTCTTGAGGGCCACGTTCACGGGCTGGGCGTTCAGACCCTTCACCAATGCCTGGGGCGAAATGCCCACGAGGTAGCCGCGCCGACCCCCGTTCAAATACAGGGTGGGAAGTTCCAGCAGGCCGGCTTCCACCCAGACCGGCATCTTGCGACGCGTGCCGAACGGCGAGGTACCGCCGACCATGTAACCGGAATGACGTTGCGCCACTTCCGGCTTGCAGGGGGCCACCTTTTTGACCCCGATCTGGCGAGCCAGATTCTTGGTGGAGACTTCGCAGTCGCCATGCATGAGAATGATGAGCGGTTTGCCGTTCTCATCTTCCATGATCAGCGTCTTGGCCACATGGTGGGGGTCCACCCCCAACTGACGGGCAGACTCCAGGGCACCGCCATGCTCGACGTACTCATAGGGGTGTTCGGTATAGGGGATGCCCAGCTTCTTGAGCAGCTGGGTTGCCGGGGTTTCGGATACGTGTTTGTCTTTGGCCATAGGGAAAGCGTTCGGGTTCAGGCGCGCGGGTGGTGCTTCGCGTGCAGCTGTTTGAGGCGTTCGCGGGCAACGTGAGTGTAGATCTGGGTCGTCGAGATGTCTGCATGCCCCAGCAACATCTGCACGACGCGCAGGTCTGCGCCATGATTGAGCAGGTGCGTGGCGAAGGCGTGGCGCAGCACATGGGGGGAGAGCGTCGCGTGTATGCCCGCCTTGAGGGCATATTTCTTCACCAGCTGCCAGAAGGCTTGGCGGGTCATGGCGCCGCCGCGCCCGGTGACGAACAGGGCATCCGAGCGATGCGGGCCCAGCAGGGCGGCCCGTGCTTCGCGCAGATAGCGCTCCACCCAGTGCTGGGCCTCCGCGCCCAGGGGGACGAGGCGATCCTTGCCTCCCTTGCCCTGAATCACGCGTACGACGCCATCGGCCAGGCTGATGGCCAGCACGCCCAGCGACACCAGCTCGCTGACGCGCAACCCGGTCGCATAAAGAGTTTCGAGCATGGCGCGGTCGCGCAGCCCCAAGGGCGTGGAGAGGTCGGGGGCAGCCAGCAGGGCTTCCACCTGCGATTCGCTGATGGTCTTGGGAAAGCGGGCGGGCTGGCGCGAGGCCTGCAGCTTGAGACAGGGGTCCCGGTCGACCATCCCCTGGCGCAGCGCCCAGAGAAAGAAACGCCGCAACGCGGCCAGGCGCCGGTTTGCCGTCGAGGCCTTGCTCCGGGCATGCATGACGGCAAACCATTCCTGGATATCCGCTTCCGTGGCGGCCGTGATGGGCTTGTCGTGCGCCTTGCCCAGCCACGACTCGAAGGCTTCCAGGTCGCGCCGGTAGGCGCTCAGGGTGTTCTGCGCCAGGCCGTCTTCCAGCCACAGGGCGTCAATGAAGGCGTCGATGCGGTCAAACGTTGCGGCCATGAATCAGCCTCGGAGGAATGTCGCGGCCCGGGGCTCGCGGGTTGGCCTGCCATTCTACCCCTTCGGGGTGGCGACGCTCCGGCAGGCCGGCGCGGATCCTGTTAAACTTCCAGATGGCGGGCCCCTTCGCATGGTTCGGCGGCGAACCTGGTCAGGTCGGGAACGAAGCAGCCATAGTCGTGCAGAACCAGTGCCGAAGTCAGGCTCGCCACTCCTTTCTTCTCTCGGAACCCGGTGTCCTTGCGCCGGCGTCATGCTTTCCCCTTCGCCTTGCCGATTTCCCCGCGCTGCTGGAATGCGGGTACACTTTTCCATTCCCTTTCGACTGTCATCTGCCTACATCCTCAATGACGTATCTGGTTCTGGCACGCAAGTGGCGGCCACGTTCGTTCGATACCCTGGTCGGTCAAGATCACGTGGTGCGCGCACTGACACACGCCCTGGATACCCAGCGGCTGCACCATGCCTGGCTGTTCACGGGGACACGCGGGGTGGGCAAGACCACGCTGTCGCGCATCCTGGCCAAATCCCTGAATTGTGAACAGGGCATCAGCGCACGGCCCTGCGGCCAGTGTCGGGCCTGCACGGAAATCGATGCGGGTCGCTATGTCGACTACGTCGAGCTGGATGCCGCCTCCAACCGGGGGGTCGAGGAAATGACGCAGTTGCTGGAGCAGGCGGTTTACGCCCCCAGCAGCGCGCGCTTCAAGGTCTACATGATCGACGAAGTGCACATGCTCACGGGTCATGCCTTCAACGCCATGTTGAAGACACTGGAAGAGCCTCCCGCCCACGTCAAATTCATCCTGGCGACGACCGATCCCCAAAAAATTCCCGTGACGGTGCTGTCACGCTGCCTGCAGTTCAATCTCAAGCACATGACGGTGGACGCCATTGTCGACCACCTGGAATCGGTGCTCGGGCAGGAAGGACTCTCGTTCGAGCAGCCTGCGCTGCGTCTGCTGGGTCAGGCGGCCGGGGGCTCCATGCGCGATGCCCTCTCCCTCACGGATCAGGCAATCGCCTACAGCGCCGGCAATCTCACGCTGGAGGCTGTGCAAGGCATGTTGGGCACGATCGACCAGCGTCACCTTCTGCGACTCCTGCAGGCACTTTCGGTGGGTCACGCCAGGGGCATGCTCGATGTGGCGGATGAGCTGGCGGCCCGAGGGCTTTCCTATTCAGGTGCGCTGGCCGATCTGTCCGTGATGCTGTCGCGCATTGCCATTGAGCAGCGGGTGCCAGGCGGCCTG
>JAJUFT010000038.1 GCA_029263615.1 Alcaligenaceae bacterium | reverse complement strand
GACATCTCCTGCACCGGAAAGGAATTCGACAAGCTGGTGGATGACGGAGAAACCTTCCCCCTGGGGAATCTGAAGGTTTCGGTCATGCACACGCCCGGCCATACCCCCGCCTGCGTCAGCTACCGCATTGGCGATACCGCCTTCGTGGGCGATACCCTCTTCATGCCGGATTACGGCACGGCCCGCGCCGACTTCCCGGGGGGTGACGCCCGCCAGCTGTATCGCTCGATCCAGCGACTGCTCAGCCTGCCGCCCAAGACCCGGCTCTTCCTGTGCCACGACTACAAGGCCCCCGGGCGCGACGTATACGCCTGGGAAACCACCGTCGAAGAACAGCGTGCCCGCAATATCCATGTGCATGAGGGCATCAGCGAGGACGCGTTTGTCGCCATGCGGGAAGCCCGCGACGCCACCTTGTCGGCGCCCCATTTGTTATTGCCCTCGATTCAGGTGAATATCCGGGCCGGCCGGCTGCCGCCTCCGGAGGACAACGGCGTGGCGTACCTGAAAATTCCGATTTCGCGGGAAAACAGCATGTGAAACAAGGCGCTGGCACTGCACGCCCCTTGACGTGAATCAAAGCCTGCCCCGGTATTTTAGTTTGTACTAATATATAAGGTGGCACAAAATGTAACGTAGCAGGCGATTCGACAAAGGAACGCGCGTGAACACACAACCCACAGGCCCCATTCTGGAGGGCGGCGGTACCGACGCCGCCCGTCGACGTTTTCTGGCAATGGCCGCCGCGGGTGCCCTGAGCACCACGCTGCCCGCCCAGGCAAAACAGGCCCCACGGCAAAAGACCTCGGCCCGCATCGTCATTGCGGGGGCCGGTGCGGCGGGGCTGGCCGCCGCCTCGCGGCTTTCTGCCGCCCTCGACGGCGCCCGCATCACCCTGATCGACAATCGTCTGCCGCACTATTACCAGCCCGGCTTCACGCTGGT
The DNA here is from genome assembly GCA_029263615.1 of Alcaligenaceae bacterium. Lineage (GTDB taxonomy): Bacteria > Pseudomonadota > Gammaproteobacteria > Burkholderiales > Burkholderiaceae_B > Yanghanlia. The sequence continues at coordinate 25,327 of JAJUFT010000038.1, read as the reverse complement.
CGGTGCAGGCATCAAGCCGGCGCACTATGTCGTCTCCAATACCGCCGACTATGTCCCGGCATCGGTCGAATGGGTGCAGGAACGTGTGGCCGAGATCGATCCGGACGCCAACAAGGTGGTGACCGACCGCGGCAAGTCCATCCCTTACGACTTCCTCATCGTGGCCACCGGGCTGGTGCTGCACTACGCGGAAATCCAGGGCATGGAGCCCGGCCTGATCGGCAAGGAAGGCATTGCCAGCATCTACAACGGTCCGGAAGCGGCCCAGGCCAGCTGGCAGGCCCTGTCGGAATTCATCGATCGCGGCGGGCGCGGCGTCTTCACCCGCCCCGGCACCGAAATGAAATGTGCCGGCGCCCCGCTCAAGTACACCTTCCTGTCGGAAGACCACGCCGTGCGCCGTGGCCAGCGCAGCCGCATCGAGATCGAATACTTCTCCAACAACAAGGTGCTGTTCAGCGTCCCCATCGTCTCGGAGAAAGTGCGCATGCTGTTCCGTGAGCGCCGCATCCCCGCGCATTATGAACGGGTGCTCACGGCCATCGACCCGGGCCGTCGCATCGCCACCTTTCGCACGCCCGAGGGCAGTGAAGAACAGCCCTATGACTTCATTCACATCATCCCGCCCATGCGCGCACCGGAAGCCGTGCGCAACAGCCCCCTGCCCTGGCAGACCGGCAACTGGGCAGCCGAAGGCTGGATGGAAGTCGACCGCTCCACCCTGCGCCACCAGCGCTACCACAACGTCTTCGGGGTGGGCGACATCGCCGGGGTGCCCAAAGGCAAGACCGCGGCCAGCGTCAAATGGCAGGTGCCGGTGGCCGTCAGCCATCTGGTGGCCGACATCGCCGGCACGACCAGCCCCGACATCTACGAAGGCTATACCTCCTGCCCGCTCATCACCCGCCTGGGCCGCGCCATGCTCATCGAGTTCGACTACGAGAACAACCTGGTCCAGTCCTTCCCCGGGTTCATCGCCCCGCTGGAAGAACTCTGGGTCAGCTGGGTGATGAAAACCATGGCGCTCAAGCCCACCTACATCAGCATGCTGCGCGGCCGCGCCTGACACGGGAGACGCTCACAATGAAAGAACTCGACCCTCTCATCCTGATCGCCGTCTTTCAGGAGATGCTCGGCCCGTTGCTGTGGCCCCTGATCGCCCTCTTCGTGCTGGGCACCCTGGCATTCCTGCTTCTGCTGGTGCGAGAGCGCCGCATCGTCGCCCGCCGCTTCATGTGGTCGCAAGTCGTCGGGCTGTTTGGCGGCGTCATGGCGCTGGTCATCATGGCCAGGGTTTCGGCCTCGGGCTACAGCGACGCCGTGGGGCCGGCCGACTGGATTCTGCTGGTGGCGGTGTACGTGGCCGGCGCCATCGGCGCTGCCGTACTGGCCTACACGCTGGCCGGCTGGATGCGGGCGGCCGTGCGTAGCGGAGAACGTCCATGACAGATTCAAAACAGCCCTCCAACCCCTACGCTAACCTTGACCTCCAGGCCCAGGCCACGCTGGCCCAGCTGACGGGGTCCTTGTCGCCGCAATCCCTGGCCCTGGCCTGGATGGACTGGGCCTCGCACCTTTCCAGCGCCCCCGGCAAGCTCACCGAGCTCACCCAGCTGGCCCTCTTGCAGGCCAACGCCCTGAGCAATTACACCCGTGAAAGCCTGGTGGCTGCCAATCAGCAGCACTTCACCCACGCCGCAAAGGCGCCGGAACCGCCCCTCGAGGATCGCCGCTTCAGCGACCCGCTCTGGCAGCAGTTCCCCTACAACGTCATGGCTCAGGCCTACCTGATGAACCAGCGCTGGTGGGACGTGGCCACCCGCGACGTGCGAGGCGTCGACCCGCATCACGCCGACGTGCTGAACTTCATTGCCCGCCAGCTCACCGACACCCTATCGCCGGCCAACCTGCTGCTGACCAACCCCATCGCCACACGCCGGACCATCGCCGAAAACGGCGCCAATCTGCTGCGCGGCATGAAGCACTTCATGGAAGACCTGCAGCGCCAGCGCCTCGGCGACCCGCCCAGCGGCTCCGACGAATTCCAGGTCGGGCGCAACCTCGCCACCTGTGAAGGCGAGGTGGTGCTGCGCACCCCCGTCATGGAACTGATCCAGTACCGCCCGAAGACGGAAAAAGTCCACCCGGAACCCATTCTGCTGGTGCCGGCCTGGATCATGAAGTACTACATTCTCGACCTCTCGCCGCACAACTCGCTGGTCCGCTACCTGGTTGAGAACGGCCACACCGTATTCTGCATTTCCTGGAAGAACCCGGGCCCGGCCGAACGCGAACTGGGCATGGACGACTACCTGAAGCAGGGCTTCAACGCCGCGCTGGATGCCATCCAGGCCATCGTGCCCAACCGGAAGGTGCATACCACCGGCTACTGCCTGGGCGGCTCCCTGCTGGCCATTGCCGTGGCCGCCCTGACGCGCGACGGCCAGGCCGACCGCCTGGCCTCCATGACCCTGTTCGCCGCCCAGACCGACTTCACCGAACCGGGCGAGATCAGCCTGTTCATCGACGAAAGCCAGGTCAGCATGCTGGAAGCCGAAATGGCCCAGGCCGGCTACCTGCGCGCCGACCAGATGGCCGGCGCCTTCCAGATGCTGCGTTCCTACGACCTGCTGTGGTCGAAGATGGTGCAGGAATACCTGATCGGCGACCGCCAGCCCATGATCGACCTCATGGCCTGGAACGCCGACGCCACGCGCATGCCGGCACGCATGCACGCTCAGTACCTGCGCCGCCTCTTCCTGAACAACGAGCTGGCCGCCAGCCGTTACCGCGTCGACGGCCGCCCCGTCACCCTGCTGAATGTCACCCTGCCCACCTTCTGCGTCGGCACCACCACCGACCACGTGGCGCCCTGGCGTTCGGTTTACAAGCTGCACGGCCTCACACCGGCTGAAATCACCTTCGTGCTGACCAGCGGGGGCCACAACGCCGGCATCGTGAACCCGCCCGGCAACCCGCGGCGCCGCTACCAGGTGGCCACGCGCCCGGCCAATGGGCCCGTCCCGCTGCCCGAGGAATGGCAGGCGACGGCCGAACTGCGCGAGGGCTCTTGGTGGCCGGAATGGCTGGCCTGGCTCAAGGCGCGCTCGAGCGAACCGGTCAAGCCGCCCACCATGGGTGCGCCCCGCAAGGGTTACAAACCCCTGGCGAAAGCGCCGGGCACCTATGTGCTCGAACGCTAGGCCACCGCGCAATCATTCATAATGAAAAGTCATTCCTTCAACCTGCACTAACCCGAAATCAGGACCCTCATGACACAACGTTGCGCATTGATCACCGGTGGCACCAGCGGGCTGGGCGAAGCCGCCGCCCGTAAGTTTCACGACGCAGGCCATAGGGTGCTGGTCACCCACATGATCGGCACCGGCGGCGCCGACGAATGGCTGCAGAAGCAGGCCGCCGACGGCTATCGCTTCAAGGTCTATGAGGTGGATGTTTCCGACTACGATTCGTGCCAGGAAATGGCCCGCCGGATCGAAGCCGACGGCTTTCAGGTCGACATCCTGGTGAACAATGCGGGCATCACGCGCGACGCCACCTTCCGCAAGATGGCCAAGGACAAGTGGGATGCCGTCCTGCGCACCAACCTCGATTCCATGTACAACGTCACCAAGCCGTTCATCGACGGCATGACCGACCGCGGCTGGGGCCGGGTGGTGAACATTTCTTCGGTCAATGGCACCAAGGGCCAGTTCGGCCAGACCAACTACTCCGCCGCCAAGGCCGGCATTCAGGGCTTCACCAAGGCGCTGGCCCTGGAAGTCGCCCGCAAGGGGGTGACGGTGAACGCCGTTTCGCCCGGCTACGCCGACACCTCGATGGTCGCCGCGGTGAAAAAGGAAATCCTGGACACGCAGATCATTTCCCAGATTCCCCTCGGGCGCCTGGGCCGGCCCGAAGAAGTGGCTGCCACCATCGCCTTCCTGTGCTCGGAAGACGCTGCCTACATCACCGGGGCGAACATCCCCGTGAACGGCGGCATGCACATGTGCTAAGTGCCGGGCTCGACGAACACCTGGCCGGACGAATTCACCCGCACGATCATTGAAAACGGCTGCTGTGCGCTTCCCCCTTCCTGGGTGGAGGCCACCAGCCCCGACAATTCGAAACGCAGCGTGATGACCTCGCGGGTCTCTTTCTGCACGGTGATCTTCGGCGATCGGAAACGAGTCTCGTAACGCGTCACCTGGCGCAGAATGGCCTCGGAAAGCTGCTCGGTGGTGCCCAGCGCGAATGAGCCGGCAATATTGCTCATGTCGGGCATGCCGTATTCGGGGTCGATGGGCACCGAGCCCTCGCGGGTGTTCAGCAAGCGTCGCAGGTGCTCCACAATGGAGTCGCGCAACTGCCGGTCAGGCGGGCGTCCGGCCTGCAGGGCAGGCTCTTCCAGCGCGGACAGACGTTCCAGCAGACGGATCTTGCTCATGAGGATGTGCGGGCCAGATGCAGGCGGGCTGCCTTGACACCCGAGAAAAAGATCATGCAATATTAGCGGTTGATCCCCGCATCGTCCACGACTCCATGGCCACCAGCTTCAACCGGTTCTACGCAACCGAGCTCGCGCGTCTCAGGGCCAACTCTCTTGAATTTGCCCAGAACAATCCGGCCATTGCCCCTATGCTCGGGGCCGTCAGCACAGACCCTGACGTCGAACGCCTGCTGGAAGGGGTGGCCTTCCTCAATGGTCTGACCCTGCAGAAACTGGACGATGAATTCCCGGAAATCGTCCAGGAACTCGCCAGCATTCTCGTTCCACAGTTTCTGCGGCCCCTGCCGGCGGCCTCCATGCTGGTCTTCACCCCCAAAACCCAATTGCCGGAAGCCGCCCGCATCAAGGCCGGGACGGAAATCGCGTCGGTGCCGGTCGAAGGGGTGTCCTGCCGGTTCCGTACCACGGCCGACGTCATGGCCCACCCGCTCTCGCTGGACGCTGTCTCGAGCGAGTCGCTGACCGACGGCAGCCAGGTGCTCTGGCTGCAATTCACCGCGCCGCAAGACGCCACGGGCACCGTGCTGCCGCCCACGCTCCGGCTGTTCCTCAATCAGGAATACGCCGCGGCCACCAATCTGATGATGCTGCTGGGCACGCGCCTGAAATCGTTGCGCCTGCTCGATGCGCAGGGCAACAGCGTCTTGCTCCGGCCCCAGGTCGACTTTCCCGCCTTCGACGAACCCCTGCTGCCCTACCCCGACAATGCCTTCCCGGCCTTCGGCTGGCTGCAGGAGCTGCTCTTCTTTCCGCAGAAATTCCTGTTCGTGGAAGTGCCCGAGCTGGCCCGCGCGCGCGGCACCCTGCAGGGCGACCGCTTCCGGGTGGAGTTCATTTTCCACAAGGGGGCCACCCCCCTGCCGCCGCTGAGCCCGCGCGAGTTCGCCCTGAACGCCACGCCCGTGGTCAACCTGTTCGAACACGAGGCCGAGCCCATCACGCTCAACCATGAAACGGCCGAACACCTGGTGGTGCCCAGTGGCGCGCACAAGCGCCAGTACCAGATCCATTCCATCGATTCAGTGACCGGTTACGTGCAGGCGGAAGCCCGTAACAAGGAATACCTGCCCTTTTCCCTGCTGGCGCACGGCAGCAAGCGTGAACAGGCCAGCTATCGCACCACCCTGCGGCCCGCGCTGGTGGGCGACACGCTGGACACCTACCTTTCGGTGGTCTACGGCGACAACGCCGCGCCCTCCAACGAGACACTCTCGCTGCGGCTGACCTGCACCAACCGGCACCTGCCGGAAGCCCTCAAGCTGGGCGACATTTCCCGCCCGACCAGTTCCTCGCCCGATCGCTTCGCCTTCAGCAACATCACCCCGGTCACGGCCTCGATTCCGCCGCCCAGCGGCGAAAAGCTGCTGTGGGACGTGATCAGCCACACCACGCTGAACCTGCTGTCGCTCACCCGGGCCGACCATCTGCGCGCCATCCTGCAGCTCTACAACTCGACCTGCACCAACGACCCGGCCGTGCGCAGCGCCAATCAGCGCCAGATTGAAGGCCTGGCCGACATCGACATCCGGCGGGAGACCCGGCTGGTTCGGGGCACCATGATGCAGGGCCAGCACATCGTGCTGACCTGCGACGAGAAGAACTGGGCCAGCCCCGGGGCACTGTACCTCTGGGGCTGCGTGCTGGACCGCTTTCTGTCCTGCTACGCCAGTGCGAATTCCTACACACGCTTCGAAATCCGCGACAAGAACACGGGGACAGAATTCAAATGGCCGATCCGCATGGGTCTGAAACCCTTGCTGTGAAGAAGCGACTGCTCGAACAGAGCGAACGCTTTTCCTTCTTTCAGGCGTATCGCCTGCTGCGGCTCGTCGCGCTCAAGGAAGAGCACCCGCACGCCGACATCAAGGTCCGGCCGAATGTGTCGCTGGAGTTTCCCGGCACCGACCTGAGCGAAATCACCGAAACCGCCCCCGGCACCTACCGGCTCACCGCGAATTTCCTCGGGCTGTACGGTGTCACCTCGCCGCTGCCGACCTTCTATTCGGAAAACCTGCTCGACGAGCACCACGAAGGGCGGCACAGCAATCGCGATTTCCTCGACATCATCAGCCAGACCATTTACCCGCTGTTTTTCCGGGCATGGCTGAAATCGCGCGCGCATTTGCGGATTGTCGAATTCGACGACCAGCGCCTGCTGGAAATCCTGCACACCTTCGTCGGCATCAACCGCCCGCAACAGTTTCGCGACCAGCCCGGCTTCAGCCAACTGCTGCGCTTTGCGGGGCTGTTCGCGCAGTTTCCGCGCTCGGCCATGGGGCTGCGCACCATCGTCGCCGCGCTCTACTCCGACGCCCGGGTCGACGTCATCCAGCAAGACGAAATGTGGCAGCCGATTCCCGCCGACCAGCGCTTCAGTCTCGGCACCCAGGCCTGCACGCTCGGCGAAGACAGCCATGTGGGGTCGGTGGTGCGCACGCGCAGCAACAATCTGACCCTGCAGATTCACGAGCTGGAACAGGAAACCTTTCTCGCGCTCTTGCCGGGCCAGGAAGAATTTCTGAAACTAGAATTTCTCATCCGTTATTATTTGATAGATCCGTTACAGGTACGGCTCGAATTGCAGCTGCGCAAGGGGGCGGTGCAACCCGTCGCCCTGGGAGCCCCGGAAGGCAACTGGGCGGCATTGGGTCATGACACATGGCTCGTCGATACCCGCCGCCCCCACGAAGCCCGCGTCCAGGTCATGCTGTAGACGGCAGGCGCAGCATAAAAAAGGAGGAGTCCGCCATGTCCAGCACGACCGATAGAGAGCTCCTGTTCACGTTCGAATTCCATCGCGATGACCTGCCCGCCTTTCGGGTCATTCGCTTCGAAGGCCAAGAAGCCGTCTCCCGCCTCTACCACTTCGACATTCTGCTGGTCACCGATACGGCGGACGTCGACCTGGACACAGCCCTGAATGCCACCGCCACGCTGCGCATCCGCTCGCGCGACCTGAGCCGCTCGGTTCCCTACCACGGCATGGTGTCGGGCATAGAGCAGCTGGGCCAGGTGGATGAACACCATTTCTTCCGGCTCACGCTGGTGCCGCGGCTGTGGCGCCTGGGCCTGAGACACATCAACGACGTCTACCTCGACGAATACCGCATTCCCGACATCGTCCGCCATTTGCTGGAACGCCACGACCTGCGCGGGCCGGACGTTCGCATGGCCATCCAGAACCCGGCGCTCTACCGCCAGCGCAGCTTCATCTGCCAGTTCGATGAAAGCGACCTGAACTTCGTTTCGCGCTGGATGGAACAGGAAGGCCTGTACTACTTCTTCGACCACGAAGACCCCGCCGCGCGCGGCGAAGTGCTGCACATCATCGATTTCAAGGAAGCGCAGCCCGACCGCGCCGTGGCCCTGCGCTACACCCCGCCGGAAAACGTCCAGACCGACCGCCAGGACAGCTGCCTGACCGCCTTCACCTGCCGCAAGACCCACGTGCCCGGCAAGGTGCTGGTAAAGGACTTCAACTTCCGCGATGCCGCCCTCGAAGACAACCTGAATCACGAGACCGAAGTCGCGGGCGGTCGCAAGGGTCTGCGCATGTTTTACGGCGACAACGTCCGCAGCGAAAATGATGTCAGGCGCCTGGCCACCGTTCGCGCTCAGGAATTGGCGTGCCAGGGCACGGTGTATCAGGGCACCGCGCCCGCCATCGGGGTGCGCAGCGGGTTCTTCCTGGAAGTCTCCCACCATTTCCGCGAAGAATTCAACGGGCGTTACTGGGTGACCTCCGTCACTCACCAGGGTTCGCAGGCCGGCGTCGTGCTCGCCGGCCGCAACACCGTCTACAACCGCGAGGAACAGGGCGCCGTCTATGAGTGCCGGTTCACCGCTCTGGACGGCACGCAGCAGTTCCGCGCCGAACGGCTCACGCCCAAGCCCATCGTGCACGGGGTGCTGAATGCCATCATCGATTCCGAAGGCGAAGGGGAACACGCCGAGCTGAACGAGTACGGCCAGTACAAGGTGCAGCTGATGTACGACTACCCCCGTCCCGGGCACGAGAAGAATTCCTCATGGCTGCGCATGGCTACTCCCTATGCCGGCAACCGCAACGGCATGCACTTCCCGCTGCTCAAGGGCACGGAGGTGCTGATCGGCTTCGTGGGCGGCGACCCGGACCAGCCCCTGATCCTGGCCGCCGTCCCCAATTCCGAAAACCAGAACATCGTGAGCGACGTCAACGCCTGGTGCAACGGGGTGCGCACCGTGGCGGGCAACATCATGAACATGGTCGACAAGCCCGGCCAGGAAGCCATCGCCCTGTATTCCCCCAAGAATAATTCCGGGATCTACATCGGCACCTTCCCGCTGACCGGGCCCGATGTGACGCTGGACGACAAGAAGAGTTCCGACCCGGCCTCCCTCATTGAAAACATGGAATAAGCGCATGCGCAGCACTCCGGTTCACAACACGCAAGGTTTCCGTCATGGCTGAATCCAGCGGCATCGTCAATATTTCCGACGGCAAATCCTTCAGCTGGTTTGCCGAGGGCAAGACCGAGATGTCGGTCAAGAACAATCTGGAGATCGTCTACGGCACCGCGACCTCCGTGGCCATCGGCATGAAGAATGAATTCTTCCTGGGCCACGCCTCGGAAGTCACGATCGGCTCCAAAATCGGGGTCTCGTTGGGGCCGGAGTTCACGCTCACGGAATCCTCCCAGCTCGACTCCAAGGAAACCGATTCCAGCCATTACATGACGGCCTTCACCAGCACGGTGGGTGCCAGCCCCACGCAGATCCTCGCCATGAAGAAACTGCGTTATCTGGCCTTCGTGCTGGTGGGCGCACAGACCGCCCTCATGATTGCGTCGGCCATCATGGCCACCGTTCGTCTGAAGCAGGACCCCGAGTCCAAGGAGCTCTACAGCCCGGGGGTGGGCATCACCATGACGGTACTGCCGCAGATTGCCGCCGTCGGTACCGGGCTCATCGTCGCCTTGCTGGCCTTCAAGAAAAAATGGGGCTCACTCAAAGACATGGGATCACCGGCCGCCGCCCTCTCCCTGGATGTCGATGGCGGCGTGTTTCTCGGCTCGAGAAAAACCCTGCCGACCGCTTCTCATACGGCCGGCGTGCTGATCAACGAGACCGGGGTGCAGATCAGCACTGCCAAGACCGATCTCACCTACAGCCAGCCCACGGGCAGCGAATCCATCATCGGCTTTTCGCTGGATGCCGATAACCACGGCGGCACGCGTGTGGAATTCGGTAACGACGGCGGCACACGCCTTTTCGGCGAGACCATGACCGTCGCGCTCAAAGGTAGCAACAAGGCCGTGAACCTGGCCCTTGCCGAGGAGCATCTGCTGAAGGTCACCAGCTCAAACAGCCTGACACCCACCCTGGCCGGCGTGGGCATCAGCAAAGACGGCATTCTTCTGCAACGCGACGCCACCACCGCCATTTCTGCCCAGGACGGCAGCGTCAATGCCATTGTGGGCGGTGCCGCCGGCTCGGCTCTGCGGCTCACGTCCTCGGGCGCGAGCCTCAGCAACGGACAGAATTTCGTCAGCGTGGATGCCCAGGGCGTCTACCTGAGGTTCGGGGGGGCCACCATGAAGGTCAACAGCACCTCGCTCGATCTTTCCGGCAACCTCACCGTTCTTGTCGGCAGCCCGCCCGGCCCCTTCACCGGCCTGGCGGACGCCATCCGCGATATCGGCACGCTGAACACCGCCCTGCAGGCCACCTATACCGCCAGGAAGTTCAGCGATACGGCCTTCGACGTCGCGCGCAATGCCACCAATACCGCAAACGAAACCCTCATCACAGCGCGCGACGCATCGCGCGGCGTACTGGAGAGCCTCAAATGGCCGACGCTGTGAGCCCTTCACGCCGCGACACGGTGGCAGGCCTGAAAGTGTTCAAGCCGGGGCGCTGCGAGGTCGTTCACCGGGTCTACAGCCCGGCCTCGGGGCATTACGCCATGGCCTTCGGTGTACTGGTTCCCTTCGTGCTGAACCCGCCCGGCCAGGATGTCGACCTCGAATTCACTTCCCTCTGGGAACATGCCGCCGAAGTGTTGCCCGAAGGCGAGGTGCTGGACGAGGCCTGGCCCAAGCCGCAGGGCGAATTCCTGGCCGCCGGGCAGTGTCATGTGCCTCCGGGCCATGCCGATCAACCGGTATCCGCACACATCCGCGTCGGGTCGCTGAGCAAGCGTGTGGCCGTCTACGGCCGCCGCCACCTCACCGCCACCGGGGGCATTTCGGCGCCCGAACCCTTTGATCGCATGCCGCTGGATCTCGCCCATGCCTACGGGGGCCCCGGCCACCCCTTCAACCCCGCAGGCAAGGGCCTGCCGGACGCATCGGGCGAACGCGAGTTTCCGAATGTCGAGGACCCCGACCATCTCATGATGTCACCGGACGACCGGCCACCGGTGGCCGGCTTCGGCCCCATGCCCGCCGACTGGCCGGAACGGGCCCGTCATCTCGGCAAACAGGATGAGCACTGGCGCAACACCCGCTGGCCCCATCTTCCTGAAGACTCCGACGCGCGCTACTTCCTGGCAGCACGGTCCGACCAGCGGCTCGACGGCTTCTGGCAGGGCGGCGAACCGGTGCGGGTACTCAACATGCACCCCCAAGTCCCCGAACTTCAGGGCCAGATTCCGCGCACCCGGCCGCGTTTTTTCGTGCATCAGTCTTCCGGTGAAGACCAGGTGCATTTCCACGAACTGAACGTGCGGCTCGACACGGTGTGGCTGCTGCCAGAAACGCGCCTGGGGGTGCTGATCTTCCGTGCCAGCGTGCCGGTGCAGCATCCGGACGGCCTGGACATCAATGCCTTCCATGCCGAATTCGAACAGCCCGACGAGCCGGCACTGCCGGTAGCCGTGTATCTGAACAACTGCCTGCGGGCCATGGCCCCCCATCTTTACGAGGGGGTGCCCGACACCACTTCTCCTCAGTTCCGGGCGGAAATGGAGGCCCTGTCCCAGGAGGGGCTGCTGGAAACCATCCGCAACCAGCGTGAATATTTTGAAGCGGCCCTGAAGAATACGGGCCTGAGCGAAAGCGAGCTCATGGACCAGCTCGAGGCCAACCCGCTCACCCGGCAGTTTGCCCAGCGCGTGCGGGAGCGCAGCCGCTCGCTCACCGGTTTCTTCCGGGAAATCGAAACCCTGGTGGCCTACATTCAGGCCGAAGAGGGCCAGGCGCCGCCCCCTCCGGAACCCGACCCCGCCCGGGCCCTGCAACCCTACCCGCAAGCGGCCGGGCATGCCGCGCGGGAACCGGCCGACACGCCGGCGAACCCCGCTCTGCATGACGCTGGCGCGGCCGCCCGAAACCGCCAGCTCGTGATGAACGCCATGGCCAACGGCCACAGCTGTGCCGGCCTGGATCTGGCCCATGCCAACCTCGCAGGGCTGGACCTGGGCGGCATGGACTTCACGGGCGCCGTGCTGGCCGGCGCCAACCTGGCCGGCGCGCAGCTGCAGGGGGCCTGCCTGAACGGCGTCTTTGCCTCCGGTGCCCGCTTTGATGCCGCCAACCTGGCAGGGGCACAGCTGAACGGTGCCAGCCTCAACGCCGCCAGCTTCAACGGTGCCGTGCTGCGAGGCGCCAACCTCGACACCAGCGATTGCACCGGGGCCAATTTTGCCGGTGCGGAGCTCTCGGCCGCCAGTCTGCGCAATGCGATTCTGCACAAAGCCTGGCTGCAGGGCGTGCGCGCGGAGCGGCTGAATGCGGCGGGTGCTCAATGCGCCGAGGCCAACCTCGACAACGCGCAGCTTGCCGGCGCCCTGCTCGAAGGGGCCAGCTTCAGCGGCGCAAGCGCCCAGCGCATCAACCTGGAAAACGCCGTCGCGGCGCGCATCGACCTGTCACAGGCCGACCTTGCCGGTGCCCGCCTGACCGGGGCCGACCTCAGTGGCAGCCAGACGGGCCCCGGCACCTCGCTCGCCCGGGCCGTGCTGGATCACGCCACCCTGGATGACGCCAGCTGGATCAGTGCCGATCTTCCGCAAGCCTCCATGCAGGGCGTGCAGGCAACAAATGCCGATTTTTCCGATAGCGTGTTGACGGGCGTCGTGATGACGCGCAGCGACCTGCGCCATGCCGTGTTCGACCGGGCCACGCTGGACGACGCCGACCTGTCGGCGTGCAACCTGATGGAGGCTTCCTTTGTGCATAGCCGGCTGCTGCGCTGCCGCTTCGAGCATGGCAACCTGTACAACGCGACGTTCAAGGACACCGACATCGCCGGTGCCGACTTCAGGCATGCCAACCTGGATCGCAGCGCACTGGCCCATGAATGAACAACAAGGCTGAGCCCATGTCCCTGTCTTCCCAAGCCCTGATCAAGAATGGCGTTCTGGAGAACGCCGACCTGCACGATGCCAAGCTGGCCGGCAGCAACTTTTCCGGCGTCCGCTTCGTCGCGGTCGACTTCCGCAACGCCGACCTGAGCGGCGCCGACCTGACCGAGGCCCAGTTCGACAATTGCGACCTGAGCGGCGCCTTGCTGGAGCGCGCCACCCTGCCCGGTGCCACCTTCAAGGACGTCAAGCTGGCAGGCGCTCAGCTGCGCGCGGTCAGCGCCCTCACCGCCAGTTTCTTTCAATGCGACCTGAGCGGCGCAAATGCGGCGCAGGCCGACCTTTCCGCCTGCCTGTTCGATTCATGCCGGCTCGACCAGGCTGACTTCAGCGGCGCCAACCTGCTCACCAGCCGCATGAGCACGTGTTCCCTGGACGGCATCCTGCTCAAGGGGGCGACCCTGCGACGCTGGATGGTGCTGGAATCCGACCTCTCGTCCGCGGTGTTCGGCGACAACGACCTGAATCAGGCCATGCTGAAGAAGATCAACCTGGCGGGCCAACGCTTTCCCGGCTGCGATCTCACGCTCGCCCTGATGGTGGAAGCCAATCTGCAGGGGGCCGACTTTTCCGGCATGGAGCTGTCGCGCGTGCAATTCGCGCAGTCGCAGCTCAAGGGGGCCAACCTCAGCGGCGTGAAGGCCGTCAGCACCAGCTTCACCATGGCCGACCTGGGTGCCGCCAAGCTCCATGACAGCGTCTTCGACACCTGCGATTTTTCCCTGGCGGTGCTGGATCAGGTCGACGCCAGCCGCAGCCGCTGGCAGGTGACGCCGCTCAGCCATGCCAAAGCCCGGCGTTCGGTCTGGGACGGTGCCTCGCTGGAGCTCTGCGACCTCTCGCATGCGGTGGTGGACGAAGCCAGCTTCCGAAACTGCCAGGTCAGATTGTGCAACCTGCACGAAATCTCGGAAGAAAAAACGCTCTGGGACGGCACCGCATTCAACGATACCTTCCGCAACGACCCGGTCCGCAGCAAGGCCGAGAACTGGGCCCCGCCCCCCGTCTGAGCATCCCGGGCGCGCTCCCGCCTTTTCCGCGAGCGCACCGGCTCCGAGCACCGAGTGCCCCTGCCCCCGAACCTTTGCCTTGTGAATCGCCATGTCAGCCACCGTCCATAGCCTGCACCCCCAGACCCGGCCCGAGCCCGCTGCGACGGCCTTCGCGCTGAGCACCGCCACGGTCACGGCCGTGAGCGATGACCGCTACACACTGCACCACCCCGAAATCCCGGAAGCCCGGCGGGCGGCCAGCTGCCTGCTCGCCCCCGAAACCGGCGATACCGTACTCGTCACCCATGCGGGGCTCGACGAAGCGGCCTGGGCCGACTCGCCAGCCTACATCCTCGCCGTGCTGGAACGCGCGCAGCCCGACTCCGGCGCCTTGCAGCTGCCCGGCGGCACCACGCTTTCCACCACGCCTGAGGGGCTGAGCCTGCACAGCCCGTCCGTCACGGTGAACACGCCCGGCACGCTGCAGATGAACAGCAGCGAACTCGAATTCAACGCCGCCAGCGGGCGCATGACGGTCAAGCACTGGAGCGGCTGGTTCGAGACCGCCGAAACCCATGCCGTGAATGTGAAACTCACGGCCAAGACATTGTCTTCACAGGTGGGGCGCCTGTTCCAGCGGCTGGTGGAAAGCTTCCGCCGCACCGAAGGGCTGGACGAAACCCGGGCGGGCCGGGTGCGGGTCAGTGCCGAAGACCATCACCACGTGGATGCCGGCCACATCACCCACACCGCCCGCGGCTTCGTGAAGATCGATGGCAGCAAGATCGACCTGGGTTGACCGAAGAAACCGCGCAAAGGAAGCCCGACCATGTTCGTGACCACCATCCAGGCCGGCCAGGCCAACTGCACCCCGGACGTCTGCAAGACGCCGGCGCCGCCCGGCCCCCCCGTTCCCAGTCCCTACCCCAACATGGCCCAGACCACGCTGGCCAACCCGACTTCCCTCAAGGTCCTGGTCTGCGGCAGCCCGGCGCTGACCAAATCGTCCAAGATTCCCACCAGCATGGGCGACACCAGCGGCACGGTGGGCGGCGTCGTGTCGGGTTCCTTCATGGGGGAATGCACCTTCACCACGGCCAGCCTGAAGGTCAAGTTCGAAGGCAAGCCCGTGCTGCGGCAGATGGATGCCGCCAAATCGAACAAGGGGAACTGCTTCGGCGCCATCATGGCGCCCAGCCAGGCGAAGGTCGACGCCAGTTGAGGCGAAGGGCGCTGCGCCGGCGCCCATACGGTGACGAGGGAGTCGCTGCGCCCGCAGCGGATTTTCGTTCGACGGCAGAAGGCCGCGCGGCCCCTAATGTCCGCCTTCGCGGACCCGGAATGCCGGCGCCCCCTGCGGCTTCATTTCCTTCAGCGGGCGGCCCGTGGCATCCAGCTCGATGCGTTCCCCCGGATAGTGCCTGAACAGCGCGCTGCGCGTTTCCCCCTGGTAGCGGTAGGTGGCACGCCAGGGGTGTTCGGTGTAGCTCACTTTCTCGGTGGGCACACAGCGGGTTTCCACATAGAAATGCTGTTCTGCCAGGTATTGCCCCGGCTGCGGTTCAGCCAGCAGGGTTTTGGGCGGATCATCTGGGAACAGCAGTTTCCAGAGGCCATCGCCGACAATGCCGCCAATCATGGCCAGGGCCAGAGTGACGGGCAGCTTGGTGGGCCAGAAATGCTGGGCAATGGTGCCACCGGCGTAGGCGCCCGCCACCATGCCGGGGCCTGCCAGCGCACCCACCGCAGCGCCACCCACCAGGGTGGGATAAAACCATTTCTGGCTGCCGGGGCCGTAGTTGCGCGTGAATTGGAAGCCCACCGCCGCACCCAGCACGCCCCCGAGGATGGGCTGCCAATACTTCACCACCCACGGCTGGCTTTCATACTGCTGCCGTGCGCGCTCGCGATCGGACACGATGGCGCGCCAACAGACTTCCGCCTTCTCCCTGTGTTCAATGGTTTCTCGCGTAACCGTCAGTACGGGAGCAACGTTGTCAGGCAGGCGGTTCATCATGCGTAGCGAAACGCTGTCCGCCCCCTGCGCCGCGGCGGTCGACATCAGCAAAAGCGCGCCCGCTGTGGCTTGCGCGCAGCATTCCACAGAGCGAGAGGGGCTTCGAAACACCTTCGAAAACCACGGCCGGGCAAGGTTCATACGTTATAATCCGGTGCAAGAGCGTTACATAATGTGTTGATATTGCAGTTAGTTTTTTAATTCTGTCAACTTGCAACCACCCGGGGGCCCATGCCTGCGCATTCGCTGTACCTCGCCGTGCTCGTCAGCCTCCTGGTCTTGGTTCAGGGGTGTGCGAGCACGAACGCAGCCCTGGGCGGCAACACCCAGAAGGAAGCCAAGGCCGAAGTCGACTGGGCCTATCAACGCAACGGCATTCAGCTTGAACTGATCGCCGCGAACGACCTCAACGCTTTCTTCAACCAGCCCCACACGCTCATTCTGGGCGTGCTGCAGATGGAAGACACCAAACCCTTCCTGCAACTGCTGAGCGACAGCAAAAAAATCGCCGCCATGCTGTCCAGCGGCGACCCCGGCAAAGATTTCCTGCATCTCGATCGCTACGTCGTCTCCCCCGGCAAACGCGAAATTCTCGACATCGACCGCGTGCAGGAAGCACGCTACGTGGCGCTGCTCGCAGGCTACTACCGATTCGACGCCGACGGCGCAGCCCGCCTGTTTCGCATTCCCCTCAATGTCTCGAGCGAGGGAATGATCAGCACCACTTACACGGCCAAGCCGGCCAATCTTGCCTTGCGGCTGCAACTGGGTCGCCAGCGCATTCTCAACGCGCAAAGCCTGACCTTCGACGCCGACGCGGCGCCCAACGTCGAATCCATTCCGCTGGAAACCGAGCCCACGGAAATCAAGCTGGATGGCGACACCCTGCAACAGGCAGGCGGCTCGGCCGGCATACGCAAACTGCGGCAGTAGGGCCAGGCAACTGAAAAGGAACAACATGGATTTTTGGAGCGGGACATACTGGCATCAGGGCTTGTTTCTTCAGCCCCAGCATTTCCAGCGTCAGGAGCTGCACCAGCAATTCCTGAGAAAACCGTTGTTCGACATGACCACGCCGCACTTCTGGGGCGTGGGGCACCTGGAGTTCGGCCCCGAAGCGGCCTCAGCCACCACCGTGGAAGTGCGCGAAGCGCGCCTGCTGTTCCGCGACCACACCTATGTGGAATTTCCCGGCAATGCCGTGATCGGTGCGCGCTCCTTCGACCGCATCTGGGTCGACACCGACCAACCGCTGGACGTCTATCTCGGGTTGCGCAAGCTCTCGCTCAACGGCCCCAACGTCACCCAGGTCGATGCCTTCGACCAAGCAGTGTCGGCATCGACCCGCTATGCCTCGCAGCGCGACGGGCTCGTCACCGCCGACCTCTACGCTGACGGGCCGGCGGCCACCGTGCCGGTGGTCAAACACGTCGTGCGCATCTTCTTCGGGCCGGAACTCGCGTCGCTGGACGACTACGACCTGATTCCCATCGGGCGGCTCACGCGGGACGACGACAGCGTCAAATTCACGCACGACAGCATCCCGCCCTGCTACGCCATCTCGGGTTCCAACACCTTGCAGAACCTGCTGCGCGACATCCGCGACGATATGGTGGGCCGCATGCGGCAATTGTCGGAATACAAGACCCCGCGCGAGATCCAGCGCGAGGAACTCGACCCCGAGTTCCTCATGCTCATGCAGTCCTTGCAGGCACTGAACCGCGCCATCCCCTGGCTGGTCCACGCCACCGAGACCGACCAGATCCACCCCTGGCAGGTCTATGGCTTCCTGCGCAGCTGCGTGGGCGAACTGAGTACCTTCGCCGCCAGTTTCGACATGTCCGGACGGCGGCGCGACAGCAACGATGAAGGCCTGCCGCCCTACGACCACCTCAATCTGCACGCCTGCTTCGGCGCGGCCCGCCGCGTGATCAACCAGCTGCTGGCGGAAGTGTCGGTCGGCCCCGAATTCCGCGTAACGCTCGAACCACACGAAGACTACCTGGTGGCCAGCATCCCACGGGAATTCTTCGCGGCGCGCAACCGTTTCTATCTGGTCACCCAGACCGCTTCCAAACACGAGTATTCCAGCGAAAGCTTCCTGCAGTCGGCACGTCTGGCGGCGCCCCAGTCCCTGCCCCTGATGATCGATCACGCCCTGCCGGGCATTGATCTCATCGAAGTGCCCACGCCGCCCCAGGGGCTGCCCAAGCGTGCCAATGCCCGCTACTACCGGATCGAGCAGATGAGCAGCGAGTGGGAAACCGTCGAGCAGACCGCCCAACTGGGGCTGTTCTGGCCCGACGCACCGCCCGACCTGCACGCGCAACTGATTGTGCTCAAGGGCTGAAATGAGACTCTCCGACTACTTCATCCCGCTGACGGCGCTGGTGCAGGCGAACGCCGGCTCCACCACCCTCACGCCCGAAGCCCTGGCCGAGCAGATCGATGCGCTCATCCAGCAGGCGCAGAGCCGTGCCCTGCAGAATGAAGTCTCGCTGGATGACTTCCAGGCCGCCCTCTTTGCCATGCTGGCCTGGGCCGATGAGACCATCTCGCGCCGGCACCACTGGCCGTCGGAGCACGCCTGGCAGAAGCATCTGCTGCAGCGTCGCTATTTCAAGACCGGCCTGGCCGGCCGTGAATTCTTCGACCGCCTGGAGGCTCTGCCGGCCGGGGAAACGCAGATTCGCGAGGTTTTCCTGCTGTGCCTGGCCCTGGGCTTCAAGGGCAAATACAGCATGTTCCCGAACTCTGCCGACCTGGCCAACATCCGCATGGAACAGTACAAGCTGCTGCAGAAGGCCGACCCGGCCTGGCGAGCCGCCGGTGAAACCGCCCTCTTTCCCAACGCTTACGGCCTGGGCGGCGCAGGCGCGCCTGGCCGAGCCGGCAAGCCGCCCATGCTGCGCCGGCTCACCTGGCGCAGGGCCCTGATCTTCCTTCTGCCGCCCTTGATTGTCATCGTGGTCGCCCTGGTGCTGCATGCCGAGCTCACGAATGCCGTGCAACACTTCCGCGAGGTCGCGGACCTATGAAATCGTTTCTCCGCTTCCTGCTCTGGGTCGTCCTGCTCGCCCTGCTCGGCCTGTTCAGCTGGGTCGTCACCCTTTACCTGGGCTGGCCATCCTGGGGCTGGGCGGTCATCTTCTTCGGCGTGCTGGGCGTGTATTTCGGCGTCCGCCTGCTGCGCCGGCTGTGGTATCTGTCGCGCTCGCGCGTAAAGCTGGCCGCCTCGGAAGCCGCGGGCCGCAAGGCGGTGGCCGAAAAGCCCAATGGCCTGGCGGAACTCACCAACAAGTGGAAGGAAGCCATTGCCACCCTGCGCAGCTCGTCGCTGCGGCGCTTCGGCAACCCCATCTACGCCCTTCCCTGGTACATGGTGGTCGGAGAATCGGGCGTGGGCAAGACATCCGCCATCACGCGCTCCCGGCTGGCCACGCTCAACCGCAACATCAGCCAGTTCGAACCCATCACCCAGACCGTGAACTGCGACTGGTGGTTCTTCAACCGCGCCGTGGTCATCGACACGGCAGGGCGATATGTGTCGCCGGAGGGCGGCGAGGAATCTCAGGCCGAATGGGAGCGCATGCTCGAACTGCTGGCCAAGTACCGCATGAAGGAAGGCCTGAACGGCCTGGTGCTGGCCGTGGACGTGCAGCAACTCATGGCCGACGACGACGCCCTGGAGCGCCGCGGCCATGCCATTCGCGAACGGGTCGACCAGCTCATCCGCCTGTTCGACAAGCGCTTTCCCATTTTCGTGCTGGTCACCAAGAGCGACCTCATCTATGGCTTCACTGAATGGGCCAGGGCCCTGCCGCCCGATGCGCTCAATCAGGCCATGGGCTATGCCGGCAGCATGGAACAGGGCGACCAGGCTGAAACGCGCTTTCTCGACAAGGCCCTGGGCGACATCAGCGAACGGCTCAAGCTGCTGCGCATGGACATGGCCGTCAAGGGCGTGGAGCTCGGCCCGGAACTGCTGCTCTTTCCCGACGAACTCAACCGCCTGCGCTCCGGCCTGCAACGCTTCCTGAAGGCCTGCGCCAGCAACAACCCGTACCTGGAACAGCCCCTGCTGCGCGGCCTGTTCTTCAGCAGTGCCAGACAGGCCGGCACCCCGTTGCCCCCCGCGCTGGCGCACCTGCTGGAAGCCAGGGCGACGGAAGGCCCGGCCACGGAAAAAGGTCTGTTCCTGCACGACTTTTTCGAGCGCGTCCTGCCGGCCGATCGCTGGACCTTCCTGCCCACGGTCATCGTGCACCACTGGCGCCAGGTCACGCGAAACCTCGCCATCGTGTCGTGGGTGTCGATCTTCACGGCCATCCTGGTCTTCCTGCTGCTGTCCTGGTATCAGACCCGCGCCAGTCTGTTCGAGATCCAGCGGGCCTACCCCCCGCAGGCGGCGCTGAGCGACGACAAAACGGTACGCCTGGAAAACCTGTACCGCGTGCTCAACGTCATCGACCTGATTCTGGAGCGCGAACAAGAGTGGCAGACCCGCTGGCTGGCCTTCAGCCCCGACATCACGCAGCTGGAGGAAGACATCAAGAAGTCCTACGTTCGGGGCTATCAGGAATTCCTTCAGGCCTATGGCTCGGGCAACCCGCTGGGCGACTCGGTTCCGACCGAAAGCAGCAGCCCGCAATACGCGGAAACCGTCCTGGGCGTGGTGCGCACCATCAACCTGGCCCGCGCGCGGGTCGCAGGCGCCAATTATCAGCAGCTGCAGGCCATGCCGCAGGTGCCCGAAGGCGCCATCCGCACCCTGCTGCCCGATCTTCCGCCCGACGTGGTTAAGGTCGCCAACCGCATGCAGGTGGCCTACATGGCCTGGAGCGATGCCAAAGACCCCTTCCTGCGCCAGCGGCTAGACCGCGACCAGCAGGAGCTCGACGCCATTCTGATGCGGTCGCCCAAACTCGAATGGCTGCTGCCCTGGGCCAACGCCCTGCCGGGCCTGCAGCCGGTCACCCTGCGAGAATTCTGGGCGCCGGGCACCCAGGGGCCCAACCAGGGCATGATCGAGCCCGCGCTCACCCGCCAGGGCCAGGCGCGGCTGGAATCCTTTCTCGATGAACTGGGCCGGGCCGTGGACGATCCGACCGAGTTCCGCATCCGCCGCAGCGCCTTCGAAGCCTGGTATCTGGGCGAACGCTTCAACAGCTGGCAGAGCTTCGGCTGGTCCTTCCCGAACGGCGAGCGCCTGTTGCCCAACGAACCCGCCTGGCGCGAAATGCTGGGCCGCATCGATACGGACGCCAGCCCCTACTACCGCCTGTTCGACCGCCTCAAGCAGGAATTCGCCGACGTGCCCGCCGACCGACTGCCGGGCTGGCTGCTGTTCTCGCGAGAATTCAACGACCTGCGCCACGCGGCCACCGCCCAAGGCGCCCTGGGCAAGGCGCGGGGCATGCTCAGCACCCTCAACAATGTGGGGGAACGCGTGATCCGGCAATCGGTGGCCAACCAGTCGCTGCTGCCCGTGTCGGAACTGCCTCAATCCATGCAGGGCATGCAGGACTTCGCCGCCTACGCCACCACCTTCGATGAAGCCGTGGCCACCGCACTGAGTGGCGAAGGCAATGCCTGGCAGATGGCGGCCGACTACTTCAGCTTCGGCCTCGACCCGAACGTGAAGTCCTCGGAAATCCAGACGGTGCTCGACAACCTGCAGGCCTTCCGGCGCAGTTCGGGCTACGACCACCCCGACGATCAGGTCATCTGGCATCTGGTCAGCGGCCCGGCGAACCTGCTGATCCGCTACGTGCTGGAACAGGGCTCCTGCAGCGTGCAGAAAGACTGGGAAAGCAGCGTATTGTGGAAGACCCAGATGACGGTCAGCGCCCAGGAAACCATGGACCAGCTGTTCGGCGACAAAGGCTCGGTCTGGCGCTTTGCCGATGGGCCGGCGAAACCCTTCCTCAAGCAACAGGCCGGCGGCTTCAGCCCCGCCAAGAAGGACGGCTTCACCTTCCCCTTCACGCCCGACTTCGTGCCCTTCCTGAACCAGTCCGTCGACACCCGGGTGGCCTCGGTCGTGCGTCAGCAACAGGCGGAATCCGCCGTGGGCAAGAGCGCCAACCTGCTCATCACCTCACGGCCCATCGGTGTGAACCCGGGCGCGCGCGCCAACCCCTATGCGGCCCAGCTGTCCATCCAGTGCGCGAATGAGCAGATCACCCTGGACAACTACAACATGGCCGTGACCAGCAGCTTCGACTGGTCGCCCGACCAATGCGGTGACGTGACGCTGGACATCCTCATTGACGACCTGACCCTGACCCGACGCTACCCCGGGCCCATGGGGCTGGCGCGCTTCGTTGAGGAATTCGTCGATGGCCAGCGCCTCTTCACCCCGGAAGATTTTCCGCAAGTGGCCGACGAGCTGGAAAACCTGAACGTCAGCGCCATCTACGTGCGCTACGACCTGATCGGCCAGGAAAAACTGCTGGATATCGCGCACCACCTCGAGTACCTGGCGGAAACCAGCCGGCCCAGCCTGGGCCCCACGGCCGCCAAGCTGAGCGTCAAGGTGCCGGAACGCGTCGGCCAGTGCTGGATGGAAGGCATTCCCGACCAGCCCTCCACCCAGCTGCCGCTGTATATCCGCCAGCGCGCCCAGGAAATCATCCAGGCGCCGCCGCCCCCACCGGAGCCCGCGCACATCCAGGCCGTGGCGGAAGCCGAAGCCAAGGCGGAGGCGAAGGCCCAGGCCAAGGCACCGGCACCGGCCCCGGCCGCCCCACCCCCCGCCGTGCCAACGGTGAAGCGCACCCACCGTGTGCAGGAAGGCGAAACTCTCTATTCCCTGGCGCGCCGCTTCAACACCACCGTGGATGAACTGAAGGCCCTGAACCGCCTGTCGGACGAGAATCTGATCGTCACCGGCACCGTGCTGAAACTGCCGGCGGGAACGCCTTGAAGGCGTCGAGACAATTGATAAAATTTTGAGAGATCAATTGACACCTATGTCTCAGTGAGACACAATGTTTTCAATGCTTTACAGACTTTTTTGATACAAGATTCCGCCCCTCAAGAAGTGGGATTTTTCGGGAGATAAACATCATGGCAGGCGAAGGTTCCGTAGCGCCCAAAGAGCGCGTCAATATCACTTACAAACCTGCCACTGGCGACGCCCAGGCCGAGGTCGAGCTGCCCCTCAAGCTGCTCATCCTGGGCGACTTCACTCAACGTGAAGATGACCGCAGTGTCGAAGAACGCGCCCCGATCAACGTCGACAAAGACAACTACGACGAAGTCCTGAAGGCGCAGAATCTGTCCCTTGATCTCACCGTTCCCAACCGTCTCGAACCCGGCTCGGAAGACAATCTGGCCGTCAGCCTGAAATTCGAATCGCTGGCCGACTTCCAACCCGACAACATCGTCGACAAAGTCCCCGAACTGCGCAGCATCGTTGAACTGCGCGGCGCCCTCAAGGCGCTCAAGGGGCCGCTGGGCAACATTCCCGATTTCCGCAAGAAGCTCCAAGCGCTGGTGCAGGATGAAGGCACGCGCGCCCGCCTGCTCAAAGAACTCGGAATCGAAGACAAATAATTCACGGAAGGAACACCATGAGCGAAGAACGCGCCCAACAGGAAGCCACCCCCGCGTCGGCGGAAGGCGGCTCCCTGATCGATCAGCTGCTGGAAACCACCAAGGTCCGCCCGGGAGACGAATCCTACGCCATCACCAAGCAAGGCATTCAGACGTTCATCTCCTCCCTGCTCGACCCTTCCCGCAGCGTCGACCGCATCACGGCCTCGCTGGCCGATGACATGATCGCCGAGCTCGATAAAAAGCTGTGCGCCCAGGTCGACGAAATCCTGCATCACCCCGATTTCCAGCGTCTGGAATCCTCCTGGCGTTCGCTCAAGTTCCTGGTGGATCGCACCAACTTCCGCGAAAACATCAAGCTGCAGATCATGAACGTCAGCAAGGAAGACTTGCTGAGCGACTTCGAAGATTCCCCCGAAGTCACCAAATCCGGCCTCTACAAGAACTGCTACACCGCGGAATTCGGCCAGTTCGGCGGCCAGCCCTTCGGCGCCATCATCGCCAACTACGAGTTCGGCCCCGGCGCCAGCGACATGAAACTGCTGCAGTACTGCGCCAGCGTCGCCTCCATGAGCCACGCCCCCTTCATTGCCGCCGCCGGCGCGCAGTTCTTCGGCCTGGACAGCTTCGCCAAGCTGCCCGACCTCAAAGACCTGTCCTCCATCTTCGAAATGCCGCAGTACACGAAGTGGAACAGCTTCCGCGAAAGCGAAGACGCCCGCTACGTCGGGCTGGTGCTGCCCCACTTCCTGCTGCGCACCCCCTACGGCAACGACACCACGCCGTCGAAGAAATTCAACTACGAAGAAGACGTCACCGCCGGTAGCAACGCCTTCCTCTGGGGCAACGCCGCCTTCGCCTTTGCGTCGCGCCTCACGGCAAGCTTCGCCGACTACCGCTGGTGTGCCAACATCATCGGCCCGCAAGGGGGTGGCACCGTGGGCGATCTGCCCATCTACAACTACGAGGCCATGGGCGAGATCCAGACCAAGATCCCCACCGAGGTCCTCATTTCCGAGCGTCGCGAATTCGAACTGGCCGAACAGGGCTTCATCGGCCTGGCCATGCGCAAGAACAGCGACAACGCCGCCTTCTTCTCCGCCAATTCCACCCAGAAGCCGAAATTCTTCGGCAACACCAAGGAAGGCAAGGAAGCGGAAACCAACTACAAGCTGGGCACCCAGCTTCCCTATATCTTCGTCGTCAGCCGGCTGGCGCATTACATCAAGGTGCTGCAACGCGAGAACATCGGCACCTGGAAGGAACGCGCCGACCTCGAAGGCGAACTCAACAACTGGATACGCCAATACGTCGCCGACATGGACGCCCCGGGCCCCGAGGTCCGCAGCCGCCGTCCCCTGCGCATGGCACAGATCCACGTCGAGGATGTCGAGGGAGATCCGGGCTGGTACCGGGTTTCCATGCGGGTTCGCCCCCATTTCAAGTACATGGGAGCATCCTTCACCTTGTCTCTGGTAGGCAAGCTGGACAAATAGCAGTCCCTTTCAAGACACATTGCCGGGTTAAAGGAGAAAAACGATGCCCATGCCAGGTTATCTGACCCTCACAGGTCAGACGCAAGGAAAAATAGACGGAAGCTGCACCATTCAGGGTCACGAAGACACCATCCTCGTGCAGGCCGTCGATCACACCATCGAAATTCCGAAGTCGCTGCAAACCGGCCTGCCCACGGGCAAGCGCATTCACGGCCCGCTGACCATCACCAAGGAAATCGACAAATCCTCGCCCAAGCTGTTCCAGGCACTCACCTCCGGTGAGCAGCTCACGTCAGCCAAGCTCGAGTACTACCGCATTTCGCCGCAGGGCAAGGAAGAGCTCTACTACACCGTCGAAATCAAGAACGCCATCATCACGTCCATGCACAAGTTCGTGCCGATGTGTCT
>JAJUFT010000119.1 GCA_029263615.1 Alcaligenaceae bacterium | reverse complement strand
TTCCAGCAGACGGGCCAGCGCACGGCCCCGGTGGCTGACCCGGTTCTTTTCCGCAGGGTCGAGCTGTGCCACCGTGCAGCCGTATTCCGGAAGCCAGAAATGAGGGTCGTAGCCGAAGCCGTGCTCGCCCTTGGGCTCCGCGACAATCTTTCCGTGCCAGCGCCCTTCGGCGATCAGGGGACAGGGGTCGTCGGGGCCGTTCATATAGACCAGCACCGCCACATAGAAGGCGCTGTGCTCCTCCAGGCCGGACAGCTGGCTCACCAGCCGCATGTTGTTGGCCACGTCGGATTTCTCACCGCCGTTCATGCTGGCGTAACGCGCCGAGTACACGCCTGGTGCGCCACCCAACGCGGGCACGCACAACCCCGAGTCGTCCGCCAGTGCGGGACGACCCGTATGCAGGCTGGCGTGGCGCGCCTTGGCAATGGCGTTTTCCACGAACGTCGAATGGGGTTCATCCGCCTCGGAGACGCCCAGTTCGTTCTGGGCAACCATGCGGATGCCCGCCTGTTGCAAGATGGCCGAGAACTCGCGCAGCTTGCCGGCGTTGCCCGAGGCAAGCACCACTTCGCGCAATGTCTCTGAATTCATGAATGTTCTCCGATGTCGGAAGGTTGGAATGAAGGGGCCAGACGGCCACGGGCATCGTCCGCTTCGTTGGCGTCTTCCTGCAGGAGCTGAACAAGCTGCTGGGCGAACACCGGCAAGCGTGCCAGTTCCCGCACACAAATATGCAGCCGGCGCACGGCCCAGGCATTGTTCAGCTCGACAATCCGGATGGGTAGCCCCTGAACGTAACGCAGCGCAGCCGTGTGCGGAATCACCCCCAGGCCCACGCCGGCCGCGATCATGCGGCAGACCGCTTCGAAATTGCTGACCTCGACACGAAAGCGCAAGCCCCGGCCAAGCTCCTCGGCGGCCTGCAGCAGGAACGCGTGGATCGCACTGGATTCCGGCAAACCGATATAGCCATACTCCAGGGTTTCTTCGAAGTCGACTCTGGCCCGGGACGCCAGGGCATGGTCTTCCCGGGTGACCAGCACCAGCCGGTCGCTGCGGTAGGGAATGAATTCCAGCCCGCGGTCCTGGGCCGGCGCCGCCGTGATGCCGATGTCTGCAACGCCCTCCAGCACGGCCTTGACCACCTGATGGCTCAGACGCTCGCGCAGTTCGACATTCACGTCGGCATGGGCCGACAGATAGCGCGCCAGAATATTGGGCATGAATTCGTTCATGGCGGTCGTGTTGGCGCAGACCTTCACCAGACCCTTGATGCCACAGGCGAATTCCCGCATCTCGCCGCGCAAATGCTCGAGCTGCCGCATCACCACCCGGGCGTGGCGCAGAAAGGCGTCTCCAGCGGGGGTCAGCGTCACCCCCTGGCTGCTGCGGAAGAAAATGGGCGTACCCAGCCTCTGCTCTAGGTTCTTCACCCGCCCGCTGGCAGCCGGAAGCGACAGGAAACTGCGCTCCGCGCCCTTGGTCAGGCTCCGGGCGGTGGCGACATTGACCACAAGCTGCAGGTCGGTGAAGTCGAAATGCGTTGTCATGGGACAATCTCTTTGAAAACGCCAAAGCCCCGCTTCCGAAAGCGAGAATTGGCAGTTCCCGTGAGCTCAGGCAAAGTAGGCACACAGAACCTTCCATTGTAACGAACCGGATGCTCGTCACCCATGTACTCGCCCACCCACCCGAGCGCCCTGCTGGCTGAATTCGCCGCCGCGCTGCGCCACGACATGATTCCGGACGCCGTCCTGCGTCGCACCGAAGACCTGATGCTGGACACGCTGGCTTCCATGCTCGCGGGTTCCAGTGCCCGCCCCGTGCGCACCATTGCCGCCTATGGCGACGCCATGGGCCCGGCCAGTGGCCCCAGCGAAAACCTGGTGTCGGGGCGCGGGACCTCTCCGGTCTTTGCCGCCATGGCCAATGCCGCTGCCGCGCACATGGTCGAACAGGACGACGTCCACAATGGTGCCGTCTTTCATCCGGCCGCCGTCGTGTTCCCGCCGGCCATCGCAGTTGCCCAGGCGTTGGGCCGCTCCGGGCCCGAGCTGCTCGCCGCCTGTGTCGCTGGCTACGAAGTGGGAATCCGTGTGGGCGAATTCCTCGGGCGCTCCCACTACCGCATCTTTCACACCACGGGCACGGCCGGTACGCTCGCTGCCGCCGCGGCCGTGGGCAACCTGCTGCGCCTCGACAGCGATCAGATGCTCAACGCCCTGGGGTCGGCCGGCACGCAGGCCGCCGGCCTGTGGGAATTCCTCAAGGACGCCGCCGATTCAAAACAGCTGCACACCGCCAGGGCCTCGGCCAACGGCCTGATGGCAGCCTGGCTGGCCCGCGACAACTTCACCGGTGCAAGACAGATTCTGGAAGGGGCACAAGGCATGGCGGCCGGCATGTCTTCCGATGCCGACCCGGCCAAACTGACCGATGGACTGGGCACCCGCTGGGCCGTCCTGGAAACCTCGTTCAAATTCCATGCGTCCTGTCGTCATACCCACCCCGCGGCAGACGCGCTGCTCAAAGCGATGCAGGAAAACGACTTGCGGGCCGAAGACATCGTCCGCGTCGAAACCCATGTGCACCAAGGCGCCCTCGACGTGTTGGGGCCGGTCGTGAATCCGGTCACCGTGCACCAGTCGAAGTTCTCGATGGGCACCGTACTCGCCCTGATTGCCCTGCATGGGCGAGCCGGCCTGGCGGAATTCGACGCTGCGCCCGGCAACCCGGAAGTGGCAGCGTTCCGCGAAAAGGTCAGCATGGAACTCGACCCGGAAGTCGACAGCGCCTACCCACTGCGCTGGATCGGCAAGGTCACCGTGCACACGGCCGATGGCCGGCGCATCACCGCCAGAGTCGACGAACCCAAGGGTGACCCGGGCAACACCCTGAGCCGCCGCGAAATCGAAGATAAGGCCCTGCGGCTGGGCACCTACCGCAATGCGGCTTCCGAAGAAGCCGTACTTGCGCTCATTCAGAAGGTGTGGCAATTGGCGGAAGCCGAACGGGTCAGCTCCTTCATGATGGACGATTCCGCCTGAGGGGACGAAACGGCCGCGTGGACGACGCCCCTCTGCCTGAGGGCAGGTCATGGCCAGGGCAGCGATGCGGCCGAGTCGCTTCAGGCGGAGGCCAGCGCCCGTTTCTGTTCCTCCACCAACTGAGCAATGCCGGCTTGGGCGAGATCGAGCATGGCATTCAGGGTGTCGCGGCTGAAGGTCTGGCCCTCGGCCGTGCCCTGCACTTCCACCAGATTGCCTGCGCCGGTCATCACGACATTCACATCGGCACCACAACCCGAATCTTCGCTGTAGTCCAGATCCAGCAGGGTAGCCTGCCCCACCAGGCCCACCGAAACGGCCGCAACATGGTCGAGCACCGGGTTGCCGGCCAGTTCGCCCGCCTTCTGCAGATGACGCACCGCCAGAGCGGCCGCCACCCAGGCGCCGGTGATGCTGGCGCAACGGGTGCCGCCATCGGCCTGAATGACATCGCAGTCCAGATGCAGCGTGCGCTCCCCCAGCGCCTCCAGGTCGAATACGGCCCGCAGGCTGCGCCCGATCAGACGCTGGATTTCCTGCGTACGACCACTCTGTTTGCCGCGGGCCGCTTCCCGGTCACTGCGTGTGTGGGTGGAACGCGGCAGCATGCCATATTCGGCGGTGACCCAGCCCCGACCCTGGCCCTTGAGGAAGGGCGGTACCTTGTCCAGCACACTGGCATTGCACAACACCCGGGTCTCGCCCATGGAAATCAGCACCGAACCTTCAGCATAACGCGTATATCCAGTGTGTATCACAACCGGACGGAGCTGACCCGCCGCACGGCCGGACGCGCGTTGGAGGGTGTCGGAGAATGAATGCGATTGGGTGTAGGACACGGGGCCTCCCGAGAATTTATGAATGGGCCATTCTCTCATGCCAGCCGTACAATGTTGAGCCATCACGGCATACTCGCCGTGGACCTTCAGGACATTCACACATGATACGCAGCATGACGGCCTTTGGTTCCGCAAAGGCTGAAACCGAATTTGGCACCCTCACGATCGAGATCCGTAGCGTCAATAGCCGCTTTCTCGACCTGAATTTCCGTCTTCCCGAAGATTTGCGCATGGTCGAAGCCGCCCTGCGCGAGATGGTCACGCGTGCCATCGCCCGCGGAAAGGTCGAGGTCCGCGCCAGCTTCGCGCGCAAGTTCGCCGCCGAATCGGCCATGCTGGACACCGAAGGCCTGCACCGCGTGGCGGCCTTGTTGAAAGCCGCCCGGGAAGTCCTGCCCGATGTGCCGGCGCCCCGCCTGAGCGAGCTGCTGGCCGGCACCAACGAAGGGCTTGACCCGGAAATCTGGACGCCCATGGCCACCGAGGCGTGCACCCGCGCCCTGGTCGACCTGCAGGCCTCGCGAGAGCGCGAGGGCCAGCGTCTGGCGGAAATCATGCAGCAGTGCGCCAGCGGCATGAACACCATCATTCAGCAGGTTGAAACGGAGCTGCCCGTCATTCTGGAAGAGCACCAGCAGAAACTCGCCCAACGCCTGCGCGACGCCCTGCTCGCCGCCAACCCCGACGGCTTCGCCTTGATCACCGGCCAGGAACTCTCGGCACGCATCGCCCAGGAAACCTCGCTGTTTTCACTGCGCATCGATGTCGCCGAAGAGCTGGCGCGCCTGCGTTCCCACATCGCGGAACTGGAGCACATCCTCAACGACGATGACCAGGCTCAGACCGGCTCTCCGCGCAAGGGGGGCAGCGCGGGCAAGCGCCTGGATTTTCTCTTCCAGGAAATGAATCGCGAAGCCAACACCCTGGGTTCCAAAGCCGGTGCGCTGAGCATGACCCGCGCCGCGATCGACCTCAAGCTACTCATCGAACATATGCGTGAGCAGGCGCAGAACATAGAGTAAGCAGAAGGATGTCCCACCCGCCCGGTTCCCGCGAAACCCCTTACGCCTGGATGCGGCTGTTTGCCTCGCTGGCCCTGATGACCCTGGGCGGCTCGGGCATGTATGCCATCACGGTGATGC
>JAJUFT010000157.1 GCA_029263615.1 Alcaligenaceae bacterium | reverse complement strand
GAGCTCGATGGACATCAACAGAATGATCAGGTTGCGGCGGTTCAGGAAGAACCCGAAGATCCCGATGGTGAAGAGTATCGCCGCCAGAATCAGGAAATGAGCGAGAGTCAGTGTCATTTTGCTTCCCCTTGGGCGCCGCTGGCAGCCGCACCGGAATCCTTGGGTACCTGGATATTGGCCATGCGGACACGGTCTTGAGCGCGTACGCGAACTTGACGGCCCGGATCCGTGCGCTTGACGTCGCTGCGCTTGCGCAGGGTCAGCGCGATGGCCGACACCATGCCGACGAGCAGGATGATGCCGCCAACCTGAACCGCGAAGACGTAGTCGGTGTACATGGCCTCACCAAGCGTGAGGGTGTTGTTGTAGTCCTCGGGGCGTGCGGCCTGCGGGCCCGCGGCACGCCAGGTCGAACCCAGCACGAAGGCCATTTCCAGCACCATGACCACGGCGATGCCGATGCCCAGGGGCAGATAGGCCTTGAAACCGGCGCGCAGGTCGTCCATGCGGATGTCGAGCATCATCACGACGAACAGGAACATGACCAGCACGGCACCCACATAGACGATGACCAGGAGCAGGGACAGGAACTCGGCTCCCAGCAACATCCACAGCATGGAAGCCGTGAAGAAGGTGAGGATCAGGTGCAGCACGGCGGTCACCGGGCTGCGCGCTGTGACGACTCGCGCCGCTGCGATGATCAGCACGACGGCGAGGATGTAGAACAGGACAGTGACGAAATTCATGAGCTTCAGGTCCCGGCTTCAACGATAAGGGGCGTCCGCGGCACGGCGCGCGGCGATCTCGGACTCGTACCGGTCGCCAACGGCCAGCAGCATGTCCTTGGTGAAGTAGAGGTCGCCCCGCTTCTCCCCGTGATATTCATGGATGTGGGTTTCCACGATGCTGTCCACCGGACAGCTTTCCTCACAGAACCCACAGAAAATGCACTTGGTGAGATCGATGTCGTAGCGCGTGGTGCGGCGCGTGCCGTCCTCTCGCTCGGTCGACTCGATGGAGATCGCCAGTGCCGGGCACACGGCTTCGCACAGTTTGCAGGCAATGCAGCGCTCTTCCCCATTGGGGTAGCGGCGCAGCGCGTGCAGACCACGGAACCGGGGCGACGCCGGAGTCTTCTCGTACGGATAACGCAGCGTGACCTTCCGCTTGAAGAAGTACTTGCCGGTCAGGCGCATGCCCTTGAGCATTTCGGTCAGCAAGAGGCTGCCGAAGAAATCTTTGATCGCTTCCATATTTGGCTCCCGATTCCTTATTGCCAGATGTTCCAGGGCGTCTGCATCCAGATCGCGAGAACCACCAGCCACACACCCGTCAACGGGATGAAGATCTTCCAGCCCAGACGCATGATCTGGTCATAGCGGTAGCGCGGGAAAGTCGCGCGGAACCAGATGAACATCGACACGACAACAAATGTCTTGATGCCCAGCCACAGCCAGCCCGGGATCCAGGTCAGCGGGGCCACTTCGATGGGAGGCGCCCAGCCGCCGAGGAACATGATGGAGGCCATTGCCGACAGCAGAATCATGTTGGCGTACTCACCCAGGAAGAAGAGCGCGAAGCCCATCCCCGAGTATTCCACCATGTGGCCGGCCACAATTTCGGATTCACCTTCCACCACGTCGAACGGGTGGCGGGCCGTTTCGGCAACGATACAGATGACGTAGATGACGAACAGCGGCAGCAGCGGCAGCCAGTTCCACGACATGAAGTTGATGCCGCGCTCAGCGAACCAGCCCTGGCCCTGCCCTTCCACGATGCCGGACAGATTCAGCGTACCGGACACCAGCAG
>JAJUFT010000099.1 GCA_029263615.1 Alcaligenaceae bacterium | reverse complement strand
GACGTGCGGGGCTTTGCCGTCAAGTTCTATACCGACGAGGGCAACTGGGACCTGGTGGGCAACAACATGCCCGTCTTCTTCATCCAGGATGCGATGAAGTTTCCCGACCTGGTGCATGCCGTCAAGCCCGAGCAGCACCACGCCATGCCGCAGGCGGCCTCCGCGCACGACACCTTCTGGGATTTCGTGTCGCTCATGCCCGAATCCACGCATATGTTGATGTGGCAGATGTCCGACCGTGCCATTCCTCGCAGCTACCGCATGATGCAGGGCTTCGGCGTGCACACCTTCCGTTTCGTGAATCGTGCCGGGGAAGCCACCTTCGTAAAGTTCCACTGGAACCCCAAACTGGGCACCCATTCCCTGGTCTGGGACGAAGCGGTGAAGATCTCCGGTGCCGATCCGGACTATCACCGCCGCGACCTCTGGGAAGCCATTGAAGCCGGCCAATACCCGGAATGGGAACTCTGTGTGCAGCTGTCCACGGAAGAAGACGCCGAACGCTTCAGCTTCGACATTCTGGACGCCACCAAAATCATTCCCGAGGAACTGGTGCCGCTGCGCCCCATCGGCCGCATGGTCCTGAATCGCAATCCCGACAACTTCTTCGCGGAAACGGAACAGGTGGCCTTCTGCACGGCGCATGTGGTGCCGGGCATCGACTTCACCAACGACCCCCTGCTGGCCGGACGCCTGCACTCCTACACCGACACGCAGCTGATCCGACTGGGCGGCCCGAACTTTCACGAGCTGCCGATCAATGCGCCGCTCGCACCGGTGCACAACAATCAGCGCGAGGGCATGCACCGGCAGACCATTCATCGCGGCGGCGTGGCCTACGAACCGAATTCGCTGGCCGGGGGCTGCCCCTTCCAGGCCGGGCGGGGCGGCTTCGTTGCCTTCCCCGAGCCCGTGCAGGGCGAGGAACTGCGCGGCAAGCCGGAACGCTTTGCCGAGCACTACCATCAGGCCGCCCTCTTCTACAACAGCCAGACCCCGGTGGAGCAGGCTCACATCGTGGGCGGATTCCGATTCGAACTGAGCAAGGTCACCGTGGCCGCCATCCGTGAACGCACCGTGGCCATGCTGCGCAATGTGTCCGACGACCTCGCCCGCCGGGTGGCCGAGGGTCTGGGCATGGCGACCCTGCCCCCGCCCCTGCCCCTGGCGCTGGAAAATCCGCCGGAGCCCGAAATCATGCAATCGCCGCCGCTCTCGCTCATGGCCCGCCCCGGGGACGGAGGGATTGCCACGCGAACGATCGCCATCCTGGTGGCCGACGGGGTGGACGAAAGCGCCGTATGGACGCTGACCGAAACCCTGATCGCACAAGGGGCGGTGGTGCGGCTGGTGGGACCGCGCATTGGCGTGCTGCAAGGCAGCGGGGGCGGTGCGCTCGATGCAGACGCCTCGCTGGAGAACCATCCCGGTGTGCTTTTCGACGCGGTGGCAGTGCCCGACGGGCAGCAAGCCGCGCACGCACTGGCCGCCGACCCTAAGGCACGCGAATTCCTTCAGGATCAGTTCCTGCACTGCAAGACGATTCTGGCTTCACGCGATGCCGAGCGCCTGCTGCGCAAGGCCGGCATCACGCAGGAAGAGGAATCGGCCTCCGGGGTCATCGTCTGCGAAAGGGTGGACACGGCAGCGGTCGAAGCCTTCATCGACGGCATAGCGCGCCATCGTCATTTCGAACGGGAGGGCTGGCGCGTCGTCTGACGGACGGGCTTGAGCCGGCTTGCTAAACTTCGCGCCTTCTGACTTTTTCTCGGAATGTCGATGTTGCAGGCCGGCTTTCTTCTGATCACAGCTTTTTCCGTTCTCGCGACCTCCTTCATATCAGGCATCTTCGGCATGGCCGGCGGCATGATCCTGATGGGGGTGCTGGTCGCATTCATGCCAGTGTCGGCCGCAATGGTGCTGCATGGGGCCGCGCAACTGACCTCGAACGGATGGCGCGCCTTTCTGTGGCGCACGCACGTCGATGTCCGCATCTTCGGGCGTTTTCTGGTCGGCCTCCTGCTGGCTGGCCTCCTGTTCGCCTTCATCGGCTTCATTCCCGACCGGGCGCTGGTGCTCATCACGCTGGGCGTCGTCCCTTTTCTCGTGCTCGCGATTCCCCGCCGCTTCGTGCCCCAGGTCACCACCCGCGGCGGTGCGGAGATGTGCGGCTTCCTGAATACGGCCATGCAGTTCCTCGCCGGCGTGTCGGGACCGCTGCTGGACATTTTCTACGTGCGCACGGACATGGACCGTCGGGTGGTGGTGGCCACGAAGGCAGCCTGCCAGGCCTGCGCGCACCTGGCCAAGCTGGTGTACTTTGGCCAGGCGCTCAGTGGCAGCGACAGCCTGCCCGCCCTGGTGGTCGGCTTGGCCGTGGGCTGCGCCATCATCGGCACCAGCCTGAGCAAGTTCGTATTGGAGCGTCTGAACGACAAGCAATTTCGGCGCTGGACTCAGGTGCTGGTCATGGCGATCGGCACGGTGTACCTGGTGCAGGGCGTGCACCTGCTCATGACACGGTAGCCGCCCGGCGGCCCATACGGGCTCAGTCCCGCAGAGGCTCCGCGTCACCCCCGTCAGGCCACAATTCGAAACGCGCCACGGCTGTCTGTGCATCAATGCCGAAAGGTTCGAGACGGGGAGCCAGCGCCTGAGCATTGCGTTCGATGACATCGAGGCCCGGAAGCGTGTCCTTCGTCGCGATGATGACGCGGTTTCCTTCAAGCCCTGCACGCAGGTTGTAGAAGCGGCCGAACACCGTTGCATAGGTGGCCGATTCCCGCTCATACATGCGGCTGCGCGCGAAGGAATTGGCGACCACCACCCCGCCGGGTGAGAGCAGACCCCGCACCGCCTCCAGGAACTCGACGGTGAGCAGGTGAGCAGGTATGTAATCCACGTCGAAGGCGTCCAGCAGCACCATGTCGAAACGACGCCCTTCCCTGAGTGCTCGTTGCACGAAGGCCCTGCCGTCTTCCACATGCACACGCTGGCGCGGGTCGAGCTCGTAGCCGAAAAAGCGCTGCGCCACCGTCACGACCGCAGGGTCGATCTCCACCGTGTCGATCACGGCCTGGGGCAGCAGCTTGTGCAGCGCGCTCGGCAAGGTGGCGCCGCCCAGACCGATGATCAGGACGGACTCCGGTTCCGGACTTACGAACAGCGCACTGGTCATCATGCGCGTGTACTCGAAGACCATGCGGTCCGGGTCGTTCAGCTGCATGCAGGTCTGCCGGCCCTCGCCCTCGATGTCGTTGAAATTCATGCAGCGCTCGCCGTACTGTTCGAAAACCACGATGGGAGCGAATTCGGACGGCTCGGTGTGGATCAGACGATTCCTGGCCGGAAGGTCGTTGACCCACAGTCCCGCCATGGCCCCGACCAGGGCCAGCACACCCATGAAAAGAATCCACGCTCGCTTCTGCATGACTCGATTGGAACACCAATCAGCGCACCAGTCCAAACGATTCGCTGCTCACCCGGTTCCAATATTTTTCAAATACGGGATGGCGGAAATTGCCCGCCAGCAGGTCTCCCGGCTCCAGGTAAGTGAGAATCTGTGAGATCGGTTTGGCCTCGTCTCGGGACAATCGGCGCAGAATGTGGTCCGGCCTGAATTCGGACGGATGCAGCAGGCCGGTCGCCTGAACCAGTTCCCTCAAGGCATGCATGGTGTTGCGGTGGAAGTTGGCCACGCGCTGCGATTTGTCTTCGACGTCAATGGCCCGCTGGCGGCGCGGGTCTTGCGTCGCCACCCCGGTCGGGCAGCGCCCCGTCCCGCACACCCCGGCCTGGATGCACCCCACGGCGAACATGAAGCCTCGCGCACTGTTGCAATAGTCGGCGCCCATGGCCAGGGTCCGCGCGATATCGAAGGCGGTGATGATCTTTCCGCTGGCGCCGATGCGGATCCGGTCGCGCAGCCCCACTCCCACCAGCGTGTTGTGCACCAGCAGCAAGCCTTCCTGCAAGGGCGCGCCCACATGATCGGTGAACTCGACCGGCGCTGCGCCGGTTCCCCCTTCTGCCCCATCGACGACGATGAAATCGGGAAGGATGTCCGTTTCGAGCATGGCCTTGACCATGCTCATGAATTCCCAGGGATGGCCGATACAGAGTTTGAAACCGACCGGCTTGCCTTCCGAAAGCGCGCGCAGCCTTTCAATGAAGGCCAGCATTTCCTTGGGGGTCGAGAACGTGGAGTGCGAAGAAGGCGAGACGCAGTCGACATCCATCAGTACGCCCCGGGTGCGCGCGATTTCCGGCGTGATCTTGGCCGCCGGAAGAATGCCGCCGTGGCCCGGTTTGGCCCCCTGCGACAGCTTGATTTCGATCATCTTGATCTGCTCATGGGCCGCCACTTCCGCAAAGCGGTCGGGGTCGAAGCGCCCCTTGTCGTCGCGACACCCGAAATAGGCCGAACCCAGTTGCCAGACCAGGTCACCCCCTTGCAGATGGTAGGGCGACACCGAACCTTCGCCCGTGTCGTGCGCAAAACCGCCCAGGCGTGCCCCCAGATTCAGGGCCCGGATTGCGTTGGCCGACAGCGCACCGAAGCTCATGCCCGAAATGTTGAAGACGGACATGGCATAGGGCTGTTTGCGCCCCGGGCCCACGGCAATGCGGAAGTCCTGACTTTCGATCTGCGAGGGCGCCACCGAATGGTTGACCCACTCGTAACCGGTCTCATGCATCTCGAGCTTGCTGCCGAAGGAACGCCCGTCAGGTTCGCCTTTGGCGCGTTGATAGACGACGGCGCGCTGCAGCCGGGCGAACGGGACTTCGTCCGTATCGGAATCAACCAGATACTGCTGAATCTCCGGGCGGACCGTTTCGATCATGTAGCGCAGATGTCCGATGATGGGATAGTTGCGCAGGACCGCGTGCCGACGCTGCAGCAGGTCATGCACGCCAATGGCCACCAGGAGCGCGGGCACGACGGACCAGGCCCAGTGCCAGTGCCACTGAAGGGCGCCCACGCAAGCCAGCAGCAGCGCCACACAGGAAAGAAGGAAAACCAGATGACGCAAAGCCAACATCGCTCACACTCCCTTTTCGATTGGGGTCGCAGACCCCATATTAAGCGTGTTTCCAAACATTTCGATAATCCCGCCTGCTGCCGGCTCAGGTCCCCCTGTTCGAGGCATGGGCCGACCCCCGACCGTGCTACGCTAGATTCCTCTGTTCAACCGGTGGCTTCAAGAGAAAGACATGCGCATTCTGCTGGTGGAAGACGAGCCCGAACTGGCACTCTGGCTCAGCCGCAGCCTGGAAAAAAAAGGGTTCTCGATCGATTGGTCGAATGACGGTCTGGTCGCCTATCGCCGTCTGCAACTCGAAGAGTTCGACGCCGTCATCCTCGATCTGGGCATTCCCGGCATGGACGGTCATTCCGTTCTGAATCGTTTGCGATCCGAGGACAATCGCACGCCGATCCTCATCCTCACGGCGCGCGATTCGCTTGCCGACCGGGTCGACACTCTGGAATCCGGCGCCGACGACTTCCTGCCCAAACCCTTCCGCATTGAAGAACTGGTCGCCCGCCTGCACGCCCTCATTCGCCGCAGCCGTGGCCGCGACAAACCCCGCCTGGCCTGTGGCTCCCTGGCCTACGACCCCGCTGCACACCGCTTCACCCTCAACGGCGCACTGCTGTCGGTCACGCCGCGCGAGGCCGAAGTGCTGCGCACCCTGATCCAGCGCAGCGGCGAACCCGTGAACAAACAGTTCATCCTTGACCGCCTGACCGACCGCGATGCCGAACTCATTGGCGTCGAAGCCGTGGAAGTGATCATTCACCGTCTGCGCAAGAAGCTGCAGAGTTCCGATGTGCAGATCACCACGCTGCGCGGCATTGGCTACTGTCTGGAGCCCGCCCACGATGCGCCTCAGTAACCGGCTCCTACGGCACACGCGCCGGACGCGTGGCAAAGGTCTCGTGGCCGGCTGCCCCCGGCCCTGCACGGAGCCCGCATGGCGCTGAACAGCATTCGCTCCACCCTGCTGTGGATTCTGATCCCGGCAATCGTCCTGACCTCCGTGCTCTCACTGTGGATTTCCAGTGTAGAGCTGACCGACCGTGTGAATGCCGCATTCGACCGCGCCCTGGCCGGTGCTTTGCAGTCCATCGCGCTCAATGTGAATACGGAAAGCGGGGGGCTGGCCATGGAGCAGCCCTTCTACATGATCGAGTTCATGGAACTGGCCACCGACAGCCGCGTCTACTTCCGCGTTTCCACGGAAGACGGTCTGTCGGAGATCGGCTATTCCGAGCTGCCCCTGCCTGAGGAAATGCACCTGGAAGACGGCCGCCCCGTTTTCTACAACGGCGAGTATTTCGGGGAGCCGCTGCGTCTGGCCACCATGGCGCTGTCCTCGTCAGAACGCCTCGCGACGCCGCTGGGCAGCCGCATCATCATTCAGGTGGCCGAGAGCATCGCCGGGCGCGACGAATTCATACGACGTGTGCTACTGCAGACCGTCCGCAAGGACGTGGCCCTCCTGCTGCTCTTCGTCCTGCTGGTATCCGGCGGTGCCATCCTGGCACTGCGGCCCCTGCGAGAAACCAGCGAGGTCATCCATCAGCGCGCCTCCGGCAACCTGCAGCCCATTGATGAAACCAGCCTGCCGCGCGAAGTGCGGCCGCTGATACGCGCCATCAACCTGCACATGGAGCGGTACGCCCGCAAAACGACCACCCAGCAACAATTTCTGGATGACACCTCCCATCAGCTGCGCACACCACTCTCGGTGCTGATGATGCAGGTGGAATATGCCAAGTCGCTGGCCAAGACGGAAGAGATGAAGGAGGTGCTGGAAGCCATCCAGCAACGGCTGAACAACACGATCCAGCTGACCAACCAGATGATGGCGCTGGGCCGGGTGCACGACGCGGCCGACAAGCTGCGCAGTGGCCAGTCGCTGGAAGACGTCGACCTGTGCCAGGTGGCCCGCGAGGTTGTCAATGACTTCCTGGCCACGGCCCGCGAGAAACGTCAGGATTTCGGCCTGGACCTTCCCGAGTCGCCCGTCGTGGTTCAGGGCATCGGCTGGCTCCTGCATCAGGCCCTCAGCAACATGGTGAACAATGCCATAAAGTACAGCCCCGCGCAGGCCCGCATCACGGTGTCGGTCTTCACGCAGGACGACCGGGCCGTGCTGCAGGTGGAGGACAACGGCCCCGGCATGTCGGCCGAAGACATTGCCCTGGCCGGCCACCGCTTCCGACGCGGTGAAGCCGGCCGCGCCCAGCATGGCTCGGGGCTGGGCCTGGCGATCGTGCAGACCATCGCCGACATCAACAACGCCCACATGCACATCGAGACGGCCCCCGACGGCACGGGGCTGGTCGCGCAGGTGAGCTTCCCCTTGCCAACCCAAGTCTTATATAAGATAAAAGATAAAAGATAGAGGGATTTCCCTAGATTCTGGTCATTTTCATATTTCTGAAAGGATTGAGAAAGCTTCGGTTGGATATCGTACGTTCCGGAACATACCCATAGACAAAGATTCCGGAGGACATCCCATGAAGCTTTACAAGAAGACCCTGGCCGTCGTCGCGGCCGGCCTGATGACGTTCACCGGCGTGACTGCAGTCCAGGCACAACAGCCCAGCAAGCCCGAGTGCATTGCACCGGCTCAGCCCGGCGGTGGTTTCGACCTCACCTGTCGTGTCGCTCTGAACGGTTTCGCCAGCACCGACATCATGAAGGAACCGATGCGCACCGTTTACATGCCCGGTGGCATTGGTGCGGTGGCTTACAACCACATCGTCGCTCAGCGCCCGGCAGACCCCAACGCCATCGTGGCCTTCTCCGGCGGCTCGCTGCTGAACCTGGCCCAGGGCAAGTTCGGCCGTTATGACGAAACCGCGGTGAAATGGCTGGCTGCCTTCGGCACCAGCTATGGCGCCATTGCGGTGCGCGCTGACTCGGAGTTCCAGACCCTGGATGATCTGGTCAAGGCGCTCAATACCGACCCGAGCAAAGTGGTGATCGGCTCCGGTGGCACGGTTGGCAGCCAGGACTGGATGCAGACCGCCTTGATTGCCCGCGCTGCGGGTGTTGATCCGCGCAAACTGCGCTACGTGGCGATGGAAGGCGGTGGTGAACTGGCCACCTCGCTGCTGGGTGGTCATATCCACGTTGCCAGCACCGATATCTCCGACTCCATGCCGCATATCGAAAGTGGTGATCTGCGCATTCTGGCGATCATGGCCGATGAGCGTCTGCCCGGTGCGATCACCGAGCAGATCCCTACGGCCAAGGAGCAGGGTTATGACGTCAGCTGGCCGGTGGTACGTGGTTTCTACATGGGGCCGG